>DAIRES010000065.1:7244-16228 GCA_036795465.1 Hyphomonadaceae bacterium
TGCGCCGCCAACGCGCTGGGCATCTTTGCGCTGCACGCCAACTATATCGGGATGGTCCGCGCCGCGATGCGCAAGGGGCATCTGTCCGACAATGTGGTGATCGTGGGTGCGACCCATGCCGCCGCGCGCATCGTTTCGCGCAACGTCCAGGAGCGCGAGCTGAACATTGTCGGCTATTTCGACGATCGCGCAGGGCGAAGCGCAGCCACCCTGATGGGCGATACTCCGTTCCTCGGCGGCGTCGATGACCTGCTGGCCTGGGACGGCCTGCCGGACATCGACCGGATCGTCGTGACGGTGACGTCGACGGCGCAGGCACGGGTACGCGAGCTGATCGACCGCATCCGCAA
Source organism: Hyphomonadaceae bacterium (assembly GCA_036795465.1). Taxonomy (GTDB): domain Bacteria; phylum Pseudomonadota; class Alphaproteobacteria; order Caulobacterales; family Hyphomonadaceae; genus UBA7672. Next base: position 7,595 of record DAIRES010000065.1, read on the forward strand.
CCTGCCGCAGGAAATCATCCTCGTTCTGGACCTCGACGGGTTCAACCCGGAGCAGACCTCGCTGGCCCGCGTGGTGGATGCACCCGCGGCCTACATCTCCGGCGCGCCCAAGGATATGCGCCGCGCCGCCATCAAGCGTGTGTTCGACGTCTGCGTTGCGACGTCCGCGCTGATCGTGTTCGCCCTGCCGATGGCGTTGATCGCCCTGCTGGTGCGGCTGGACAGTGCCGGGCCGGTGTTCTTCCGGCAGAAGCGGCATGGCTTCAACAACGAGATCATTCGCGTCTGGAAGTTCCGCACGATGCGGCCGGACAAGCGCGCTGAAGAAGGCATCATCCGCCAGACAACCGCCAACGATCCGCGCATCACGCGGCTTGGCCGGTTCCTGCGCCTGACCAGCCTGGACGAGCTGCCGCAACTGCTCAACGTGCTGAAGGGCGAGATGTCGATCGTCGGCCCGCGCCCGCATGCGGTCGGCATGACGGCGGGTTCCATCGAAGTGACGCGCACGGTTGGCGACTATGCTCACCGGCATCGCATGAAGCCCGGCATGACGGGTTGGGCGCAGATCAATGGATCGCGGGGGCCCTGCCACACGCCTGACGAAGTGCGCGAGCGCGTTCGGCTGGACATGGATTATGTGAAGCGCGCCTCGATCTGGCTCGACGCCGGGATCGTGGTGATGACGATCCCGCGCCTGCTCGGCGACAAGCAGAGGTGCAGATAGCATGCATCCGACACGCTACGTCATCGACCGCACGCATGGCCTTCGCAATCTCGAGACGCTGCACGACAACGTCTTCTGGGGTGGCGCCGAGCCACGCATCTCCATCTGCGTACCGACGCTGCGCCATGACGTGACCCCCCTGCTGGAAGGCCTGGCCCAATGCGAAGCCAGGGAAGCGATCGAGATCATTGTCTATGATGATGGCAGCCGGGACCACGATCTCCTCGCGCGCATGCAAGCCAGCGCGGGCCACGCAGGCGCTGCGGTCCTGATCGTCTCTGCACACAACAATCGCGGCCGCGCAGCTGCGCGTAACGCCGCCATAGCTCATGCGCGGGCCGACTGGGTCCTCCTGGTCGATGCCGACATGACGCCGGATACACCGGTATTCCTGCAGGCATATCTCGACGCAATCGACCGCGCCGGAGGGCCTGCCATCATCGTCGGCGGCTATTCCCTGCTGTCGGCGCCGAATGATCGCACCTACGCCCTGCATCGCTGGCAGGCGCGCATGTCGGAGTGCATTCCGGCCGAGGAGCGCAGGAAAGCGCCGGGGCGGTATGTGTTCTCGTCCAACGTGCTTGTGCATCGCGACGTGCTGGAAGCCTGCCCGTTCGATGAGAGTTTCACGGGCTGGGGCTGGGAAGATACCGATTGGGGCCTGAACGCCCAGAAGCTGTTTCCCATCGTGCATATCGACAATACAGCGACGCATCTGGGCCTCGACAGTGCGGCGCAGCTGATGGGCAAGTATGCGCGCTCCGGCAGCAACTTTGCGCGAATGGCTGCGCGGCATCCTGATGATGCGGCTGCGATGCCCCTCTTCCGCATGGCGACGCGTCTGCGCGCGATGCCTTTTCGCAAGTCTTTCAAGTGGCTCGCGGCGGATGTTGCGAAGTCGGAGAGCCTGCCCCTCGCCGTTCGCGGCCGCGCGCTGAAGACGTGGCGTGTGCTCGTCTATTCGGAGGCTCTGTGATGGTGGAGTGGACCTACGTTCCTTCGCGATCGCCGCCGGCAAAGGTGCAGCGGCGTGTCGTACAATGGCGCAAGGCGTGTCAGGCGGATGTGGCGCCGGACAGGCCGGTCGTGTCTTTCACGTTCGATGATTTTCCAAAGTCTGCCCTGAACGGCGCCGACATAGTCGAACGCCATGGAGGGCGCGCCGGGTTCTACGCCTGCACGTCGTTCGTCGGACAACGCAGCCCTGTGATGGGCGAGATGTTCGACGGGGCTACGCTTGCGGAGCTGCGTGCGCGTGGCCATGAGATCGGTGCGCACACGCACAGGCATCTGGATTGTGCGCGAGCCAATCTCGCCAAAGTCGAGCGTGATATCGGCGAGAACCTTGTCGCTCTCGCGGAGATCGGCCACCACGAGACTGTGTCTTCGTTTGCGTTTCCCTATGGCGAGACGACGTATTCGGCGAAGCGCTGGGTGGGAGACGTGTTTGCGACAGGACGCGGCATACTGCCGGGCGTGAATGTCGGCGAGTGCGATCGCAGCCAGTTGCGTGCTGTTGAACTGGGCGCATCAGCGATGCATCGACGCCGCGCCCTCGCCGCACTCAAAACCGCAATCGATGCAAAGGGCTGGCTATTCTTCTTCACGCACGACGTCAGCATGAAGCCCACAGACTATGGCGCGCCGTCAGACCTGCTTGAAGAACTCGCGCAGCGGGCCGTGGAGGCAGGCGCGGTGCTCACGACGCCGACATTCGGCGCGGTGCTGTCTGGCGTGATCGACTAGGTCGGTCTGGCCGCGAACGGGGGAAGAACTTCCGCCGAACGTCTCGCTTCGATCGCCAGCTTCGCTGCGACGAATGCATAGGTCGTCCAGAGAATGCTGTTCTGCGCGAGTATGATGCTCTCCGACATGGCGAAGAGCATGAACTGCGCGAGGAAGCCGATGGCGAACACGCCCGTCGGCGAGACAAGCGAGAGCTTTGCCGCGCGCCAGGCGGATGCCGCCACATCTATTGAGAAGATGACAACGCCGGTGAGGCCCAGCGAGATCGCAAGATCAAGCCAGCCATTGTGGCCGGAGGGCGCGTTCCAGTCGACGGCCCGTTCGAGCCAGTAGCGCGGTTCTGAATCGAGGCCCCAGAAGGCAAGGTATCCGTAACCGAACGCTGGCTTCTTTTCGATGGCAGCTGCGAGTTCGATCCAGATGTCCGTTCGCCCGGTGAGCGTCGCGTCCTTGCCTATGACGCCGAGCAGATTGCCTGGGGCGACGGCGTAGATCATCACAGCGGCACCGAGCACGCATGCGGCGCTCCAGATGAGCGCCAGCGACCAGCGGCGCCCTTTGAGCATCCACCAAGCGGCGCCGAGCACGCCGAGGCCCAGCGACGCCCCCAGCAGCGCTGTGGCTGATTTGGAGAGTACGACGAGGAGCAGCGAGACGACGAGCCCCCCGACCCACCATTTGCGATACGGCGCATCTCGCCATGCAAGGAAGGCAAACAGGAAGGACGCACGCGCGGCGTGGCCGCCCAGCGCGTTCTTCTCGCTCCACCCGCCGGACCACGCGCCGGGATGAACCTCGTGCATCACGGCAAAGCCAGGCGCGACGATGCCTGCAATGAAGCTGGCCGCCATAAGCCCGAACCACACGATCGCAAGCAGGCGGAGCGCGGAGATCCAGTCATAGCGGGCGGCGAGATAGACGCCCATCAGTGTGGTGGCGAGCACGGCGATACCGCGCCGGAAACTCAGCTCCGGATCGATCGACCAGAGCGCGGATGCGATTGCAAGAACTGCAAGCAAAACCAGCCATGGCGAGCGGAACATCACACGCCACACATCACGGCCGGCGGCGATGAGACCGATGCCGATCAGCCCGTAAAATGGCAGCCATAGGAAGCGGAGCAGCGTGCTTTCCGGAACCTGCCCGGTGACATCAACAGCGCTGGGCGACAGCAGGCGCGGTAGGAAAGCTTCGGCGAACATGAACAGCGTAGCGCCCGCGAGCACGAGTTCGACACGGCCGACATGGCGCGGGGCCATCATCTGGAGATGCGGTCAATGAACCGCGCGTCGGGCTTTTCCCGGTTCAGCACGACGCCGGCGACCCGTCCGCCATGTGTCTCGATCTCGCGCCGCACGGCGTCGACATCCTGCGGCGAGGTCTCGTCGGCTTTTACGACGATGACGGTCTTGTCCATCTGCGAGGTGATGGCGAGGCCAGTGCCGGCGAGTTCCATCGCGGGGGCATCCACGACGGCCCAATCGGTGGCGGCGCGGACGGCCTGCCAGTAAGCGGGCTGGGTCTTGATGCGGATGCCGTGGCCGGTCTTGAGGCGGCTGGCGTCGAATTGCGTGACCATCAGGCGCGTTTCGCCGACGCGGTGGGCGGTGAACAAGCCGAGGCCTTGGCCCGTCTCAGGAAGCTCCGGTTCGACGGAGAAGAAGGGCTGCGTTTTCAGCGAGGCTGAGTATGGCGGGCCGACGCCGCCGAATGCGTCGGCGAACGGACCGACGGCGAAGGTGTTGAACAGATGGTTGCGCTTGAGATCGAGGTCGATGAGCCAGACGGGGCGGCGCGCCTGTTCGGCAGCGAGCAAGGCGAATGCGGCGGCGACGCTGGATACGCCTTCGCCGGAGCGGGCCGAGATGAACATGACGGTGCGGCCGCCATCGGTTGCGGGCGTTTGCGCGAGTGCGCGGTGAAGGTCTTTCAGGTCGGCGCGCAGGTCTTTCATGACGCGCGGTCTCTTGCCGCGCCGAGCACGGGAAGGCCGAGCGTGCGCTCCACGGCGCCCGATGTGGGCAGGCTGGAGACGGACCAGGCGCGCAGCAGACCGATCGCCAGGGCCGTGAGCAGGCCGAAGATTGCGGCGGCGATGGCGATTATGCGCTTAGTGCTGTCGCCGCGTGTGGGCGGACGGGCGGCTTCGTAAACGGAGATGTTGTCCACGCTGCGGGAGGCAAGCTCGCTGCGGGCGCGCTCGGTCTGTTCGCGGGTGGCGAATGTGCCGGCGGATGTCGACAGTGCGTCGCGGTCGCGCTTCATGCGCTGGTATTCGGGTTCGAGCGCGGCGAGGTGCGCGATGCGGGCCTCGGCTTCGCGTTTCTGCGTAACGAGCGCGGCGGAGCGGCCCGTGAGCGCGCTGATGGTGGCGGTCTGCACGGCGCGGTCTGCTTCGAGCGCCTGCCAGGTCGGGTTGGGACCGATGCGGCGGAGGCCCTGGGCTGGCGCGGATTTCAGGAAGGCGTCGAGCTGGGCGATCTTGCGGTCGACGTCCTGGACGACGCGGCTGTCTGGCAGGTAGCGCGCCAGCAGGTCTTCGCGCTCAAGGCGCAGCTTCACCAGATCCTGTTCCGATGTGGTTTCGACGTAGAGATCGACATCCTTCGGCGTGGACGCGATCTGGCGAGTGAGCCCCTGGGATTTGGCTTCGGCTTCGCGCAGGGAGGCTTCGACCTTGGCCAGTTCATCGGAGATATCCGAGAACAGCTTGCGGGACGCCGCTGCTTCGGCTTCGAAATCACTGAGACCGTTCCTGGCGAGGAAATCGCGAAGGGATTTGTCCGACGCAGCCAGCCTGCCCTCGATCACGTCGCGCTGTTCCGAAAGACCGGCGACGCCTTTGCCGGACAGAACTTCCTGGCGGTATTTCAGGTATTCCGTGACGAAGCGATTGAGTGTGGCAGCCGCAAGCGCGGGGTCTTCATGCGCGTATGTCATGCGCAGGATCGAGGATTTGGGCGCGGAGGAAACGTCGAAATCGGCAGCAAATGCTTCGAGCGCTTCCTGATCCACTTCGTACGTTGCGCCATTGCGGGCGCGCAGTTTGGCTTCCGCAAACGACGGATAGAGACGCGAGAGCCCGATGCCGGCGATGACGCGCTCTGCGATAACAGGTGAACGCGCGAGTTCGGTTTCGGCCTGGAGGACTTCTTCCTGTTGCGGGAAAGCGCCCTTGGCGGCGTCGCCGATTACCGGGTCGAACACATACTCCTGCCCCAGCCGCACCAGCAGGCGCGTGTTCGCGGCGAACTTCGTGGGCGCGAGCAGCGTGAACGCGATGCCGATCAGCGCGATGGGGAGGAAGACAAGCAACATCAGCCACTTGGCGCGCCAGAGCTGAAGCAGCGTGTCAGCGACGCCAAGCCTGGGCCGCAGCTTCGCGACGCGCGGCTGCGCGCGCGGCGCGGGCGCGCCGGCAGATGTGCGTTCTGTCCAGGCTTCAACGCTCAACGGACACAGTTCCCGTGGTTAACGCGCCAGCCTTCACCCGCGCCGCTTAAGAAGCGGTTATCCATTCACGGGCAAACGTTAATCATGTCGGGTCTGCGTCTATCCGTCCTCACCGGCGTCGCCGGGCTTTTCGCGCTATCGGGCTGCATGGGCGACCCTTTGCCGAAGCAAAGCCTTGATTTTCCAATAGCTTCCTATCCAAAATGGCGCGCCGAGGACGCAACATACCGTTTCTATCCCGGCGACAAGTTCCGGGTGGATGTGCGCACGGCGCCCGAGCTTTCCGGCGAGTTCACGGTCGCCCCGGATGGCCGGATCGCCCTGCCGACTATCGGCGCCATCATGGCCGGCGGCCAGACCGTCGGCGAACTCAAAGGCGCGATCGAGAATATCTACGCCAACGAGTTGCGTGACCCTTCGCTCGTCATCACGCCTACCGACTTCGGATCCCAGAAGGTTTTCGTCGGCGGCGAAGTGAAAGCGCCAGGCGTGTTCGAGTTGCCCGGCGAGATCGACGTGCTGCAGGCAATCCTGCTGGCGGGCGGCTGGACCGAGGAAGGCAAGCCCACGCATGTGATCGTCATGCGGCGCGTTCCCGGTGGAGAGCTGATGACGCGCGTTGTCGATGTTCGCAACGGGCTGGCGCGGAACGATCTCTACGACATCGGGCCGCTGCATCGCTTCGACGTCGTCTATGTAAGCCGCAAGATGATCGCCGACGAGAACCTGTTCGTGAAACAGTTCATCCGTGACGCCCTGCCGATCGACTTCTCGCTGTTCTACGACATTGCCCGGTTCTAGGGCCCAGTTCTAGGACGCGGTTCTGGGGCTTTCCTGCGCAGCCATCACGGCCTAATGCTTGGCCATGAAAATCGAAGCCCTGCCCCGCCGCCGTTACACGCCAAATCCCACGCCGCTACAGCGGCTTGAGAAGCTGTCGAAACATCTCGGCGGACCCGAGATATGGATAAAGCGCGACGACCTTACGGGTCTCGCCGGCGGCGGAAACAAGACGCGCAAGCTGGAGTTCCTTGTCGCTGAAGCCCTGCGTCAGGGTGCGGACACACTGGTCACGGTCGGGGCGCCGCAATCCAATCATTGCCGCCTCACCCTCGCTGCCGCCGCGCACGAAGGGCTCAAATGCCGGCTTGTGCTGGAACAACGTGTTGCTGGCAGTTATCGAAAAGAAGCGAGCGGAAACAACTTCCTGTTCGATCTTCTTGGCGCGGAATCCATCACCGTCGTCGACGCGGGAACCGACCTTGCCGCTGCGATGAATGCGGAAGCGGAGAAGCTCAAGTCAGACGGCCGCAAGGGCTACGTCATTCCCGGCGGTGGATCGAACGCGCTTGGGGCGATGGGATACGTCGTGTGCGCGCGTGAGATCCTGACGCAATCGCTCGATATGGGCGTGGCGTTCGATGAGTTCGTGGTCGCGTCGGGCAGCGCTGGCACGCATAGCGGGTTGCTGGTTGGCTTCAACGCGGCCAACGCCGGCGTTCCACTGACCGGCATCAATGTTCGCCGCCCGCGCGCCGAACAGGAAGGCAATGTCCACAAGCTTGCCGTCGAAGCGGCGGCATTCGCAGGCTTGCCCGCACCGACGCGTGACAGCGTCGTCGCATTGGATGAATGGGTCGGACCCGGCTATTCTCTGCCCACTGACGAAATGGTCGAGGCAGTTCGGTTGTTCGCTCGACTTGAAGGCGTGCTGCTTGATCCAGTCTATACCGGCAAGGCGGCGGCTGGATTGATCGGCCTGATCCGCCGCAAACACTTCAAGCAGGACTCGAAGATCCTGTTCGTACACACGGGCGGAGCGCCTTCCCTGTTCGCATATCAAGGCGTTCTGCAGTCATGAGCGACACCAAAACCGTTGGCGTGATCGGCGGACTCGGCCCCATGGCGACGCTCGATTTCTTTGAGCGAATTCTCAAGAGAACCAGAGCTGTACGCGAACAAGATCATCTGCGTCTCATCATCGACAACAACACGAAGATACCCGATCGCAACGCGTTCAAGCGTGGCGAAGGCCCATCGCCCGGCCCCGCGCTGGCGAGCGCGGCGCGCGCACTTGAAGTTGCGGGCGCTGAGTTCATCGTGATGGCGTGCAACACGACACATGCATGGGAAGCGGAGATCCGCGCGGCCATCAACGTGCCGTTCATCAGCATTATCGAGGAGACAACCAATGTTGTCGCCGACTTAAGACCCGAGAGTGCGGGCGTGCTGGCGGTGGACGCGTGCCTGTCGTCAAACCTTTATCAGGATGCATTGACGAAACGTGGCGTGAAGCCCGTGCTGCTGAGCGCGGACTCGCAGCGGACTTTCATGGAACTTATCTATCGCATCAAGAACGGCGACTCGGGCGACACCGTGAAGCGTTCGATGGCGACTCTGGCAAAGAAGCTCGAGGCGCAAGGCGCGGAAGTGATCATCGCCGGCTGCACGGAGGTTCCGATCGTGCTGACGGCGGATGATATCGACGGCGAACTCGTCAACTCGACGGACGTCCTGGTGGAAAGGACGATCGTGTTCGCCGGTGGAGAGCTGAAAGCCTAGTTGGCTTTCTTCATCCACTCGCGCGCGGCCTTCTGGGCCTTGAGCACTTCGGCGTGCGACATCATCTCGGCCATTTCCTGGCGGAGGACCTTCGCGTCACGGTGACCGCGCGTCGCCGCGAGGTTGAACCATTTGTGCGCCTGAAC
>DAIRES010000294.1:0-3243 GCA_036795465.1 Hyphomonadaceae bacterium
ATCCCTCATTCTCGACATCACGCTTGTGACTCGCCCCCTCCGTCTCGCGGCTTCGCCGCGATCCACCTCCCCCGCGCTTTGCGCGGAGGAGGAAAGAGAACGGTGGTTGTCATCCCGGCCGTAGCGGAGCGGAGAGCCGGGAGCCATTGAGAGGCTGTCGCGCTCTCACCATGGTCCCGGCCACTGTTGCCTTCTTGGGCTTCGCGCTTCCGGGATGACAGGCGGTGGGTGTTCTCTCGCGTTCCGGATCACGCGCTTGGCGCGTGTCCGGACTTGCGATGAGTGACTACTTCTTCGATTTGGCTTTGGCGGCTTTTTTCGCGGGCGCTTTTTTGGCGGCGGCTTTCTTCACGGGAGCGGCCTTCTTCGCCGGAGCAGCTTTGGCGGCTTTCTTCTTTGCAGCTTTCTTCGCGGCGGTTTCAGCTTTGCTGACGCGCTTCACGTCCTGGCCGTGGGCGCGTTCGTAGGTCTGAATGTCCTTGAACTGACCTTCGGCATCGCGGACGGCGTACAGCTTCTTGCCGGCGGTGGAGCGGTGGGTGGTGCGGGCCATGTTTCCTCGTCCCATGTTTTTCGAATCGATGAGTGATCCGGGCGCGATCCTGCGGCGCCATGCGGGTGAGGGTCGAGGCTTGATGTAAAAACGGCGGGCCTTGAAGGGCCCGCCGCTATCGAAAGATCGAAAGAAGGAAAGCCTACTCGGCTTTCACTTCCGGAAGATTGCCGCTGGCGGGCAGGGTCTTCTTGGAGAGGAAGACGGCGACGTTGCGGCGGTCTTCATCGGAGAGGCCGCCGGTGATCGCCGCCATCATCGGGATCGGGCTCGGATCTGCGAGAGCAGCGAGGATCTTCTGGTTGTCGAACGTCGCGAGCTTTTCGATCAGCGGCGCGTTGGCCATGCCCGAGGCGTGGCACATCTTGCACTTGGCATCGTACACGGCGGCGCCATCGCCCGCGCCAGGCTCAGCAAAAGCCGGAGCAGCGAAAAGAGCCAGACCCAGAACAGCAGCAGTCAATCGCATCGAAACCCTCCAGAAGACGCAAGGTCAGCTTCTAATCGGCCCAACCTGAACAGGCCATAACCAAGCGCAGTTATTGCGCAGGTGCGTCGTTTCGGCCTCAGAAACGGGCGGAATCGCCCTTTCCGTCGCTGTCTGGTATAGGGCGCGCTCGATCGGGCGGCTGGGCGATCGCTGGCAGGGAAACTTGCTGGAGGAAAGTCCGGGCTCCACGTAGGCAAGGCGGCGGATAACGTCCGCCCGGGGATGCGGGCAACCGCAAACCCGAGGGATAGCGCCACAGAAAGCAAACCGCCTCGGGCTTGCCAGTTTTCTGGTGGGTTTCGGGGTAAGGGTGAAAGGGTGGGGTAAGAGCCCACCGCGTTCCTGGTGACAGGGATGGCAAGGCAAGCCCCGCCTGGAGCAAGACCGAATAGGGATGGGCGTCTCGCAAGAGACAGGCACGCCTTCGTGCTCCATCCGGGTTGGTCGCGCGAGGCGGTCCGCAAGGGCCGTCCCAGAGGAATGGTCGCCCATGGGCCGGCTCTCTTTCGAGAGATCTGGCCCGGGACAGAACCCGGCTTACAGGCCGCCTGATCGAGATTTACTCATTTGCTGTGGACAGGTGGGCGCGGAGCGCTCCACCGCCGAAACGCCAGCATTTGCTGGCTAAACGGCCGAGGCATTCACACGTCGTAAACCACTTATCCACACCCCAGCGGATATAGCTCACCGATCTACCCGCTTTGTTCCGCCAGCCGGCGTCTAAATGGTTAACGCGACCCTAATGTCCCGTTGTTGCCCATGCCCTCCCATGGTATCCCCTGAAACTCCACGGAAGGGGCTCCGTGGCGGGACGATTTCAGGGTGCGCCGACCCATCCGGGCGAGCGCCAAGCGGGCAATCAGGGGTATGTTTCTCTCCTCCTTCGAGAGCAGCGTTGACGCAAAGAAGCGGGTGTCGATTCCCGCACCTTTCCGCAAATCACTCGGCGGCGAGGACAGCGTCTATCTGTGGCCGTCGCTGGACAAGGCCTGCATCGAGGGCGCGGGGATGCGCCTGATGGAAGGCTTCGAGGATTCCATGGCCGATCTCGACCTGATGGACCCGCGCCGCTACGCGCTCGCGACCTACATCATGGGCGAGGCGAGGCCGTCGAAGTTTGATGAAGGCGGGCGTATCGTGCTGGACGCAGAACTGCTTGCGAAGGCCGGCATCACCGACAAGGCGAAGTTCGTCGGCCTGGGCGACCGTTTCCAGATCTGGGAGCCGACCGCGTTCGAGGCGATGCGCGAAGAGATGCGGGCGCTGGCGCGCGAAAGCCTCGGGCTGCTGAAGGCGAAGCCGCGTCGCGCGGGTCTGAACGGTCAAGATCGGGCGGCAGCGGAATGAGCGAGCTGGAACTCACCTCTCCTGTTCCCTCAGGCCACGTTCCCGTTCTCATCGAGGAAGTGATCCACGCGCTCGCGCCGACTGATGGAGCAGTGATGGTGGATGGCACCTATGGCGGCGGCGGCTATGCGCGCGCGGCGCTGTCGGTGGCGAACATCACGCTGATCGGGATCGATCGCGACCCCGAGGCGATGGAGCGCGCGTGGGCGCATGCGGGAAAAGATCCGCGGCTTGTGCCGGCGCCGGGACGGTTTGGCGAACTCGAAGCGATCGTCCATGCGGCGGGCAGGGGCGAGAAGGTCGACGGCGTGATGCTGGACCTTGGCGTGTCTTCCTTCCAGATCGACGAGGCGGGGCGAGGCTTCTCCTTCATGCGCGATGGTCCGCTTGACATGCGGATGGAGAAGAAGGGCCCGAGCGCGGCCGACGCGGTGAACCATCTCACCGAGGGCGAGCTGGCGGACATTTTCCATATTCTCGGCGAAGAACCGGCGGCGCGGCGTGTGGCGCGCGGGATCGTATATCGCCGCAAGACGCAGAAATTCGAGACGACGCTGGAGCTTGCGGACTGCATCGAGCGGTCGCTGGGCGGACGGCGCGGCAAGCCGACCCATCCGGCGACGCGCTGTTTCCAGGCGCTGCGCATGTGGGTGAATGACGAAAGCGGCGAGCTGGTGCGGGCGCTGGCGGCGGCCGAGCGTGTGCTGAAACCCGGCGGGCGGCTGGTCGTCGTAACCTTCCATTCAATCGAAGACCGCATCGTGAAGCTGTTCCTCAGGGCGCGGTCCGGCAACGAGCCGGGCGCGTCGCGGCACCTGCCGGGAACGCCCAAGGGCAAGACGCCGACCTTCGA
>DAIRES010000066.1:0-16109 GCA_036795465.1 Hyphomonadaceae bacterium
TCGCCGAAAACGGTCATTGGCGCCTTGTGACCGTGGGACAGCGGCAACGCACCATCCTTGCATTTATTGTTAGGCCATTGATCGGCTGCTACCTTGCCGTTCACCGAGGGAGAACATTGCTTGCCCTATCCGACAAGACGCGCTGGATTTGTTGCGATTGGCGCGGCCGCCACGAGCTTGATTTTCCCGGTCCGGGCGCAACAACAGCCGTCACGTTCGAACTTGCCGTCCACACCGAACCTGGAAATCGACCCCTACTATCCAATACAGAAGCCGATCGTCCAGAATGCAGACCTCACGCGCGTTAAAGGTCGCAAAGGTCGCGCGGAGGGCCGAACAATCCTGCTTGCTGCGCGCGTGTTGGGATCCGATGGAACGCCCGTAAGAAACGCGACGATCGAAATCTGGCAAGCCGATACAAATGGACGCTACGGGCATCCTGCAGAACCAGGAGGCCCTGCCGTCGATCGGAGCTTTCCAAGCTTTTCGCGTCGGAAGACCGAGGCCAACGGCCGCTTCTCTTTTCTTACTGTGAAGCCCGGCGCTTACCAGGCTCAAGGCATTCTGAGCGGCAACAAACCCTACATGCGCGCACCGGCACATTCACTTCGATATTACCGCAAAGTACGAACGGCGCATCACACACATGTCTTTTCGTGAAAACCAACCTGCGCTCTTTCAGGGCGACCTGACATTCCGAAAAGATCTAGGCATCGGTATCAACCCCAATCGCGATCCGATGACCGCGCCGGCTTTTAGTAAGCTTGGTGGAGATGCGCCGGGCCTCGAGCCGGGAGCCGAACTTTGCTCGCGGGACATCGTGCTTCGGAAGGGGTGATGAACTCGCGCATAGTAGGCGAGCATTATTGACCGTGCTGGCTCCATCAGAGGCAGGCACGGTCATTCGCCGGAGACGCAAATTTCAAAAGCGTCGATCAGCTGGGAAAGCGACGGCTCCGCGAACACAAGATCATGCTCGGCATCGACATCGAACGTCTTGATCTTGCCGCTCACAAACCGATCCCAACCCAAGGCCGGCCCACTGCGCAGGAAGTGCATGCGCGCATCCGTGGCGCGAATGACGACGACATCCAGTTCGCTCCGCGGTGTCTGATATGCCCATTGCGCGTTCTTGTAGGCACGATCGACGTCATCCGATGCCGCCTCCAGCGGCGTACGAACGACTGGCAGGTCAGGCACGCCCATGAGCTTACGCAGCATCGGGCGGAACTTGTACTTCCAGAGAACGTGCGGCAGTTCCAGGAAGCGATGAAGCTTGACCCGATGGAGGTTCTTTAAGTGATCCGGCATCGAAACCGGCCGGCGCATCTGCTCGGGCTCAAGCGTGTCAATGAGCATCAACATGCTGGTTTCCTGGCCTTCCTCGCGTAGACGCCGGGCCATTTCGTAGCCGATAACGCCGCCGCCGGAGTAACCCGCGAACATGTAGGGGCCCGTCGGCTGGACCTGCCGAATGGCGCGCAGATAGCGCTCAGCCATCACTTCAATCGTCTGGTCAGGCTCCATCTTGCCATCAACACCGGCAGCCTGCAGCGCGTAGACGGGCTGTTCCGCGCGGACACGATCCGCGAAGGATTTAAAGACCAGCACGTTGCCGCGCGAGCCGTGAATAAAGAAGACCGGCGTTTGCCCCGCAACGCCCGGGCGCAAGCATACCAATGGCGACCAGGCCGCATCGCCGGCAGCAGGAATGTCCTGGCTCGGATCAGCGAGCAGTTTTGCGAGATCGGCAATTGTCTGCGCCTCGAACAATGTCGCCAGCGGCAGCGATACCGAGAATTTCTTGCGGATGCCAGCGAACAGGCGAACGCCGAGCAGCGAGTTGCCGCCGAGGTCGAAGAAGTTGTCAGTCACGCCGACAGCCTTGAAGCCAAGAAGTTCGGCCCAGATCGCGGCAAGGACGCGCTCCGCGCCCGTCGTCGGCGCGACATACTCCGGCAACCCCGGCAGGCGCTCGAAGCCTTCGACACTGCCCTCGTTTATCGTCGTCTGGATCCTGGTCGCATCGAGCTTGGCGCTCCATGCGTTCACGTCGACCGAAGACGCAATGACCTGCACAAGGCCGGGCTGCGCCATGATGCGATCAAGCGCATCCACGCCCTCGGCCGAACGAATGCCGTCGCGCAGGGCTTCGATCAATGCATCCTGGCGCTGCGTCGGCGCGGCGCGCGCGGCGACAGCAGCAAATGCCGTGGCGCCATCAACGCGACGCATCGTGAAGCGTGCGATGTCCGCGAAGACGTTGCCAGGCTCGTCGGTGAGCGTGATGTCGAAATAGGCCAGACCCGTGCTTGCATCTGCGGTGCAGCGGACATGGCTGAAGACGTGGGCGGGCATGGCGCCGAACACGCGCACGCGTTCATAGCCAAGCGGCACATAGAAATCGCGACTGAGGTCAACACCCGGGATCAGCGCCTGCGCGCCCCCGGTCGCCATATCGAGCATCGCGGGATGAAGAACATAATCGCCGAGATCATTGACGAACGCAGCGTCCAGATTGAGCTCGATCAGCGCTTCATTTTGCCCGTAGCGCGTACGTTGTATATTGGCCCACCTTGGACCAAACGCCATGAAGTCCTGAACCAGTCTGCCATCGCTCGATGCTTCATCGCGTTGCGCGCAGCGAGCAGCGATGCTTGCGATATCGAGTCGCGCAGGCTGTTGTTCACGGCAGAGTTGCGCCCTGCCCATAGCGATGGGCGAGCTGTTCGGACCGCCTGCCCGCATAACAAAATCGCTCGCTTCGCCCGACGGCGTCAGCGTGATTTCGAGGCGCTGCGCTTTGTCTGCTTCCTTGCGAAAAGGGGCGATGAATTCGAGATTGCTCAGCTCGACAGGCTGGTTGCGGCGATCTTCTGCGTAGGCGGCACGCGCCAGCTCAACGAAGCCAGTCCCCGGAAGAAGGGCAATACCGGTTTTCGTCACGTGCTCGTTCAGCAACCAGGCTGCTTCGCCAGCAAAGGTTGCCACGAACGTGCGCTCCGCCCCTGTTTCACTGTACCCATCGAGAGCCGGGTGACGGCTCGGCCGCGATGGCTCGATGCCGGTTGTATCGCGTCGATGTGCGGAAGCCGCCATGCCGACATCACGCCACGCATTCCAGTTTACGACAACGGTTCGCCCCCCGGCGCGGGTCGAGCGGGCGCGGGCGAACGCATCCTGGAACGCGTTCGCAGCGGTGTAGTCTGCCTGCCCCGGCAAGCCGAGGCTGGAAGCGACCGATGAGAACAACATCATGAAGTCGAGGGTCTCAGTGACAATCGCATCGAGAGCGAGCGTACCGTCAACCTTGGGCGAGAGCACGCGGCGGATCGCGTCAGATGTCTTGGTCATCATCGGCGCGTCGTCCATCACACCGGCCGCGTGAATGACGCCGTTCAACGGCCCAAAGGCCGCTCTGACCGACGTCAGCGCAGCGGCAAGCGCGTTTCGATCCGTCACATCGCCGGCTAAGACCATCACGCGCGCACCGAGCGCACGCAGTTCACGCACTTTTGCGATGCGTTCTGCAACACGGCTGGACGGACTTTTCGCAAGAATGCTGTCCCACTTGTCTTCTGATGGAAGCTGTTCGCGCGCCAGCAGCGCGAGACGAACACGCTTCGAGCGGGCCATGTGGGTTGCGACCTCAAGCCCGATACCGCCGAGACCACCCGTGATGAAATAGACGCCGTCTTCGCGCGCCCACTCGGCGGCGCCAGCTTCGCTCGCCGGCAGTTGCCGCGACGTCGTTTGGCGGACCCAGCGACTTGCTGGTGCAAGCGCAACAATCGCGTCGCGCGTTTCCGCTCGAAGTTCGTTGGCGATCCGCACCGTCAGACGTTTCTTGTCCGCTGGTGCAAGCTTGTCTGCCGGAACATCAATGCAGCGCGTGTGCAGATGATCGAACTCGCGGGGCGCGACCAGCATCGGCCCAAGCATGAGGGCTTGCGTCGGCTGCAGCGGCGAACCACCCACACCGGCGATACCGGATGCCACGATTGATACCTGCGCTGGCGTCGAAGATGCTCCGAGCGCCTGGAAAAGATGGATCATCGGCAGGAAGCGCCGAAGGATCGCGTCTTCGCTCGACATCACGCCGGCCCGGCGATTTGTCAGGAAGACGACATGGTCAGGCAAGCCTACTGACTCTTCCATGAACTGCATGATGGAAGCATGATCTTCCGGGCTACCGAAGTTCATGCTGAACGTTCCATCAAGACGCTCACCGAACTTGCTGCCTGGGGTCGCTATCACAACACGGTGCGGGCTCAACGCTATTGCCAGATCGCGAGCATCCGACAGCTTCTCGGCGATGCACAGCCAGATACGCTGACGCGCCGCTTCAGGCCGCAGGACGAGCGGCGCTTCCTGGTAGCCAATGGTGCTGAACCAGTCGGTGACGTCAGCTTTGCGCATCACCCCTGCGATCGGCGCGATCGCCAAGTTCTTGCCTGGCTCCACCCAGTAGGATTGATGTTCGAATGGATAGGTAGGCAGCGGGATGCGGTTGCGCAGCTGGCCGTCATAGAAGGCAGACCAATCTACTTCGGCGCCGACCGCCCAGAGGCGGCCGAGGCTCGTCAGGGCAAAGCCGAGATCGCTGGCGCTCTCCTGCGGATGACGCAGGCTGCTGAAAGCGTTCTGGAACGGCTGAGCCTGTGCGCGCGCCAGCATGCTGAGTGTCCGGCCGGGGCCTGTCTCGAGCAGTACTACCTCGCCAAGTTCGCGCAGCGTCGCGAGGCCGTCTGCAAAGCGCACGGTCGAGCGCAGGTGCGTGACCCAGTATTCCGGCGATGTCGCCTGCTCCGCCGTGATCCATTTGCCGGTAACGTTGGAAACGAACGGCGTTTTTGGCAATTGGAAGCTGATCGTGCGGCAAAGCTGGCGAAACTGGTCGAGCACCGGATCCAGCATCGACGAGTGAGCGGCCACATCGATATGAACGGGGGTCGATTCAATATCGCGCGAAGCGAGCAAAGCCTGCAGGTCCTTGATTGCCTGCACCGGGCCCGATGCAACGGAAAGCTCCGGCGCGTTGGCGGCTGCGATATCCAGCCCCTTGGGCATGATCGCGCGAAGGTCGGATTCTGACAGCTGCACGCTCAGCATGCTGCCGCGCTGGACAACCTCGAACAGGCGCCCGCGCATCATGACAAGTTTGAGAGTATCCTCGAGGCTCATGACCCCGGCGAGACATGCCGCTGCATACTCGCCCACGCTGTGTCCGATGAACGCCTGAGGCGTCACGCCCCACGACATGAACAACCGGCCCAGCGCATACTCAGTCGCAAAGAGCGACGGAAGGGTAAATGAAGGCCTCTCTAGCGCACGCGTTGATTTCTCGGTATCCGTAACCTCTGGATACATCAGCTTACGAAGATCTACGTCGAGGGCTGGGCCGACGATGTCCAGGCAATCGGTGATCGCTTCGCGGTAGACCTCTTCCGTTTCATAGAGCTCACGTCCCATGCCGGCGTATTGCGCACCGCCGCCTGGAAACATGAAGACCGTTTTAGGGGTCTGATCGCCTGCGAGGCCTGTCACGACGCGCTTGGCGTCTTCGCCGCGTAACAACCGCGCAGCTTCACCGGCGGTGGTTGCAGCAAAAACCCTGCGATGCGGCAGGCTACGTCGGCCAATTGCCAGTGTGTAACTGGTGTCCGCAAGATCGACGTCAGGATTGGCTTCCAGAGCGTCGGCAAGATTGAGGCTTCTGGCATCCAGAGCGGCCCGGCTTTTGGCAGACAGCACGATAAGCTGCTGCGAGCGCTCTCCCTCCCCTGGAATTCCCGCAGGAGCTTCCTCAAGGATCAGGTGGCAGTTCGTGCCGCCGGCTCCAAGCGCTGTGACGCCGCACCGAAGGGGATCATCGCTGGCCCAGTCGTTGAGACGGGCGTTCACATAGAAGGGGCTGTTGGCAAAATCGATTGCCGGGTTCGACGTTTCAAAGCCCAGGCTTGGCGGCAGCTTGCGATGCTTGAGCGCCATCACCGCCTTGATCAGCGATGCTGCGCCGGCGGCCTCGCCCAAGTGACCGATGTTGGATTTGACTGATCCGATGCCACAATAATTGCGGCGAGCGGTCTGCGGGCCAAACGCTTCCCTTAGCGCTTCTACCTCGATCGGATCGCCAACGAGCGTGCCTGTACCGTGGGTTTCGATATAGCTGATGCTGTCGGCTTCCAGGCCAGCCGACGCCAGCGCGGACACGATGACCGCCGCCTGACCTTGGACGCCGGGGGCGAGATAGCTGACCTTAACCGCCCCGTCATTGTTGATCGCCGAGCCGCGAATGACGGCATGGATGGTGTCGCCATCGTCGAGCGCGTCGCTGAGGCGTTTCAGGATAATGGCGCCAGCGCCGCTCCCGAATACCGTTCCAGCGCTCTTGGCATCGAACGGACGGCAATGACCGTCGGGCGACAAGATCTCGCCTTCCTTGAAATGATACCCCCGCGCTTGCGGAAGCAGAACGGTTGCACCGCCGGCCAGCGCCATAGTGCATTCGCCACGGGCAAGGCTTTGGCAGGCCAGATGGACAGCGACGAGAGAGGACGAGCATGCCGTCTGCACGTTCATGCTGGGTCCGCGCAGATCCATCTCGTAGGAGACGCGCGTGGCAAGGAAGTTCATATCGTTGCCGGTGTGGCGAACCAGGAACTCGCCCATTGACCGCATGAGGTCCGGGTTGGTGCGCAGGTTTTCCATCATGTAGATCGGCGCACCAGCCGCTGCGAAGACGCCGACGGCACCCTCCTCCGGCAAGGCCGTATAGCCGGCGTGTTCGAAGGCCTTCCAGGCGATCTCGAGGAAGATGCGGTGAGCGGGGTCCATGACGGACGCATCACGCGCGCTCAGGCCAAAGAAGGCTGCATCGAACTTGTCGATATTGTCGAGAACAGGCGAAGCCTTGACGTAGTCCGGGTCGGCAAGCGTTGCAGCTGGCACACCGGCAGCCAGCAGCTCCTCGTCCGACAACCGGCGGATGGATTCGACACCGTCACGGACGTTTGCCCAGAACTGGTCGATGCTGTCAGCGCCCGGAAATTTGGCCGCCATGCCAATGATGGCGACATCCACAGCGCGGGAGTTCTGGAGATCGTTACGGGTCATGGGGAATATTGTTTCGAAGATTGTGCCACGTCATCGCATAAAACAACGTTTAAAATGGCCACAAGTGCCTGTTGGACTCCACGTTGCGAGTTAACCGCAATCAATACGAAGGCGCCTGACAGATTGGCGTGAAGGAGAGGCTTTGCGCGAGCTTGTGTCGCCGATACGCGACAACCTCGTTAACATTGTTGCCCAACTCAGGATGCTTCTATCGCTATCAGGTGCTGCTGGATGGAAAATCCCGGCACGCGGGAATGGAAGCGGAGCAACCAAATTGGAACACTGCTGGTGTAGGACCCAGCCGGTATATGACAATGTGAAAGCTGAGCATGGCTAATACAGATCCGACGAGCACAAACCCAGAGCCGGCGATAACGGCGCGCTCGCGGGTATCTGCGATGATGCAGAAAGCTGTTCTCTGGAGCACGCTTAACTTTGTCGCGACCCAGATCGTCGGGACCGTTATCTTCCTGATCATCGCTGCGCAGTTGCCCGTACATATTTTCGGCGTCGTAGCGCTCGCGACCATTGCCGCAGACTTCATTGCAATGGAGGGCTGCTATGCGGCCAAGGACGCGATCATTCAGTCGTCCCGCTACGACAGGAAATCGCTGAACACGGCGTTTACGTCTTTCCTTCTTTTCGTGACGCTGATCGCAGTTGCGTTGGCGGCATCTGCTCCGTTCGTTGCCAGGGCTTACGACGAGCCTTTGCTGACAACCTTCATGATCGCGTTCGGTGTGATGTTGATCCCAACGCCATGGATCGCCGTCATGGACGCGCTGATGTTGCGCGATCTTCGCTATCGCCAGGTAGCAGAGCGGAATATTGCTTCAACCCTGGTTGGAGGAGTGGCGGGAATTGCTGTCGCCTTCTCGCCCTGGTTCGTTTGGGCGATCCTCGTGCAACGACTGGTTTCCCAAATGGTGCAGGTGGCGCTGCTATATCACTACACGCGCTGGGCGCCCGGTCTCGCCTTGCCCCTGATCGCTGCACGGGACTTCATGAAGCGGTTTTTCGCCCTTTGGCTGGTCAAGACGCTTGTAAGCACGATTGGCCGAGTAACGGCGCTGGTGTTCGGAATGCGCTACGATCTGGCGACGGTTGGCTTGCTACGCGCCAGCAACCGCATCGCCGAAGCGGTGCAAGGACCGGTAATCGCCCCGCTTGTCGATCTCTGGTTCCCGCTGATGGCCCACGTGCGGGGCGACGTTGCGGGCGAGCGAGAAGTCTACAACAGCATCGTTCGTACGGCGACGCTGGTATCGCTGCCAATCTTCGCAGGACTTGCAATCACTGCTGATGACATCGCCACCATACTGCTGCCCCAACAGTATGCGGGCGTCGGTCCCATCCTGCAGGCGGCCGCAATAACATTCCTGCTTATCCCCGTGCTCTGGTTTAACAACATGGCTCTGAACGCGATGGGGATGAACAGGCTATCGCTGTATTACACGCTTGCGCTGGTCGGAACGTCCCTCATCACGTTGTTTGCATCGAACGGGCTGAGTGCGCCGGACGTAATCCTGATCATGGCCATACCTGCGGCCTTCATGGGCATCGTCGGCAATGTGATCGTCAACAAGCGGCTGCAGCAAACCAATCTCGCGCACTATGCTGGCCTGATGCCGCCTGCTCTAGCCGTGGCTATCATGAGCGCCGCGACGATTGCGTTGCATCAGGGACTAGAAGACTGGAACCCGCTCGCGCGGCTTTCCGCGTGCGCGACGGCGGGCGCAGCCATCTATTTTGGATGGCTGCTTGCCTTCCATCGCCAGTGGTTCATGGACTGCGCGCAGCTTCTAATAAAGCGTAGCGCGAAGCCGGCGTGAAACTACCGCTTGGCTGACCTCAGCTCCCGACGGCGATCCGCTGCATCCTTCTTGCGGGCATCACGATCCTGCGCGCGGCGGGAAGCAGTGTCTTCTGATGCCTGCCCTTCCGTCAGATGCGCGGCGAGCGCCTCCACCGTTGGATAACGGAACATGGCCACAAGGGCGATTTTCCGATCCAGCAGAGCGGACAGACGCTGGTTGGCCTGAACGGTCAGCAGCGAATTTACGCCGAGATCAAAGATGTTGTCCCGCAGCCCAACGCGCTCGACTCCAAGCAGCGATTTCCAGACGTCTGCGATGGTCTCTTCGATCGCATTTGTGGCAGCCACGTGATCAGTTGCTTCGGCAGGCACAATTACTTTGGTGGGAGCTGGCAATGCCTTGCGATCAATCTTGCCGTTTGGCGTCAACGGGAATGCATCGAGCATCACGAAGGACGACGGCACCATGTATTCCGGCAGTTTGCTGCGCAGGTAGGCGCGCAGATCGTCGATCGACATGGCGGCTGGTGTATCCAACCGTGGATTGCGCGCATAGTGGGTCGCAGCCTTATCATGCTGTGGCGCGCCGCAAGCAATTACCGCGGCCTCATCGAGAGCGCGGGAACGGAACAATGCATCGAACCGTGTGCCGTCGCCTGAACGCGCCGGCATGATCTCAACCGTGTAACCGGGATGGGTTGCCGCCAAATCAGTGGGTTCAATCGCACCATTGACCTTGGCCGATACAAGTTCCCGCAACCCGGCAAGGTGAACCTTGTTCGACCCACGCAGTGCCGATCCTGCCGCATGAACGCCTGCGACGCGAGCGTTGAGCAAGTCCCTGATCATAACCGCAGGTTCTCCACGGTTCAATGCCGGCATCAGTTCCTTATGAGGAACATTGATCGGCGTTAGCGTCTGACCGCTTTGTGCACCAAAGCGGATGATGACGTCATAGCGGAAGGCCGACATCTCGTTGCTGGCCCGCCCCGGCTTGAGATGCACCTCGACACGCGGAGCACGCGGCAGATCGCGCGCCAGGGCGTGGAAGAACGCTTCAGCGACCACAAGTTCGCCGTCCTTAGCGATACGTTGATCAAGCCGCTTGGCAATATCCGCTTGGCTCGCGCCATCAGACACCTGCTGAAGGATCACATCAGTGTGGAAGGCTTCGAACTGTTCTAGGCTGCGAACATCGCCGACGAAGATACTGCCGCTTTCGGAAACGATCTCACTGGCGCGGCGAAGCACCTTCTCGAGATAGGATGCGTCTGGGAAGTATTGCGAAACGGAATTGATAACCACCGTGTCAAATGACTGGTTCGCAACGCCTGCAAGCGCATGAGCAGGTTGCTGGAACAGCGAAACGCGTTCGCGTTCCTCAGGCTTCAGCTCCTTTTGAATCGCATCAAGAGCATGCGATGACAGGTCGACCCCTGTGTAATGCTCGACATGCGGCAGCATACGGTAGAGCACCATGCCCGTCCCGAAGCCGATCTCCAGTATGCGCCTGGGTGCGAGCGCCACAATTCTGCTTTCCACCCCATCCAGCCACTCGATCATCTGTTCGCGCGGAATCGGCAATCCGGTCGCGCTATCGTTCCATCCGGCGATGTTGAAACGCGGATCGGCTACCTGACCCGCGTCACGGTATGCGCCATCCCACAGTCCCTCCCAGCGCGCTACCTGCTCGTCAGCCGAGATGACACTGCGCGCGCCATTTGCGGGAGTTACGTAGGCCACCAGCCTGGTCTGCCCATCGTCTGCGCGGGCAGTGACCACGGCCTGGCCTACCAGATCATGACGGCCGAGGGCCGCTTCAATCTCGCCCAGCTCGATGCGGTATCCATTCAGCTTCACCTGGAAATCTGCACGACCAAGGAACTCGATATCACCGCTTGCCACGTAGCGCGCGAGATCGCCCGTTCTGTAAAGCAGGCCCGAAACCGCATAAGGATCGGTGACAAACCGTTCCGCCGTCAGATCCTGCCGACCCAAATATCCTACCGCGACACCATCGCCACCGATGTAGAGTTCGCCAGCAATCCCGATGGGAGCAAGCTGACCCGCCTCGTCCAGAATGCGGATTACGGTGTTGGCGATAGGACGGCCAATCGTGATTGTCTCACCGGCAATAATAGGCGACGTCGTCGACCAGATTGTCGTTTCGGTCGGGCCGTACATGTTGTGAACTTCACCGGAGACCAGCGGCGCGAGAATATCCGCCAGATCAACCGGCAATGCCTCGCCGCCAAGCAGCAGGCGATCAAGGCGGCTCACGCCGGCCATACCATCCGGATCGCTGACGATCATACGCGCCAGCGACGGCGTGCACTGGAGGTGCGTCACCTTGCGGTCGCGAAGTTGCGCGGGAATGGAATAGTCGCGCTCGTCAGCCTGATCGTCGGCGGCACGCGACATCTGCCGCAGCTGATCCAGATGCGGGAGGCTTTTCAACACAATGTCGGTATCGATGCCGAAGTCGATCAGACAGGCCAGCTCATTGGCGCCGATTGACTTCAACCGGTCGACCATAGCGAGAGCCTTGCTTGGCGAGCCAAACAGTCCAGCGGTTTCGAAATAGCGATCAAAGGCGTGATCCATGAGCGCCGCCATGTCATCC
The DNA here is from genome assembly GCA_036795465.1 of Hyphomonadaceae bacterium. GTDB lineage: Bacteria > Pseudomonadota > Alphaproteobacteria > Caulobacterales > Hyphomonadaceae > UBA7672. Next base: position 11,556 of record DAIRES010000066.1, read on the forward strand.
GCCGTGAAGCGGCTCGTGTCAAAACCCTTGCCATCGCTTTCATCGTTGCCGAGCGACGGTTGACGGAACGCCGGGAACATCGACGGCGCAACCTTGATCAGATCGAAGGAGCTCTTGAGATAATTGCAGAAGGGCTCGCGCGCGAGTTCACGCGCCTTCTCGGTATCTTCGCAAACAAAGGTATGAAGCATGACCGTAATGACGCCAGGGCCGTCGTGCCCGGCTTCGCGACGCGCCTTATGATAAGCTGCAAACTTGTTGCGCAGATCGTCAATATCCTGACCCAGCATGTTGGTCAGGACATTTGCGCCGATGCGGCCAGCCGCCTTGAACGTATCCACGCTGCCAGCGGAAGCGATCCACATTGGCGGCATGGCTTGAAGGGGGCGCGGTAAGGTGTTGACCGAAATCGTCTTGCCCTGCCCGTTGATCGTTTCGACTTTCTCGCCGCGCCACAGCCTGGTGATTGTCTCGATGCTTTCCAGCATCACCTCACGGCGGCGCTCATAGTTTTGCGGCATGAATGCAAAGTCGTCAGCATGCCAGCCCGATGCGAACGACAGACCGACGCGGCCGCCGGACAGCTGGTCGATGACCGACCAGTCCTCTGCAACACGCAGTGGATTATGGAGTGGCAGCACGACACTGCCCGCGCGCAGCGATACGCGACTGGTGATCGTGGCAAGAGCTGCACTTGTCACTGCCGGGTTGGGATACGGCCCGCCAAATTCATGGAAATGGCGCTCGGGCGTCCACACGGCACTGAAGTCATGAGTGTCGGCGAATTTGGCACCCTCGAGAAGAAGGCGGTAGGCGTCACCCGCTCCGGAGCTGCCCTGCCCAGCCGCGAAATAGAACAGGCTGAAGTCCATAGGCTCCTTGCGCGCACTTGCAGTCGGCACACGCGCAATTGAAGCCCTGTCGCTTTCGCCCTGCATCACGACTTCGAAGCCGCGCGCAAGTGTCCAGAAGATCTCAAGTACCGAGATATCAAACGATACGCTGGTGACGGCGAGCCAGACACCCGGCTTCGTGCCGATGCGCTGGTCCATACCGGTGAAGAAGTTGGCCACGTTGCGATGGCGAACCATCACGCCCTTCGGACGTCCGGTCGAACCCGACGTGAAGATGACATAAGCCAAATCGTCCGGCTTTGACGCGACCTGGGAGACAACAGCACGAGCCGGAATGTCTTCGATGCACAGCGTGACAGCAGCAGGGGGCAGCGATGTGACGAGATGTTTCTGGGTCAACAAAACCATCGCGGCCGAGTCCTCGACCATCATCGCCAGGCGGTCCCGCGGATAAGCAGGATCGAGCGGAACGTAAGCCGCACCGGCCTTCAGCACACCGAACAATCCAACAACCAGATCGAGCGAGCGCTCCATGCCCACGGCGACCAGAACGCCGGGCAATACCCCACTCGAACGCAAGGCCTCAGCGACGGAATTGGCGCGATCATTCAGCTGACGATATGTCAGACTGTCATCCTTGAAGCGCAAGGCGACCGCGTCTGGTGTGCGCGCAACCTGCATCTCGAACATCTGGTGAATACCAAGAGCCGGCACGCCTTCGATCGCCGTATCCTGCCATTGATCCAGCAAAAGAGAACGCTCGGCCGTCGGCAAAATTTCGAGGCTCGACAGTGCGTCGCTTCCGTCTTTCAAGCCGCTGGCAAGCAGAACGTCGACCCTGTCAGCCAGCATTTTCAGCGATGCAGGCTCGATCGCACGTGCATCGTATGCCCACGCGAATGAATCGCCGGTATCGGGGATAATGAGCGACAGAGACTGCCCAACAGCGAGCATCGCTTCCGCTGACGCGTGTTCCAGATCAGAGAACTGGATACCCGCAGTCAGGAGTGCGCGATTAGTCGATCGCAGAGCCTGATATCGCGTGACCGCGTCGCGCGCGTATGAGCCGCGCTTGTCCTGGATTTCCAGTTCCTGCGCGACTCTGCTGCGAAGCAGATCGAAATTGCCAGACTTATTGACCGCGACGCGGAACGGAACGTGACGCGCGTACGCATTCTGCAAGCCCGGCGACAGAGTCTTCGTCAGCGCGAGGTCAAAATTGTCGTCTTCGCCCGTACGGGCAATATAGGTCAGCAGCGCCGCCGCCAGCGCGGTGCGCCGTTCAACAGTATCGGTAAGCGCCGCTGGCAGCTTGCGGATTTCGAGTGCCGGCTGGGCAGCGCCCGTATGCGGCTTCAAGCCCGCCACGTTTGGCGCGCGCATGGTTGCGAGCCTGCCAACCCAGAATCGCTCATGCTTTGTGAAGACCGCGTCAGCCACAGCAGCGGCATCAGCATATCCCTCGGATGCCAGCACATCGCCAACGGCTGCGCCAGTCGCAAGAGGATCGACATGGCCGCCCTCTAGCGTGGAGAACAACTCAAAGCGCAGAACGCCATCAACCGCGGCTATCTCCACGCCTTTGCTGTCCACCGCGACGATGGTTCCAGGTGCCGCCTGCGGTCGTGCGACGACTTCGGCGTTCTCGACGATGAACAAGCCAGATGGCAGCGCTAGTTTCGGGCGGCACATCCAGTTATCGTCCGAACCCAGATTCATGGCGCGAACGAAATTCCGAATCTCACGCTTCGGCTTGCTGAAGTCGATAACACCCAGACCCGGACGATCGGACCGCAGATGAAAATTCTGGCTCGGTGACTGATTGGTGACCGTCAGGCTCTTGCCGGAGGCTTCCTCGGCCAGCATGCCGATCAATGTCTCGAAGCTTGAGCGTCCGGCCTCGATGCATTTCGCGCCGAGAGAAAACGCTACTTCGTCATCAAGAATGTCGATCATCTGCTGCAGGAGTATGTCGCCACCATCCACATCGGCGGTCATCGCATGCCAGGTGACGCCGTGCTGGGCTTCGTTGCTCATAATCGCCCACGCGGTCGCGTTGAAGCCCGCATACTTTGGCAGCAACGAGTCGTGAAAGTTGATGGCGCGACGCGTCGGAAGATTCAGAATTTCTGCGGGTGTGATCGCGTGATTAACGATGCTGAACAGGTAGTCGAACGTGTCGCGCCCGAGCCATGCGGCCTGATCATCGGACGGAGCGATGTGTCCAATGCCGTTACGATCGCACCAGGCTGTTGCAACGGGGCACAAGGTTACTACGCCGTGGAGGGTGTTCCCCGCCTGCCGCCACATCTCGACGCACGCCACCAGCAACGAACCGCTGCCAATAAAGGTCGCTTTGAATGCGGTTGAAACAGCCATGTCAGAGCTCCTTCCGATCGACATAGGTCGAACGCAGGGTTAAGCATCCGATCTCTCGGGCACCGTTGGTTACTTGGTTGCTGGATTCAGTCGCAAAACCGGCGCCACCAGGTGAGTGACCGGAGCTTTACTCTCGCACCAGTTGAGGTCCGTCTAAGACGGCCACGAGAATTTTCATTCAAAATCCGCCCAACGCCATTGGACAACAAGATCGCGATCGTCAGTACGTGCTGCTAGCGCCGCTCGTATTCCTGGCTTCGGAACAAATTCGTCGAAACGCCACCTTCCTGGCTCCGTTGGCGCGGATTTCAGCCGGAGCAAACCTGGCCCGGCTGGACTCACGTCAAAATCGTGAAGTGGCAAAGATGCGCCAAGCCCCGTGCCCTTCATGAAGGCCTCTTTGAGGGTCCAGAAGCGGAAGAATGTTTCGAGTTGCAGAGCATCCGCGGCCTCCGCCAATTCGAGGCGCTCGGCTATGGACAACGCCCGTTCGATTTCGTCGCTTCTGATCTCGCGTATATCTTCAACATCGACGCCAACGCGTGTGTCGCGGGATATGGCTAAAGCAGCAACATCTGCCGAATGGCTGAGATTGAATGATACCGCTTCAATGCCCACCAAATTCGGCCGGCCATTTGCCTCTTGCCCGAAAACAATGGCGTCTGGCGCAATACCCAGTTCACGCGATAGTAGCTGTCTGAGCCCCGCCCGCGAAGCCGCCCATCGATAGCGATCAATCGGTCTGAAGAACCTGTCCGCCCGAGCCTTCTCGTCTGTCGAAAGAAAGGTGCGAATATGGGCAGCATCAACCGCGGAACGATCGATTTTCCACATGTAGACATCGACTGATGCGGTCCCGGTCATCAACCGATGCTAGCGCTTCCGGCCCGATAAGAAAATCCGGCTTGCCCGACATCGGAAACGCGATCGCTCGAGGGGCCTTTCCACTTCATCATACCGACACTTTTACTACCAACATATATCCGAACCGCTACACTTCTTGGACGGGTTGAGATTTGCATGCGGGCGCCTATGGATAAGGAGTTTGCTCAGGCGTCATCGCAGAGTCGCAAGGCGCAACTCCACGTACGCGCAAGGCCTTCCTCGATACTGAACTGAAGCTGGCGCTTGAGCTGCAGGAATGGCTGATGAGCATACGCAGCAGCACCCGCATATGAAACCTGCAGCCCGCCCTATCTGTCGCCAGTCATGCACGGCTTCGGCGGCTTCAGCGTCGATCAAGTACGCCGCGGACATTCTCGCAACTGGAGCGGCTACACTCGCCAAACTGCAATCCAACATGAGTGTCTGCAATGGGCCA
>DAIRES010000067.1:0-7600 GCA_036795465.1 Hyphomonadaceae bacterium
TACACCTCTGGGATCATTATTCGCCGCCATGGGCAGCGCTCGGCACGATTTGTCCTAGAGCCAGAACGGTGTCAATTAAACTTATCGAATAACAATATCCGCCAGACGGCCAGCTATCGCTTTGGCGCATAAAGAAAAGCCCGCGACTCGTGGGAGTCGCGGGCTCCGAACCGTTGGCGTTTGCAGCCTACCAGATTTTGACGCGTTCGGCGGGCGCTATGTAGGCCTTGTCGCCTTCCTTCACGCCGAACGCCTCATACCACGCATCCATGTTGAGCTCCGGGATCGATCCGCGTGCACCCGGTGGCGAGTGCGGGTCGGTGAGCATGATCGCGCGCAGCGCATCATCACGCATCTTGCCGCGCCATGTCTGGGCAAACGACATGAAGAAGCGCTGGTCTCCCGTGAAGCCATCGATCACTGGCGCTTCCTTGCCATCAAGCGAAAGCTTGTAGGCAGTATAGGCCATCTCCAGCCCGCCGAGATCGCCGATGTTCTCGCCCATGGTCAATGCGCCGTTGATGCACTGGCCCTCGATCGGGCAGTACGTGCTGTAGAGCGCACCGAGCCTCTTCGTGGTCTCGACGAACTTGGCGTTCGTCTCCGGTGTCCACCAGTTGCGCACCTTGCCATCGCCATCGAACTCGCGGCCCTGATCGTCGAAGCCGTGGCCGATCTCGTGACCAATGACGGCGCCGATAGATCCATAGTTCACTGCCGGATCAGCGTTCGCGTCGAAGAAAGGCGGCTGCAGGATGCCAGCCGGAAAAGTGATCTGGTTCATCAGCGGGTTGTAGTAGGCATCCACGGTCTGCGGCGTCATCATCCACTCGGTGCGGTCAACCGGTCCCTTCAGCTTGGCGACGTTGCGATCCCATTCGTATTTCTGCGAGGCGCGCAGGCTCTCGAACAGCTTGCCCGGCTCGATGGCGAGTGCTGAGTAGTCGCGCCATTTGTCGGGATAGCCTACACGCGGCTCGAACTTGTCCAGTTTCGCCAGCGCTTCCGTGCGCGTGGCGTCGTCCATCCATGTGGACGTCTCCAGCTTGGATTTCAGCGCCGCGCGCAGGTTGGCGACAAGCATGTCCATCTTCGCCTTGGAGTCGGCAGTGAAATGCCGCTCGACGTAGATCTGGCCGAGTCCCTCGCCGATCACGCCATCAAGCAGGGCAATGCCCCGCTTCCAGCGATCGCGCTTCTTCTCGGTGCCGTTGAGCGTCTTCGAATAGAAATTGAAGTTGGCGTCATCAAATGCCTTGGGCAGCGCATTGGTCACGCCGTTGACGAAGTGGAACGCAAGATACTTTTTCCAGTCCGCGATGGCGACCGTGTCGACCAGCTTGCCGCCGTCGCGGATCGCGGTGGTTTCGTTGACGACGAAGTCGTTTGCGTCGCCAAGCCCGACCCCGGCGAGAACCGTATCCCAATCGATTGCCGGCGCGAGCTTCTTCAGGCCCGCGCGATCCATCGGGTTGTTCACGTCCTTGATGTTGCGCTGCCGCTCTGGCGACCACGCAACATTGGCGATCTTCATTTCCAGCGCGATCACCTTGTCGGCGGAGCCAGCAGGATCAGCGTCGCCGATCAGCGTGAACAGCGTCGTGACATAATCCTTGTATGCCGTGCGATACGCGTCAAACTTCTCACCCTTGTTCAGGTAGTAGTCGCGATTGGGCATGCCCAGGCCGCCCTGATAAACCCAGATGGTGTATTTGGTCGGGTCCACTGTCCCGGCTTCGACGCCGACGTTGAACGGCGCCGTGAAGTCGAGCGTGCCGAACAGCTTCATAAGCCCGGCCTTGTCGTTCGCCGCGTCGATCGTGGCGAGGTATGGCTTCAGAGGTTCCGTTCCACGCGCTTCGATGGCGGCTTCGTCCATCCATGCCGCATACAGATCGCCGATCTTCTGCGCATTGGTCCCCGGCGCGCCCTTCGTCTTGGCGAGTTCATCCACGATTGCGCGAACGTCGCCTTCTGTCTTGTCGAACACCATCGTACCGGTGGTGTAGCGCGCGCGATCGGCGGGCATCCGGAATGTGTCGAGCCACTTGCCGTTCACATAGCGGTAGAAATCATCACCCGGCTTCACCGACGCATCCATCTGCGCGAGGTCGACCCCGAACGAGCCAATGGCGGCCTTCGGCGCCTCTGCAACTGGCGTGGGCTTTTCACCGCAGGCTGAAAGCAGAAGAACGGTTGCGATGCTGGCGAGTAGATGTCTGCGCACGTGAGGTGCCCCCTTGTGGAATGCAGGATCGGAAGCGAAGCGGCCGTCACCTTTTGAAGGCGACGGCCGCTGGCTGTCTTACCAGATTTTGACGCGCTCGGCGGGCGCGATGTAGGCCTTGTCGCCTTCCTTCACGCCGAACGCCTCATACCACGCATCAATGTTGCGCTCGGGCATCGAGCCGCGCGCGGCCGCCGGCGAATGCGGGTCGGTGCGCATCTGGTTCACGAGTGCGTCGTCACGGATCAACGCGCGCCAGACCTGTGCGTTTGCCATGAAGAAGCGCTGATCGCCCGTGAAGCCGTCGATCACCGGAGCTTCCTTGCCGCCCAGAGAGAGATGATAGGCGGTGTAGGCCATTTCGAGACCGCCGAGATCGCCGATGTTCTCGCCCATGGTGAGCGCGCCCTTCACGCACTGGCCCTCAAGCGGGCAGAACGCGTCGTACTGAGCTCCGAACTTCTTCGTGGCTTCGACGAACTTGGCTTTCGTTTCCGGCGTCCACCAGTCGCGAATCTTGCCGGCTTCGTCGAACTGCGCGCCCTGGTCGTCGAAGCCGTGGCCCATCTCGTGACCGATCACGGCGCCGATCGCGCCATAGTTCACGGCCGGGTCGGCGTTCGCGTCGAAGAACGGAGGCTGCAGGATCGCGGCCGGGAAGGTGATCTGGTTCTTGGTCGGATCGTAGTAGGCATTCACCGTCTGCGGGTTCATGCCCCATTCGGTGCGGTCAACCGGCCCCTTCATCTGACCGATCTGGCGGTTCCACTCGAACTTGCGGCCGTTGCGGACATTCTCGAACAGCTTGCCGGCAACGACATTGTAGGCCGAGTAGTCACGCCATTTCACGGGATAGCCAACGCGCGGATCAAAGGTGGAGAGCTTTTTCTGCGCTTCGGCGCGAGTCGCCTCGTCCATCCACGCCAGCGTTTTCAGCCGCTCTCCCATCGCTGCCCGAAGGTTGACGATCAGCTCGTCCATCTTGCCCTTGGATTCCGGCGGGAAGTATTTCGAGACGTAGATCTCGCCCACTGCTTCGCCGAGCAGGCGGTCCATAAGGCCGATGCCGCGTTTCCAGCGGTCACGCGGCGCTTCCTGGCCATTCAGCGCCTTGCCGAAGAAAGCGAAGTTGGCGTCGTAGAACGATTTCGGCAGGATGTTCGCGTAATCATTGGCGAGGTGGAAAGCGAGGTACTTTTTCCACGCGTCGATCGGCTGGGTATCGAGCAGCTTGGCTCCGTCGCGCAACGCGGTCGTCTCGTTGACGATCAGATGCTGCTGGTCGCCAAGGTTCATGCCGGTAAGATAGATGTCCCAGTCGATGGCCGGGATCATGGCCTTCAGTCCGGCGCGGTCGACCGGGTTGTTGTTCGCCTGCACGTCGCGCTGTTTCTCGGGCGCCCAGTGAACGGTCGCCAGCTTGTTTTCAAGCGCGATCACGGTATCGGCCGACTTGGCTGCGTCCTTGTCGCCGAGCAGTTCGAAGATCTTGGTGACGTAGGCCTTGTAGGCCGCGCGATAACCGACAAAGCGCTCGTTCGTATCAAGATAGAAGTCGCGGTTCGGCATGCCGAGGCCGCCTTGCGTCACGTTGGCGACGTACCTGGTCGGGTCAGCCGGGTCCGGCTGGATGTACATGTTTATAGGGCCGGAGGAATCGACATTCGCCATCAGCTTGATGATGTCCGCCTTGGTCTTGGCGGCGTTGATCGCATCGAGGTCCGCCTGGATCGGCGTGATGCCGGCAGCTTCGATGGCGGCTTCGTCCATCCACGAATTGTAGAAGTTGACCACCTTCTCCTGCACCGAGCCTGCGGTCGGCGCGGTCTTGCTGAGTTCTTCGATGATTGAGCGGACGTCGCTCTCGGACTGATCGCGCAGCACGTCAAACTGTCCGTAGCGCGTCTTGTCGGCGGGTATCGGGAAAGAAGCGAGCCACTTGCCGTTGACGTATTTGTAGAAGTCGTCGCCCGGCTTCACCGACGTGTCCATGGCGGCGAGATCAATGCCAAAGGACCCGATCGCGGCCTTGGGCGCTTCGGCGACCGGCGCGGGCTTGTCGGGTGAGCAGGCGGCAAGCAATGCGATGGCGGAAGCCGCCATCAGAAGAGACAGTCTCATCATGTGTACCCCGAAAAATGTCTTTGCCGGCGAGGGCCGGCGGCGGGCATGATTTGTCCTGCGGCCTCTAGGGCTGTCAAACATTTTTATCGGAAATCAATAAGGCCCTGCTTCGGTGCGGGGCCGCGACAGAGCCGCCGCTTCAGCTTATGGCTGGGCAATGACCGACAAAAACGTGCCAATTGCCCCCCTATCCAGCCGTCGCGCCCGGGATTTCCGCATCATCGGCGGCGTCGCCATAGTGGTGCTGCTTGCGCTGGCCGCCTTTGGCCTGACCCCGTGGCTTGCCGTGGTCATCGGTATCGTGATCGTTCTGGCCGTCTGCATTGGCTGGTTCTTCGGAACCGTGGATCCCGCGATCGATACGGAAGCCGAAGACAAGGAGAGCCTGCTCGCCGAGACGCGGCGCCGGCTGGAAACAGAACGCCGTTTCCGCGTGGCCCTGATCGAGGCATTGCCCGAAATCGCGATGTACATCGACTCGCAGGGCAAGATCGAAGGCGCCAACGACGCTGCCCGCAAGGAGCTTCGCTTCACGGCCGTTGGTCCAATGCTCACCGCCGTCGTTCGCCGCCCCGAACTTCTGAACGCTGTCGACACCGCGCGCACGACGAGCCAGGTGCAGCGCTTCGAAATCGTCCAGCGCGGCGAGACCGATCGCCATTTCGCCTGCGTGGCCTCGCCGCTGGGCGCCGGCGTCCTGCTCACCCTGCATGACTACACCGATATCAAACGCATGGAGATGGCGCGCGTCGACTTCCTCGCCAACGCCAGCCACGAACTGCGCACGCCGCTGACGTCGCTCTCCGGCTTCATCGAAACCATGCGCGGCCCCGCACGCGACGACCCGGAAGCCCGCGACCGCTTTCTCGAAATCATGCAGGGTCAGGCGGACCGCATGCGCCGCCTCATCAGCGACTTGCTGTCCCTGTCCCGCATCGAACTGGTCGAACACCGTCCACCGGAAGGCCTCGCCGATCTTGCCGCCGTCGTCGTCGAAGCCCGCGACGCCCTTGCGCCAATTGCGAAAGAGCGCGGCGTCGAACTGCGCGTGTCCGGCTCCACCGGTCCGGTCAACGTCATCGGCGCGCGCGATGAACTGGCGCAGGTTGTCCAGAACCTGATCGACAACGCCATCAAGTATTCCGAGAAGGGCGACACCGTCGACGTGGAGATCCGGGCAGGCGTCGGCGCCAGCGAGGCTTCGGCAATCGCAGGCAGGCGCTGGGAAGAGGCGGGCCGCATGTCGATCGCATCCGCGCCGCCGGCCAGCAACAGCAGCAGTTTCGCCGTCTTGCGCGTAACCGACGCCGGCCCCGGCATCGAACGCCAGTACCTGCCGCGCCTGTCGGAGCGCTTCTATCGCGTCGATCAGGGCAGGGGGCTCAAGCCCGGAACCGGCCTCGGCCTCGCCATCGTGAAGCATGTCGTCCAGCGCCATCGCGGCGAATTCGTCGTCGAGAGCGAACCCGGCCGCGGCTCCGCCTTCGGCGTTGTCCTGCCGATGTCAGGCGGCCAATAGGAGCTTGGCCGCAACGCTTCGACGGCGCCCTAGGGCTGAACTTCGAGAGTGAGGGAGGTGGTGTAGCTGCGCACCGGCGTCGCCGCTCCGGCAGGTGCATCTGCCGACAGCCGCGTCCAGATCAGATAGACGCCCGGCTTGTCGAACGCTGCCTTGATCGTGCCGTCGGCCGCCGAAGTGAGCAGCTTGCGATAGGCGGGCTCTTCGTAGGCGCCGCCTTCGCGCCAGACTTCAACCTGCTGATTGGCCACAGGCTTGCCGTTCAGCAGCACGCGGAATTCAAATCCGGTGTCGAGATAGACGTCGTTCGGATGCGTCACAGGCTTCAGCGCAAGCGCCCCCACGCTTGCTTCCACTGGCGCCTTCGTTGGCGCGCCGCGCGTGACATACACGTCCGCGACTGTCGCGGTCTGGCTCTGCCGCGTCTGTGCGCCGGCGGGTATCTCACGCCCCGGTGCAAACGGCTGCCACACGCCATCGACCAGCACCTGCGCGCCGGAACGTCCAAGCCGCTCGCCGGTGGAAAGGCGATACGTGCCTTGTGCCTTCGTCGCCGCTTCCAGAATCGTCACCTGCGTGAACGGCTGCACCGTATCGAACTTGGTGATCTGCCCATCCGGCCCGATCACAGTCCATGCGTCCGACTTCACGGCTACACTCGGATTGGGAAAGTCCTCGGTGAACGACGACTGCACCGTCACGATGTCCGCATTGGCCGTCGTGAAGAAGTTCGGCTTGAGGTAGGATGTATCCGCGCCGGCCGGAACGCCGGCGGCGATCGCGAGGACCAGGGCGGCGGTGGCGCATCCCCATTTTGCGGCAGGACGGATCATGGCATCCCTCAAAAATCGGCAGGTTCGCGCTGATAGCGAGCCGGTGTGTTGACGGTTCAAATTGAGAATTATTCGCAAGTTTGTAAAGCCCCAGTTGCAATTCATTCGCAACAACGGTAGCCGACAAGAAGCAGATCCTGGAGACGTGACGATGCTGCCGACCTCGGAATTCATGCGCAAGCTTGGCGTCGCCGCCATCATCGGCGCGTCTCTCCTCGCCTCTGCCTGTGCAACGCCTCCCGCGACCGGGCAGGCCTCCATCGCCTCCATGCCGGCGGCGGAAAAGGCGAAGTTCGAGGCGGATCGCAAGGCGATCCTCGCCATGGCCGGCGACTACTACGTCACCTTCGATTTCCGCGAGACCGTCTCGCTCACCCCCGGCTACGAGCTGAAGAAGCCGAAAGTCTCAGGCGCTGACGAGATCGTCCGCCTCGTCGAAGACCGTGGCGACTTCATCAGCCTCCAGCACATCCTCGTCATGAAGATGGGCGGCGAGCCGATCGTCACGAAGCACTGGCGCCAGGACTGGCAGTACCAGCCCGCCAGCGTCCTCACGTTCGTCGGCGGCAACGCCTGGCAGATGCGTCCGGTGTCCGCGACCGAGCGCGCCGGCAAGTGGTCGCAGAACGTCTATCAGGTCGAAGACTCGCCGCGTTACGGCGCCGTCGGCGCCTGGACGCACACCAACGGCGTCTCGCAATGGACGCCCCCGGCTGAAATGCGCCCGCTGCCCCGCCGCGACATGACCACCCGCAAGGATTACGATGCCGTCCTCGCCGTGAACCGCCACACCATCACGCCTTTCGGCTGGGTGCAGGAAGAAGAGAACTCCAAGCTCGTCCTGCGCGGCGATCACCACGTCCTCGTCCGCGAGATCGGCGTGAACTCCTACAAGCG
>DAIRES010000067.1:7700-13409 GCA_036795465.1 Hyphomonadaceae bacterium
GCGGAATTCACCACGACCAACATCGGTACGCTGCCGGAACGGATCGCGAAGGCCACGAACCCCGGCCAGCCCTACAGCGCTCCAGCTTCGCGCTAGAGCGTCGCGGCGCCAAAACGTCGCACATCAGACGTCCGCATACGGATTTTCCGCAACTACCATGCGTGCTGCTCAAACAGCAGAGCGCACTGGCGCAACATCATTCCGCGTAAACGGGCAGGGCGTATCGCGCTTGCCGCATCGCGCCCCCGAAACATAGTGTGACGCATCGGCCACGCTCGCGAAGTCGTGGCAGTTCGTGGGCATGAATTCAACGACGCCGCAACGCGGCATCGCTTTACAAGCCGTCATAACGCCTTACGTTGCGACAGCGCTTGAAAACACGAGCGCCTCTGAGGCGCCGATGGGGGGCGTCCGCTTCGGAAAAAACCTTAGTGGAGGACCTCCCCAGTGACTCTCAACCGTCTTTACGGATCGATCTCGTTTTTCGCGATCGCTGCATCAGCAACGCTAGCGCCCGCCTATGCCCAGGAAACTCCCCCAGCCGCGCCCGAAGCGTCCAGCGAAGGCCGGGACGTCATCATCATCACCGCAACCAAGCGCGAAGAAGACCTGCAGGATGTGCCTGTGGTCGTCACCGCAATAGGCCAACAACTCCTGCAGGACGCCGGCGTCGAGAACATCAAGGATCTCCAGATCCTCACGCCCGGCCTCACCGTAACCTCCACCAGCAGCGAAGCCTCCACCACGGCGCGCATCCGCGGCGTCGGCACGGTGGGCGATAACATCGGCCTCGAATCCTCCGTGCTCGTGAACGTCGACGGCGTCTATCGCCCCCGCAACGGCGTCGGCTTCGGCGACCTCGGCGAACTCCAGCGCATCGAAGTCCTGAAAGGCCCGCAAGGCACGCTGTTCGGCAAGAACGCTTCCGCCGGCGTCATCAACATCGTCACCGCTGCGCCCGACTTCGACTTCGGCGTCAACACCGAACTCACCGGCGGCAATTACGGCGCCTTCGGCGGCTCGCTCGCGATCAACTCACCGATCATCCCGGACGTTCTCGCCGGCAACCTCTACATGGCCAAGCGCAAGCGCGACGGCTTCTATGATGTCGGCACAGGCCCTGGCCCGCGCGCCGAAAAGGAAGACAACGATCTTGGCTACTTCACCGTCCGGGGCCAGCTCCTGGCAGAGCCGACGCCAGAACTCACCGCGCGCCTGATCCTCGATTACACCGAGCGTGATGAAAACTGCTGCGCCGCCACCCAGCTCTTCGTGGGGCAGGCGACCAACTCGCGCGCCAACCTCATCAACCAGGTCCGCCCCGGCTCGATCGACACCACCGCCACGCCGTTCGATCGTCAGGCGCTGTCAAACCGCTCGACCCGCCAGGACGTGACGGATCAGGGCGCCTCGTTGCAACTCGACTACGACCTCAACGACGACATCTCGCTCACCTCCATCACGGCGGTGCGTGGCTGGCGTTCGGTGAACGGCCAGGATTCGGATTTCACCGCCGCTGATCTCGTCTATCGCCCGGACGATGGCTCCAACTACTCCGCCTTCGAACAGGTCTCGCAGGAATTCCGTGCGGCCGGTGAAGCAGGCCAGCTCACCTGGCTCGTCGGCGCCTTCTACGCGAAAGAAGATGTCACCTCGCGTTCCGTCCTGCTGACGGGTGAAGACTTCTACGATTACTTCGCCACGCGCGTCCTGCAGGGCGCACCGACCCTGCTTGGCATGCCGGAAGGCACGGTCATGCAGCCCGGCACCGGCATCCGCGACCGTTACGATCAGTCCGGTGAAAGCTACGCCATCTTCACCGAGAACACCTGGAACTTCACCAGCGACCTGGCCGTCACCCTCGGCCTGCGCTGGACGCGTGACGAGAAAGAGCTGACCTCGCTCTACTCGACGACCGGATCGTCGTGCGATCAGGCTGAACCGTTCTATCCGCTGATCGTCGGCCTCTTCGACGCAGCGCGCGCCAACTCGGTTGTCGGCGGTCTCTGCCTCAACCAGCTCAACAACGACTTCGACGCGCTCGGCACAACCGTGCAGAACCGCAGCGAGGAAGCTGTCACCGGCACGGCGCGCGTGAAGTACAACATCTCGCCCGACAACATGGTCTATGCGGGCTATGCGCGCGGCTTCAAATCCGGCGGCTTCAACCTCGATCGCGAGGGCGCCGTCGTCACCACGGGTCCGTACCCGGATTTCACGGCCGATCCCGACACCTCGTTCCGTGGCGAATACGTCGACGCGTTCGAGATCGGATCGAAGAACTCGCTGCTCAACGGTGATGTCACTCTGAACGTCGCGCTCTTCCACCAGACCTTCGACGACTTCCAGCTCAACACGTTCGCAGGCACCGCCTTCGTCGTGGAAACGCTCCCGGAAGTCATCTCCAAGGGCGTGGACGTCGACTTCAACTGGTACACGCCGTGGGATGCGCTCACCATCCAGGGCGGCGTCACCTACGCCGACACCAAGGTCAGCGATTTCACCGCCGCTGATCTCATCAATCCCGCGCGCTTCAACAGCCTCCGCCGTCTTCCCGGCGAGACGCTGTCCTTCGCGCCGGAATGGTCGGCCTCGCTCGCGGCCACCTACGAGCAGCCGGTCTCCGACACCATGATGTTCCGCGCCAACCTCTCGGCCAAGTACATGTCCGACTACAACACCGGCTCGGACCTGCACCCGTCGAAAGCGCAGGAAGCGTTCACGGTCGTCAACGGCCGCGTCGGCATCGGCGATCCGAACAACGCCTGGAACCTCGAACTCTTCGGCCAGAACCTGTTCGACGAAGACTACCTGCAGGTCGGCTTCAACGGCCCGTTCCAGGTCGACGAGAACGACGACTCGGTCAGCGTCTATAACGCCTTCCTCGGCGCCCCGCGCACCTACGGCGTCACGCTGCGCACATCATACTGATCTATGTCTGGTCGGTGAAACGAGAGGCCGGGGCAGCAATGCTCCGGCCTTTTCGTTACGCGAACGCCTCAGCCCGGAGTTTGACTTGCGCCCCGGGTGAAACTCGCAATGATGCCTCGACGCCGGGGTGTATCCACCATGATGAAAACAATGCAGCGGACCTTGCGCTGCCTCGGCGCAGCCTTCGGCATCACAGCCGCCCTGCTGGCTTCTGCATGTGGCGGCGGTGGCAGCAGCAGCAATGGGGGCGGCGGGGGAGGCGGCGGCACGCCGCCCCTTGGCAGTCTCCAGCTCGTCACACTCAGCAACCGCGCCGATCTGGTCAGTGATGGCGACGTGCTGATGGCTGTCTCATCGACCGCAGGCCTCACCGGTCTCGCCGTCGATGTCGATGGCCGCGATGTCACCAGCGCGTTCCAGCTGGTCGACGGAAAGATGGTCGGCCTCGTCTCCGGCCTCGCCGTCGGCCCCAACATCGTCACCGCCCGCGCCACCAGCATGACCGGCGCAAGGCTCACTATCACGAACTCCCCGCGCAGCGGATCCGTCCTGTCCGGCGCGCAGACCACGCCCTACTATTGCGCGATGCCGACCCCGCGCGCCGTCAGCGGAACCACGCCCGCGCTTGTGGCAAGCGGCCTGTCCGGAATGCCGGATTCCAGCTGCACCGTCCCGAGCGAATTCAAATACTACTACAGGACAACCAGCGCGGGTTGCTCGCAGGGCCTGCCTGATCCTGTCTGGTCTGTCTCGACAAACGACACGACCGTTCCTTCCCAGCCGGTGGCCTCGCCCTCGGCTTGCTTCAAGCCCTACAACCCGGCCGCCACGCGCCCCGCCGACATGGCGCGCACAACTACGGATGCAGGCCGCACGGTTGATTACATCGTCAGGGTCGAGCGCGGCGTCATCAATCGCGGCATCTACGACATGGTCGCGCTCTTCGATCCTTCGACTGCGTGGACGCCCACCGCGCCCCAGCCGCAATGGAACGGCAAGGTGTATTTCTCCTTCGGCGCCAGCACGGGCCAGCCCCGCCGTCAGGTCCGCCCCGCCACGGCATGGCCAACGCTCGACATGCAGATCGGCCTCGGCTTTGTCGTCGCGATGAACAGCCTGACGGACTCTTCGCGCAATTCAAACCGCGTCCTGATGGCCGAAACCGTCATGATGATGAAGGAGCACATCCACGACACCTACGGCCCCATCAAGTACGCGATGGGCTATGGTTGCTCGGGAGGTTCGATCAACTCCATCACATCCGCATCGATCATGCCGGGCCTGCTGGATGGCGTCGCCACGGCCTGCACCTATCCGGATTCCGAAAGCACCGCGCTCGAGGTTCTCGATTGCACGATGCTGGTCGAAGCCTACGACAAGCCGGCGATGCGCAATACGTGGTCCGGCCTCACGCTCACGCAATCACAGATCAACGCGCGCAAGGCCGCCATCAACGGCCATGTCGATCAGACCGCCTGCCACGCATGGATGAACGCCTTCGGCAGCAACGGCAAACCGGGCCTGTTCTATCAGCGCGGCGTGCTGGACAATGTGACGGGCGCGGTCCTGCAATCCCCATCGCTCACCAACAATTGCGAGCTGCCCAACTCCGCCGTATACAATCCGGCCAATCCCGCCACCGTGAACTTTCCCCGCTGCAACTCCGCAAGCTGGGCTGAAAGCATCTGGGGCAAGGCGTCCGGGTCCGCCAACGTCCGTAACACGCTCGACAATGTCGGCGTGCAGTACGGCCTCAAGGCCCTCAATGACGGCCTGATCACCGCAGAGGAATTTGTCGTCCTCAACGAAACGATCGGCGGCTTCGACGAAAATCTCGAACCGACGTCCGCCCGCACGGTCGCGGATACCGAAGCGTTGCAGACGGCCTATCGCTCCGGCGTCGTCACGAGCGGCAAGCAGATCTCGCAGACCGCCATGATCGACCTGCGCGGCTGGGACGACTCGATGCTCTCCGCGAACACGCCGCCCGGATACGCGGGCTCAGGCGGCATTCACCACACCTGGTTCAGCTTCGCCATTCGCGACCGGCTGATCGCGGATTCCACCCCGCACGACGCAGGCAACCAGGCGCTGTGGCGCTACTCGCGTCCCGGCCTCGGGCCGCCCGGCGCCCTCTATCTCAGCAGCTTCTCCACGATGGATGCGTGGCTGACGACGTTGAAAGCCGACACCAGCAACGCCTCGCTCGAACAGAAAGTCCGCACGGCGCGCCCGGCAGGCTCCGGCGACTTCTGCTATCTCAGCAACGACGCAAGCCAGACCACCAAGATCATCGACATGTCGGTGTGCGATGCCGACCCCTACCTGAAGCCATCGCTCTCGCCCCGGCAGGTCGCAGGCGGCCCACGCGCCGAGAACATCCTGAAATGCCAGCTCAAGC
This sequence comes from Hyphomonadaceae bacterium, assembly GCA_036795465.1. Taxonomy (GTDB): domain Bacteria; phylum Pseudomonadota; class Alphaproteobacteria; order Caulobacterales; family Hyphomonadaceae; genus UBA7672. The sequence goes on from DAIRES010000067.1 coordinate 13,033, forward strand.
CGCTGACGCCCGCCGACTATCCGCTGGTCACCTTCTCGAACGGCCAGTGGTCACGCCTGCAGGCCACCTTCGCGACCGGCGTATGCGACTGGAGCCGCCCCGGCGTCGGCCAACAGCCCGCCATCAGCCCGCTGACATTCAAGGCCGGCCCCGGCGGCGCAGCGCTCCCCACCGCGCCAGTCTTTTCCGCCGTCCCGTAACGGGCAGGGTACTCACTTCAGCAGGTGCTGCTCCGCCTCGTCGCGGTGCTTCTTCAGGTATTTCATGAACGGCGTGCCGCCCGTGCCGACATCCGTGTCGTTGCCCGCGGAGTCCTTGTGCTGCTTGGCGATATAGCTCGCGGCGTATTCCAGATGCCGCGTCCTGAACCGCGCCAG
>DAIRES010000067.1:13509-16013 GCA_036795465.1 Hyphomonadaceae bacterium
CGGAAGCTCTGCGGTGCGCCGCCCGTCTCGGCGACGCCCTCATAGATCAGCCCCGCCGCCAGCGCTGGATTGTCCTTCCAGCCATGAATGTAAGGCCGCACGCGATGGAAATAGACGTAAGGATCACACCGCTCCGGCATCCGGTCGAAGATCGCGTTCACATCGTCCCAGCCCGCATTGACAATCCCGAGCCCCGCCTCGACGGCTTTCTCGTCTCCGCGATCCGCCGCCTCGATCAGCCCCGGTATCGCCGCCAGCATCGCGCCCGCGCGCGCCTCGATCGCCACATGCACCAGCACGAACCAAGCCTCGTCTTGTCCGGCGAGGAAGTTCTGGATCATCCAGATATTGTCGAGCCCGATCGGCGCGCTCCGGTCCAGCCGGTCCCAGTTGTCGAGCACATAGGCCGAGTAGGGCAGCAGCGGCTGCTGTCCCAGCCGCTTCGCCAGCTGCCACATCGGCACGGCCAGCTGCGCCGGCAACACGGTCGGCGCATCCGCCTCGCCCCACACATATGCCTGCACCATGAACGAGTACCGCACCATCGCGCTGCGAAGCTCCGGCTCCGAAGCCCCCGCGCAGAACGCGCCCAGGTCCAGCACGGGCAGGGCCTCCAGATGCTTCCGCACCCGCCCCGTCAGCAGCGTCCGCGGCAGGTCCTTCGCCGCCTGTTCCGCCGCCGTCAGGTCCGACGGCAGCGTCACATCCGCTGCGTCATAAGTGCAAAGAAATCCCCGTTCAGGCGTCATATCGTGGTCGGATAGTCTCAACAGGCCTGCCATTTCGATGATTCCTGTCCACAAACCGGGTCGAAATGGCAGGAAACACACCCAAAACAGGGTGTAAATGTGCTCGCCAGGCCTTGTCCGAGCGTCATCTGCCCCTTTATCCACAGCTCGACCGCCTAATTTCAGCGCGGAACAGACTGCCGCAGGTTCCCGACCCACAACCTTCGCGCGACTGTCACAATCGGCCCGTATGGGAACCTCGCTGGGCACGAAACGATCGCAGCCCCTTCAGGCGCGACGGATTTTCGGCCATGTGGTGGCGGAAGCGGAGAAGGTGATGAGCCGTATGGAGACCATAGCGCCGCCCCGTCCCCACGTGTCGGTTCAGGCATCGAAAGCCTCCACCGGCGCTGTGAAGGTCCACGCCAGGGACGTCTGCGTTTTCTACGGTGAGAAGCAGGCCCTGTTCGACGTCTCGCTCGACATGCCCGAGAAGTCCGTCACCGCGCTGATCGGCCCCTCCGGCTGCGGCAAGTCCACCTTCCTCCGCTCGATCAACCGGATGAACGACACCATCCCCGGCTGCCGCGTCACCGGCGAGATCGCGATCGACGGCGACAACGTCAACGACAAGTCGATTGACCCGGTGCTGCTGCGCGCCCAGGTCGGCATGGTCTTCCAGAAACCGAACCCCTTCCCGAAATCGATCTTCGACAACGTCGCCTACGGCGTCCGCCTGCACGGCCTTGCCTCCTCGAAGAAAGACCTCGAGCAGATCGTCGAAACCTCTCTCCACAAGGCCGGCCTGTGGGACGAGGTGAAGGACCGCCTCTCCGCACCGGGCATGAGCCTCTCCGGCGGCCAGCAGCAGCGCCTCGTCATCGCCCGCGCCATCGCCGTCAGCCCCGAAATCATCCTGATGGACGAGCCGTGCTCGGCCCTCGATCCGATCGCCACCGCCAAGATCGAAGAGCTGATCGACGAGCTGAAGACCAACTACTGCATCATCATCGTCACCCACTCGATGGCGCAGGCCGCCCGCGTTTCGCAGCAGACGGCCTTCTTCCACCTCGGCAAGCTGGTCGAAGCCGGCCAGACCGAGCAGATCTTCACGAACCCGCGCGATACGCGCACGCAGGACTACATCACCGGCCGTTTCGGATAGGGCTGCTTCGCAGTACACTGCCTATCTCTGACGCCGGGATGAAAGGACAAGGCCATGACGGAACATACAGTCCGGTCTTTCTCGCAGGACCTTGAAGAGCTGACCGGCGACCTCGCGCGCATGGGCGGCCTCGCCGAGGACATGCTGTCCGACGCCATCCAGGCGATCGCCACGCGCGACCTCGCGCTTGCCGAAACTGTCGTCGCGCGCGACCCGCAGATCGACAATCTCCAGGTCGAGGCCGAGAAGAAAATCCTCCGCCTTCTTGCGCTCCGCCAGCCGCTCGCGCGCGACCTGCGCCAGACCATCTCCGCCCTCAAGATCGCCTCGGAACTCGAGCGCATCGGCGACCTCGCCAAATCCATCGCCAAGCGCGTGAAGCTGGTCGACAAGATCGAGCCCACCGCCGCCCTCAAGGGCGTCGCCCGCATGGGCAAGCTCGTGAACGCCCAGCTCAAGCGCGTGCTCGATGCCTATTCCGCGCTCGAAACCGACGCCGCCAACAAGGTCTGGTCGCGCGATGAGGAAGTGGATGAGCATTACCAGTCGCTCTTCCGCGAAGTCGTCACCTACATGATCGAAGACCCGCGCACGATCTCCGCCTGCGCGCA
>DAIRES010000068.1:0-6344 GCA_036795465.1 Hyphomonadaceae bacterium
CGCTAGTGCATCGTGATGGTGGCGACCTGGTCCATCATGTCGAGCACCGCTCCCGACATCGGCGTTTGCGCGGAGGCGGCGAGGACGAGGATGATGGGCGCGAAGAAGGCCACGGTTCCGATTATCCAGCGCATCCTGCTCTCCTCACCACACGGCATTCGTATGGGTAGAGGGAGCGAGGAGGTGGAATGGATGCGGGGACTGAAAAATAATCAGTCGATGCGCTTCAGGCCCTTCGCATAGCGCTTCCAGTTCTCGACATAGTGGTGCGAGCCGAGCTGCATGCCGGCGATCTGCTGTTCGGTCAGTTCGCGCACGATCTTGCCTGGCGCCCCCATGACCATCGAGCCGTCCGGAATGACCTTGCCTTCCGTGATGAGGGAGTTGGCGCCGATCAGGCAGTTCTTCCCGATCTTCGCGCCGTTGAGGATGATCGAGCCGATGCCGATCAGCGAGCCGTCGCCGATCTCGCAGCCGTGCAGCATGACGAGATGGCCGATCGTGACGTTCTTTCCGATCGTGAGCGGATAGCCGACATCGGTGTGAAGGACAGAGCCGTCCTGAACGTTGGACCCCTCCCCTATGATGACGGGATCGTTGTCGCCGCGCACGGTGGCGCCGAACCAGACGCTGGAATCCTTGTGCATGATGACGCGGCCAAGGACGGCGGCGCTGTCCGCCACCCAGCTCTCGGGATGGCGTTCCGGCTTCACGCCATCGAGTTTATAGACTGCCACGCAGCGCTCCCATCATTTGTTCTCTGCAGGGACCAGCCTGATCATCTGGACGGGCCAATGCTCGTCCCCCTGCCTGCTGGAAGTGGTATCGGGCCCCTCGTGGATTTCATAGCCTGAGGCCTCGACCTTCAGCGTGCCGGGATTGGGCAGGCTTGCCTGGGGAAATGGCACGAAATACGCCCGCGTCGTGATCGCATCGATATGAGCGGCGCCCCGCGCGTCGGACACGACGCTGCGCGGGGCGACACCCTCGAACGCCATGTGCGGCATCAGCGTGACTTTTGCGCCCGGAATGGCTTTGCCCGTCACTGCATCGACAACACGAACATCGACGCCGGTTGCCGCCGTATAATCGAGAGAGAGCGCGCAGCCGGCCAGCCGCGCGATAACCGGAGCAGCGAACAGCGATCTTGCCGCCTGCCCGGCTTCGCGTCCGAAGACCGCCATTGCATCACTCCCATGACGGCGTGCCTGCTTTTGAGTCACACACCTGTAAAATCGGGTCCGGGCTGCCAACTGCGCGGAACTGTCCCTTTATAGTTCCGTTAAGCGGGAACTAGTCTAGTTGTAGGGAAGCTGATTCGGGATGGCGAGGTCTTCGGGCTACATCCTGAAAAACGGGGATACGGGATTGAGTCGACCGGGATCGGTTGCATCATTCGCCTGTCACACAGCGGGACGCCCCATGCGGCGGCCGCCGCTACCAACGGTTTCCATTTCAATCCGGCCTTTCGCACGCCGCGGCCCCGCAAAGGTCCGCGGCGTTTTTGTTTCTTCCTCAGGGTTTCCGACTACCAGCAAGGAGTAACTCCATGGCCAAACGTTCCGCTGTCCGCCGCATCCGCGCCGACTACGACGCGCGTGACGGCCGGAAATCCGGCGGCGTTCATCTCAATGTCATAGAGGGAGGATGGGACCCGGCCGATGACGGCCACTACGCGCCGCGAAAGAAAAAGCGCGTGGTCGCGAATGATTACAGTCACCAGCAACAGCATCGCGAGCCGCCGCGCGAGCAGGCTTACGTCAAGAACATCCAGCCGAAATCCGAAGGCCAGGCGAAGCTGATGGAGGCGATTGATCGCTCCAACCTGGTGCTGGCGCTTGGGCCGGCGGGTACGGGCAAGACTTACATCGCAATCGCCAAGGCGGTGGATGCGCTACGCGCGGGGACGATCGGGCGGATCGTGTTGTGCCGGCCGGCGGTGGATGCGGGCGAGAATATCGGCTTCCTGCCGGGCGACATGGAAGAGAAGCTCGCGCCCTATCTACGCCCGCTCTACGACGCGCTGCAGGATCGCATGTCGGCCAAGCAGGTGAAGGCGATGATCGCCGAGGGGCAGATCGAGATTGCCTCGGTGGGCTTCATGCGCGGACGGACGCTGAACAATGCTTTCATCGTGGTCGATGAGGCGCAGAACTGCACTTACGTTCAGCTCAAGATGATCCTGACGCGGCTTGGCTGGAATTCGAAGATGATCGTGACGGGCGATCCGGCGCAGTCGGATCTGTTGCCGGAGCTTTCGGGTCTGGCGCCGGTGGCGGACAGGATCGAGAGCATGGGCGGCGATATCGGCGTGGTGCGGTTGCAGCAGGGCGATGTCGTGCGCCATCCGCTGGTCGCGAAGATGCTGGACGTTCTGTAGGACGTCAGCCCATCGGGTAATCGGGCAAGCCCGCGCGTTCACACGTGCGGGCTTGTCGTTTTCAGTGTTTGACGTCTGGCGGCGGGCCGAGGCCCATCGGCTTGGAGCAGTTGCCGGACGACGTGCCGGCCTCGTTGCCGTTCGATTGCGCCGTGCCGCCTGACGGCGAGGGACATAGGGGGATGGTGATGAGGTCGGTTGATGCAGGCGCACCCGGCGCAGCGTCCGTTGCTTTTGTCGATGGAAAGGGAACGGGGACCGGGCATGCAGGGCCGGCACAGGGCGGCTCGACACGCTGGCCAGAGGCCTCGGCTGGTTTGGCGCCGCGCGTACCGGCGGGCGGATCAAACTCCGGCGACGCTGTGGCCAGCGCCAGCATGGCCAGGGCCAAAGACATGTTCATCATGGCTGCAACCTTCCCGCTTCGCGCATCCGATCCGGATCACGCCCCACGTGATGGTGCGCCTGTACGCGCGGTTGCACAAGGCTAGGCCGAGCCGACCTCGCGGTGGCTGACAGTCGGGCTACGCGTGCGTCGGGGACGGCGGGTGCGGCGCAGGGCCACGAAGCGGAGGGCGGTCGCCGCGCTGGCGGCGATGACGCCGCCGGTCAGCATGGACAGCATCAGCACAGCCAGCGCGAGATTGATGCGCTCGTCCAGCAGCACGGGGATCGAGCCGCCATTGCCGAGCGTGAGGCCCGCGCTGATCGCGAGGCCGATCGAGACAGCGACCACGCTGAGGCCCAGCGCCTGAAGGGTGCGTGGCATTGCAGGCGATGGCGCGAGCCAGCTGACAATGGCGACAAGCATGGCGCCGCTCGCGGCGCCGCCCATGAGGGTATAGACGCCCATGGCCGTGCTGGCCGGAGCGCTGCCAAGGATAGCAACGCCCGCGACGCCAAGCGCCAGAGGATTGAGCGGACCGCCGAGCACAAAAGCCGCGAATCCCCAGCCCCAGCCGGGCCTGCGCCAATCCAGCCGCGCCGGCTTTTGCCGTTCCGCCGCCATATCCCACCTCAACTCTACTTGGAGTTGACGCTAGGGTGGGCCCTTGAACGAGTTCCTTCCGCGAACGATAAAATTTCATCGATCGCGCGCCACTCCACAGGACAAATCGCGATACGCGAAAGGCGCGTTCTTTCAGCGGGGAACCCCTGTTTCTGCACCTGCTCTGCGTACAACCGGAACCCGTCGCGCCACGCCCCGTTCTACACCGGCAACACATTGACCGGATCAGACGAGGCCATCATGTCAGCACTCAAGACAGCTTTCTGCGCCGCCGTTTCCAGCCTCTCGCTGGCGGCTTGCTCCACGACCGACAGCTGGGACCCCTCGCAACGCAACGCAGCCATCGGTGGCGCGCTTGGCGCCGCGGCCGGCGCTGCGATCGCAGACGATGATCTTTCGGGTGCACTCATCGGCGGCGCGCTTGGCGCGGCTGTCGGTTACTACACGGGCTGTCAGGAACAGGGCGGATGCTATGTGGGCGGCAAGCAAGTCGCGTCACGATCCGACATGGTCTATGACAACCAGGCCCGCCGGTACTATTACGTCGACCGCAACACGGGCCGCACCTACTGGGAAAGCGGCGAGTTCCGCGGATAGATTTTCAGGTCATCGATAGCTCGCCGCCGAGTCCTCCCCGGTCAACGTCGCGAGCCATCGGCAAGGCGCTGCTCCCACAAGGAGCGGCGCCTTTTGCGTTGAGGTTATGAGCGATCCGTCGCAATCTGAGCCGGCAAGATATGGCGGAGGGACGGATGAAGCTTCTTGGATACATCAGCGCGGCGGCGTTTGCGCTTGTGCTGACCGCCTGCCAGTCGTCCGGGCCTGCGATCCCGCCGGCGCCGGAGGGCAACACGCCCTCGCCTGCTGACGTCATCGCGGCGTCGAAGCCCGAGGAGTGGCGCGCAATTGATCCGGAAAACACGCTTTACATGGATTTCCCGAATGGCCGGGTGATCATCGAGATGGCGCCGGAATTTTCGCCCAAGCACGTCGCCAATGTGAAGGCGCTGTCGCGCGAGGGCTTCTTCGTCAACGGCGCGGTGACGCGCGTGCAGGACAACTTCGTGACCCAGTGGGCGCAGGCCGCCGATCCGGCGCGACCGCCGAAGGTCGGCGTCGAGAAGCTGAACGCGGAATTCACTTTGCCGCGCGATGCGCCGCTTCAGTTCGACGTTCTGCCTGATCCCGATACGTTTGCGCCGGAAGTCGGCTTCATCAACGGGTTCTATGCCGCGCGGGACAAGGATCGCGTGTGGCTGACGCATTGCTACGGCATGGTTGGCGTGGGCCGGGAGAATGACGAAAATTCCGGCGGGGGCACGGAGCTGTATGTCGTGATCGGTCAATCGCCGCGTGCGCTGGATCGGCAGCTGACCATGCTGGGCCGCGTTGTTCAGGGCATGGAGATCATGTCGGCCTTCCCGCGCGGGACGGGCGAGGTCGGCTTCTACAAGACGCCGGGCGAGTACCAGCACTATGCCGACATCAAGGTGGCGTCGGATGTGCCGTCGGCGCAGCGCACCAACCTGGAGACGATGCGCACGGACAGCGCATCATTCAAGACGCTGGTGAATTCGCGGCGGTGGCGGAAGGACGACTTCTATACCAAGCCAGTGGGCCGCATCGGCCTGTGCAACATCACTGTTCCGGTGCGCGCGGCAAAGTAGGCGGGACGTATTCGAATCTCGGCACATCGCTGATGATGGGCACGCCGCTGGGCAGCGGGGTGAGGATCTGCTCTTTCGGCGGATCGATCACATCGCGGAAGAGGTAGCCGAGGCCAAGCATCACACCGAGGATGAACAGCGCGATCAACATCAGGATCAGCGGGCGGATGGCGCGATAGACGAAGGCTTCGAACTTCGCGACCCCGCCATCGGCTGAAATCTCGCGCGTCGAGACCAGCACCCAGAGATTGAGCCCGGCGATCAGCGTGCCGACCGGAATCATCAGCGCCAGTCCCGCTGACTGGATCCACAGGAAGGCCCGCGCCCATGGCAGGCCCCTGAGAAGGCCTATGCCGCCGAAGAAAGACGGCGCGAAGAAGATCAGCGTCACCATCCCGAACAGGCCGAGCAGAAGCCCGATCTCGTCTTCGTAAGCGGGGTCCTTCGCCGACAGCGCGACGCCGAGCGCGAGCAGGAACAGGCCAAGCCCTATCCCACCGATAATGGCGTGAGCCCACGCGAATATGCGCAACAGCTTTGGCGACGTCCCCTCCCCTGATACCCGAGCGGTATGTCCGGGCCGCGCCGCGCGCAAGTTGGAACGCGCAAATTTTCTGCTGTCAGGCCCTGCGCCCACGCGGTAAGACACCGCCACAACCGTGACGGGGCCACACATGACCGTATCTCTTTCTGCTTCTCTCAAGGGTTCAACCGCCCAGATGCTTGGCGCTCTCGGCGGCATTCTGAAGAAGGGCGCGGAGCACGCAGCCAATCACAAACTGCCGGAAGATGTTCTGCTTACCTTCCGCCTGTTCCCGGACATGTTCCCCCTCACCCGCCAGGTGCAGATCGCGACCGACCAGGTGACGCGTGGCGCCGCCCGCCTAGCGGGAACGGACCTGCCCTCCTTTCCCGATGTCGAAACCAGCTTCGCCCAGCTGATCGAGCGGACGCAGAAAGCCAACGCCTATGTGCAGGCTGCATCGTCCGAAGCGATCGACAAGCGCGCCGAGACGACGATCAACATTCCAATCGGCGGTGGACAGGAATTGCCGATGACGTGCAGCGCCTATCTTTCCGGCTTCGTTTTTCCGAACCTCTATTTCCATTCGGCGACGGCCTACAACATCCTGCGCCACAACGGCGTGATGCTGGGCAAGCGCGACTTCCTGCGCCCGCCGGGGCAGTAGATCATGAAGCTCGCTACTGGACCCTTCACCGTGAAGCGCACGCCGGAAAGCGTGCATGAGCGCATGAAGGACCAGCTTGGCCGCTTTGCGCTGGACAA
>DAIRES010000068.1:6444-16010 GCA_036795465.1 Hyphomonadaceae bacterium
ACCGGCGAGATGAAGATCATCATCGCGCCCGGCGGCGCGCACAGCTATGAATTCAGCTGGGACATCGTGGCGCGATAGGGCGTGTGACGCCTGACGCCAAAGCGTCATGAACGGGTTCTACTGTGGTTCTGACAGGGAGTCGGACGCCATGGCCTTCATCATCAGCCGCCGCAGCCTGCTTGCGGGAAGCGCCGCCGGGCTTGCACTGGCTACGCTGCCGGGACGCGCGTTCGCGGGGCCGCTGACGGGCTTCACGCATGGAGTTGCCTCGGGCGATCCGCGCCAGACGGGCGTGACGTTGTGGACGCGCTTTGTGGCGCCGGGCCCGGTCGTGTTGAAGGTGGAAGTGGCCGAGGACGAGGCGTTCGCCAACATCGTGCTGGCGGGCGTTACCGAGGCATCGCCCGCGAGCGACAGCTGCGCGCATGCGCGGGCGGAGGGGCTGAAGCCGGGGCGGTGGTATCACTATCGCTTCGTGGCGCCGGACGGACAGGTATCCGAGGCGGGGCGCACGCGGACGCTTCCGGCGGGCAAGACGGATCGCTTCCGGATAGCCGTAGTGGGCTGTTCGAACGGCACGTCCGGCTGGTTCAATGCATATGCGCATCTGGCGGCGCGCGATGACATCGATCTCGTGGTTCACACCGGGGATTATATCTACGAGTCGCCCGTGACGCGGGCGGACGCCCTTCCCGGCATTGCGCAGGCGCGCGGGTTGGCGCCGGCGGGCGAGATTGTGGCGCTGGCGGATTATCGCCTGCGGTATGCGAGCTATCGCAATGACCCCGATCTGGCGGCGCTGCACCGGCGACTGCCGATGATTGCGGTGTGGGACGATCATGAGACCGCCAACAATTCCTGGGCGACGGGCGCAAGCGCGCATGATCCGGCGACGGAGGGCGACTGGGAGACGCGCAAGGCGGCAGGCGTGCAGGCGTGGCGTGAGTGGCTGCCGATGCGGCCGGATTGGTATGACTCGTATCAGATCGGCGATCTGGCGACTCTGTTCCGGCTGGAGACGCGGCTGCTGGGGCGGACGAAGCAGCTGGATGATGATCTCGATGCTCTGTTCGCATCAGGTGGGGATATTCCGGCGAAGCTTTCGGCGTTTGGCGCGGGGCCGCTGGCCGACGCCAATCGCTCGATGATGGGGCCGGGGCAGGAACGCTGGCTGGCGGACGGGCTGAAGGCTTCGGTGAGTTCAGGCGCACGGTGGCAGATACTGGCGCAGCAGGTGATCGTGGGCGCGACGCAGTTTCCGAAGGCGTCGGCGGCTTGGGTGAACGGGCCGATGCCGGAGCAGATGCTGGCCGACATGGCGCGGCGCGACCAGCTGACGGCGGCGGGACTGCCCTACTCGCTCGACAAGTGGGACGGGTATCCGGCGGCGCGCAAGCGGCTGTATGACAGTGCGCGGACGGCGGGCGCCAATCTGGTGACGCTGACGGGCGACAGCCATAATGCGTGGGCGTTCGACCTGGCGGATGGCGCGGACAAGGTGGGCGTGGAGTTCGCGGGGCAAAGCGTTTCGTCCTATGGGTTCGAGCGGCGATTCACGGGCGACCCGGCGCGGCTGGCGGCGGATTTCGTTGCGGCCAACCGCGATCTCAAATGGATGGATACGAGCCAGCGCGGGTACTTCACGCTGGACATCACGCACGACCGGATCGAGGCGGAGTATCTGTTCGTGCCGGCGAAGGATGGGCGTGGGGTTACGGTGACAGGGCGCAAGACGCTGGCCGTGGAGCATGGGGCGCGGCAGCTGTTAGTCTAGAGCGGCGCGTCCAGCGTGATGCGCCAGAATTCTGTCTGCGCGTCTTCGACGCCGAAATCGTTGTCGGACGCGATCAGGATTTCGGATGGGGACAGGAGCGTCATACCTTCGATGTCGGGACCGATTTCGGGGTGATCGTCGGTGGAGAGCAGCAGGCGCTTCTCCGGCAGGCGCGCGAGGTCGGTCAGGTAGAGCTTGCTTGTGTGCGCGATGCGTTCGAGCACGATGAGTTTGTCGTCGCCTGCCCATGCGAACTCGCAGATTTTAAGGTCACGCGCGGTGACCTTGCGGCGGGCGGCGTCGCGTTTGAAGGTGGACGGGGCGTCGAACGGATAGCGCCATTCGGCGGTGAGCTCGCCTGTCGTGACGCTCAGCTTCCAGATCGGGACGAACATCTCGTCGTCGTTGGCGAGCGCGCTCTGCATGCCGAGATAGAGCCACGCGCCGTCCGCCGAGACGCAGAGCGATTCCAGCCCGCGGTTGGGTCTGCGCATTGCGGCGGCTGGCGGCAGCAATCCCAGCGCGGGCAGATCGGAATTGCCGAGCGCATCCTCGGGCGCTGCAACAACCCAGCGCGCGGCGACAACGCCATCGCTATTCACGCGCAACAGTGAGGGGCCGTATTCCTCGGCTACGAAGAAGCTGCCGTCTGGCATGGCGGCGATTGCTTCGGCATCGGCGCCGAGCTGCATCGTGCGGTCATCGTCCAGAGGTTCGCCATCAAGCCCGAGAACGTGCTCCGCCTCTTCGCTTTCGGGATCAGCGGCGAGCAGCGGCATGCCGCTTAGGCGATGACCTGTTTGGGTGCGCAGCGGCAGGCGCTGGATCAGTCGTACGGTGGCGCCTTCGACCTGCAGCTCCACGATCTCGGGGCCGAGGGCGGGCAGCGGCATGAACTTGGCTTCGGTTTTGCGGAAACGCTCGAGGCCGGTGAGGCCGTAGTCGTCGATGGCTGTGGAGGCAAAGATGTTTGGGCCGCGATCGGTTATCGCGAACACCCTCCCCGGCGCATCGCCCGGCCTGCGCGAGAGACCGGAGCCGAGGCCGAGCGTGTGCTTCATGGCTTTCTTTGGAAGCGCGATCTCGCCGAAGGAGATGTCGGTCCACGCCAGCCGCTCGATGCGAACGGCCATGGGATCAGAACCTGCCGCCGGTCTTGAAGCCGCCGCCGCCCATGCGGCCACCGGTCTTGAAGCCACCGCCGCCGAAGCCGCCGCTGCGACCTCCGCCACTGCTGGAGCCGCCACCGGAGCTTCCGCCGCCGCCCCAGCCACCCCCGCCCCAACGGCTTCCGCGCGTTGCGTGCTTGATGACTTCGCCGAGGATGACGCCGGCGACCACTTCGCCGACGCCGATATTGCTGCCGCGCCTGCGCCCGCCGAAATAGTCGTCGTCATCGCGCGGGGCCTGCCGGATGGTGGCCTGGATGGCGCGCCATAGCGCCTCGCCATTCGGAGCGGGGCCTTTGCCGTAGGCTTCGAGCGCGGCTTCGAATGCGCCGCGCAGGATGAGCACGTAGGGGCTATCGAGCCCGGCATCCTTGAAGCGGCGGCGGACACCTTCGAGCGTGTCGGCGCCGGCGCGGCGGCGGGCGGGCATCGCTTCCACATTGCGCCAGTTCACTTCCAGCTGCAGTTCTTCGGTGCGCAGGCGGATCAGCGCGTCGACGATGCGATCATCGTCCGGCGTGGTGGTTTCGGCGGCCAGCACCTTGAGATCGGGGAAGCTGGCCTTGGCGAGACCTTCCTCGATCACGAGGCGGGCCTTTTCCTGCGGGCCGGCATCGCCACTGGCGGCGCGCTCCTGCTGGAGACGGAGTTCGCTGTGCTTGGCTTCGACTGCGGCCAAATCGGCGTCGAGCGCTTTCAGCTTTTCGCGCGCGTGCACGAGTTCGCCGGCGAGTTTGTTGGCGCCACGTTCTTCGAGGCGTTGAGCTTCGAAGCGCTCGATGGCAGCCTGCGCTTCGGCTTCTTCCAGACGCATACTGGCGAGGTGTTCGGCGATGCGGTCGGGCAGCTCGGTAAGGCGGGCGAAGTTGAGATAGGCCTCGTCATAGCGGCAGAGTTTCGCGACCCAGTTGTCGAGCATGCGGGAGACGCCGCCCTTGCGGTATTCCGGCGTGCGGAACTTGCGCTGCCACAGATAGGAGAACAGCGGATCGGCCTCGTAGGGCTTGCCCTTCTCCGAGCGGTCGGTCTTCGCCAGCTCAAGCTTCTGCTCGGCGCGCACGGCGACGGAGCGGGCTTCTTCATAGCCTTGCTTCAGCCCGAGATAGGCGGGGTCTGACTGGACCTCCTGCTCAACCGTTGCCGTGAGCGTCTCATAGGCGTTGAGCGCAGCGTCGACTTCGGTCTCGCCAGCGCGGCGTTTGGCTTCTGCGTCTTTCAGGACGCTTTCGGCCTGCGAGACTTCGCCGCCGATTGTGGCGAGGAATTTCTCGTGATCGGCCAACAGGCGCTCGGCCTCTTTTTCGGCGGCGGACAGCGTATCATCCGCGCCGGCCTTGATGACGTCGAGGCGCATGCGCGCGAGTTCGCGATAGGCTTCCGATCTCAGGCGAACGAGATCGGTGCGGCGGCGCGAGTGGCCTTCCGCTGCCTGTGCAGCGGCGTCGAACTCCTCACGCGCGCCGGACGTCAGCGTGTCCAGCCGGTGGAGGGCGTCGCGGCCTGAGATGACGTCGTCATAGCCGGCCATCAATCATTCCAGTCCGTGATTGCGCCGCCGGGAACGGGCGTGTCGAATACCGGATCGAGTTGCCCGCGCTCCTTGTGGCCCAACACATCATTGGTGATGAGACCGGAGCTGGTTTTCTCGGCGGCGACCTTGTCGAAGGTTTCCTTCTGGACGCGCTGGGCCCAGATGGTCACGTCTTCGGTCTTCTGCGTTTCTATGCTGGTGATCGGAACGGAGAGCACGTTGCCGCCCGGCGCCACCGCCTCGACCACGAGATAGTAGTTCATCGCATCGGGCCGGTCGTTCGACTGGCGCCAGAATCCGGAATCCTCGTCGGGGCGGGAGACGATGCGGATATCGTACACCTGCGCCAGCTTGGCGTTCATGATCTTCAGCGAGGCGAGCTGGGCGCGAGCCGTGCCGTGATCGTCATTGGCTACGGCACGCTGGCCTTCGGCGGCGATGTTGCCGAGCTGCGCGTCGACGGCGGGATCGACCGCCAGCGCCTGGCCTTCGGCCAGCACGCGCGAGATTTCGGCGGGCATCGCCTTCCACTCATTTGCCTGCGGGATCGCCCAGAACACTTGCCAACCTATGACGAGCACGGCGATGGCGCCCGTGAAGGTGAGCGCGGCGGGGAGCCACCTCTTGCGGCTGACATAGAGCTTCGCAAGCTTCACCGAGAATGTGTCCGCCGGCGGCCGATAGACGAAGCGTTGCTCGGCCAGCGCCTTAACGCCGTCCTTCAGGATCTTGTCGGGCACTTCGATGCCCTGCGCGCCGTAGATTTCCTTCAGCCGCGTGATCAGCTGTTCTTCGCGCGCATCCTCGTTCAGTTCCTGATCGACGATGCGGACACGATGGCGCAGCGTGTCGACCACATCCATGGCCAACATCACATCGTCCAGCTTGCGAGGCTCGCCCGCTTGGGCCGGTGGCAAGGCTGGGCCCGTAACCCCCGCCTTGACCGGAACCGTCGTGTCGCTCATGCGGCGTTACTCAGGACGTCTTGGCGATAAGGGCGGCGGCTGCGCCCTGCTCGATCAGGTGCGCCATGCGCTTCTTGCCATCTTCGACAGCGTCGCGGATTTCCTTGGAGTTCTCGGTCGCCAGCTTGCGCATTTCGGCGATGATGCCGATCGAGCGCTCCTGGTAGGTGACAACCGAGTCGACCAGCTTCTTGACCGCAGCCGCCGAGATTGTGGGGCCGTAACCGGCCTTGAGGGCCGCTTCCTGGACCTTGCTGCCGATCTCGCTGAGGGTTTCGAGCGACTGGTCGATGCCCTTCTTCATGCTTTCCAGCGCCTGCGTGGATTCGTGCAGGCCGAACATGCCGGTGAACGTCGCCGACAGGGCGGTGAGCACGACTTCGTTGGTGCCGAAGAAGGACACGGACTGGGCGTAGATGCGTTCTTTCGCGTTCGTCGTCTGGACGAGGCGGGCCATGATCACTTCGGAGGTGTTGTAGCCGATGGTGATGTTGTCCGAGAGGTCCTTGGCGATCTGATAGCGGCCTTCCTCGGCCTGCAGGCGGCGCAGCTCCTCGTCGCGCGCGAGTTCGAGTCTCGAGCGCTCGGCGGGCTCCGTGCCGACGTAGGCGGCGACGGTATCCGAAGCGGCCTTCATCCTCGTCCTGGCGTCGTTGAGTTTGCCTTCGGCTGTCTTCAGCACGTCGAGTGCGAGGACTTCCGAGTTCTTCAGGGCGCCGCGGAAATCCATGTAGGCTTCCAGGATCAGGCGCTCTTTCTCGATCTGCGTCTTGGTGTCCTTCTGGACGTCGAGATAGGTGTCCTTGATCTTGTCAAAGCGCTGGGCGATGTCGCCGCGCGTCATCTTCATCCACGTGTTCGACAGGCGCTCCATCGTGGAGATCTTGCCGTCAGCGTACTGATCGACGAGATCCTTCGCGTCGTCGCGGATCGAGTTGAAGGCGTTGGTGATGGTCTGGTAGCGCTCGCCCACGGTGATCGCCGAGATATGCTCGCGCACGACGTCGTTGAACACCGACATCTGGTCAAGCGTGCGGGCGATGGTGGTGACCTTGTCCGGCTCAAGCTCGCTGATCTGGTTCAACAGGGCGACGACCGGCGCAACTTCGCCCTTCTTGTCGGGGAGCAGGCCAAGCTGCCGAAGCGTTCCAACTGCCTTGTCGAGATACTGAAGCGCTGTCGGGCTACCCGCCATTTTTCTGACTCCCTGATTGCGCGCCAATGATAGCTCGGGGGGATGCGGCGCGCATTACGACATTACGTGCTCCCATTCTTAGCGCCTACAAGGGAGTAGCGGGAGAATTTTTTCGATAATCGATATTGTTTGCAGGAGAGGGCCGGACGCGTCCGGCCAAAAAGTCAGGGCAACCAGCTTTCGCGGCTGCACGCGCCGGTTCGGACTGACAGGTTGGTGTCTTCACCGCCCGGATACTCGAAGCCAGCATGCCAGAACCAGATCACACCGGGGCGCCGATCCTTCCCGACCCTGAGAAATGCCTGATCCTCGGCAGCGCTGAAATCCCGACCGTCGCCGCGATAGATACTGTGCAACACGGCATTCGGAGGGTGCCACGCCATCTGGCTAGCGCCCGGACCGTCGTAGGGCAGCTCCTTGATCGTGAAGCCGGGACCTCGCGCGATTTCGATACGGAACTTCACCGTTGGCTTAGGATCCAAGAATGCAGTTGGCGGAGCCGCATCCTCCAGATGTGTGGCGCCGATGCCTGCGCGCTGATCGACGGTGCATAGATAGACGCCAGCGTCGAGCTCAAACGCCTCCGCAGCGCCAATGCCCGACACCCCCAGAAAGATCGTTGCAGCGGCGCGCAAGAACACCTTAATCCCCGATTTGACGGTCCCAAGTTACAGTAAGCGTGAAGCGCGATGACTGTCACCACGACCGCTGCGCAATAGGAGTTCACTTCCGGCGCTTGCGTCGTAACCGGTGCGGGGCGACAACACTGCCACGCACAAAAGGAACACGCTCCATGGCTCGCACCGCAATCGTCACCGGCTCCACAAGCGGCATTGGCGAGGGAATCGCACGGGCGCTGGCGGAGGCGGGGAACAACGTTGTCATAAACGGCTTTGGCGACGCCGCGGCGATCGAGAAGCTGCGCGCCTCGATCGAGAGCGACTACAAGGTGAAGTGCCTCTATTCAGGCGCGGACATGACCAAGCCCGACCAGATCGAGGCGATGTTCGCGATGACGCGCGAAGCGCTGGGGCCGGTGGACATTCTGGTGAACAATGCGGGCGTGCAGCACGTATCGCCGGTCGAGGATTTCCCGGTCGAGAAATGGAACCTCATCATCAACCTGAATCTCAACTCGGCCTTCCACACCACACGCCTCGCCTTCCCCGACATGAAGAAGCAGAAATGGGGACGGATCATCAACATCGCGTCGGCCCACGCGCTGGTCGCCTCTCCGTTCAAGAGCGCCTATGTGGCGGCCAAGCACGGCATTCTCGGCTTCACCAAGTCGACCGCGCTGGAAGGCGCCACGTTCGGCATCCGCGTGAATGCGATCTGCCCCGGCTATGTGCGCACGCCGCTGGTAGAGAACCAGATCGCGGATACCGCCAAGGCTCGCGGCATTTCGGAAGAATCGGTGGTGAAGGACGTACTGCTGGCGGCGCAGCCTACGAAGGAGTTCGTGAAGGTGTCGGATGTGGCGGCGCTTGCCGTGTTCCTTACCGGCGAGGCGGCGAACCAGATCAACGGCGCGGCGCTGCCGATCGATGGCGGCTGGGTGGCGCAGTAAGCCTAGCCGAAAGGCACGACCTTGTTGTCGCTATCATGGCCGATGTCGGCGCGACCGAGATAGGGGATGCCTGACCGCTCGCACCAGAAGCGGGCGACTTCTTCCTCGGTGAGTTCGAAATCGGGATCATTCTTGGGAACCGCCGAACAGCGGCCAAGGCGGATGCCGGCGGCGCGACGGACATGCGCGTTCGACGTGACGTGATAGAAATAGCGGTCGATGCGGTACATGTACTCGCCGACGTCTTCCAGCATCAGGACATGCCCCTCCAGCTTCGGCTCCAGCGGCGTGCCGAGAAGCTGGCTGAGAATGGTAAGGTTGAAGGCAAGGTTCGGATGGCCAGGCGTGACGCCCCGCTCCAGCGAGGATGCCGCGCCATCAACCAGCCAGGCCAGTCCGCGCCGGACCGCCTGCTCGCCATCTTCGCGGATCAGATCGACCGGCATCGGCCCGTGGGCCACGTGCTTGAACCCAGCCTTGTAGAGCCCGGCAAGCAGGAAGCCGGCATCGGAATAGCCCAGCCATTTCTTGCCGCGGGCATGTTCGTGCAGCTGCGGGATCGCATACTCGGCAACGCGGCAGGCGCCATAGCCGCCCCGCGCCAGCCAGACGGCGTCGACTTCCGGATCGTTTGCCACCTCGACCAGCGCATCGATACGGGCCCGGTCCGTGCCCGCGAAATGACCGGCCTGCTCGAAGCATTGCGGGTGAAACAGCAGCTCGACCCGGCCGCCGTACTGGCGTTCGGCGACCTCGATCGCCTTCTGCGCCAGTGATTTCGACATGCGCGTTCCGGGGGCTACCAGCCCGATACGGAACACCTTTTCACTTGACCCCATACGCCACCCGCTGAGACACCCGGATCATGTCCGATTCAAAGACCGCCCACGCCCCGAATACACTAGAGCACGCCGGACCTTACTTCTTCTGCGGCATTGGCGGCAGCGGAATGTTGCCGCTGGCGCTGATCGTCAAGGCGCGCGGCCACGATGTCGAGGGGTCTGACCGATCGCTCGACGCCGGGCGGACGGCGGGCAAGTTCGATTTCCTGAAGGCACGCGGCATCGGCCTGCACCCGCAGGATGGCTCGGGCGTTACGCGGAAGGAACAGCTTCTCGTCACTTCCGCCGCCGTCGAAGACACCGTGCCGGATGTTGTCGCCGCGAAACAGCTTGGCTGCCCGCAGGTGACGCGCCCGCAATTGCTGGCGCAGCTGGTCAACAGCGCGAAGGTATCGATCGCGGTGGGCGGCACGTCGGGCAAGTCGACCACGACGGGCATGATCGGCTGGATTCTCTACGCGACGCGGCGCGACCCGACCGTGATGAACGGCGCTGTGATGAAGAATTTCGTGGCGGGCGA
>DAIRES010000003.1:0-3390 GCA_036795465.1 Hyphomonadaceae bacterium
CGCCCTTCCTTCACTTTGCCAAGATGGATCATCGCGACGCCAAGCCCGAACATTTCGCTGGGCGCCGCCGGCGACAGGGCGAGCGTGGCGGAAAAATCCTTCTCCGCCTCGGCATAGGCGCCACGGCGAAGCTGCAGATAGCCTCGCGCACTCAGGGCGTCCACGTTGCCCGGCGCCAGCCGGACGGCGGTGTTGCAGGCAGCGAGCGCACCATCAAGATCATGGTTCGCCAAAGCCAGATCGAGACACAGGCTCTTGTGCAGGCTGGCGTCCGTCGTGCTGGCCTTAGCCGCGACGCGATAATCGGCAGCGGCCAGATCATAATGGCCAAGCTGGTCGAAAAGCTGCGCACGCCGCTTATGGGCGACAGCATCATCCGGCGCAGCAGCAATGGCGCTGGTAAAAGCGGCAAGGGCATCGACATAACGCCCAGCGGAAACGGCCGCTCCAGCCTCATCCAGAAGGGCTGCGGGGCTTGTCTGAGCAAGCACCGGAGGCGGGCTCAGGGCGAGGCAGACGCAGAAAGCGCCGCCACGCAAGGCGGCGCCGATTGGCGTGTGCTGACGTTCAAGCCCGATCATAAGCGCTTCCCTTACCCTCCCCAGGCCACTGTGTGGTTGCGGGCGGCGCCGTCAATGGCGCAGCCCAGCTCCATCGCATCCGGAGGCGTTTCCGCCATGGCCATAGCTGCGCTAGAATTGGCCCATGACAGACTCATCCCGCCTCGACGCCCTGGAAATCCGCATCGCCCATCAGGACGAGGCGATCGACGACCTGAACAAGATGATCACCGACCAATGGAAGGAAATCGACCGGCTGACACGCGAGATCGTGAAGCTGGAAGACCGGTTGGCCAGTGCAGAGAACTCGATGGGATCCGATCCCGGCGACGAGCCGCCGCCGCCACACTGGTAGGCGCTACGAAACAAGGTCCGCGCCGAGCGCAATCTCGCCCGTATCGGCAACCGTGAAATAGTGGCCCAGCGTATCGCGGCCGAACTGCTCCCGCAGCTGGCCGACCATGTCGATATCGCGCTCGCCCGTGTCGAGATTCACATGGGTCGCAACACATCGAACGATTGGCTTGAACATTGTAAGCCCGGCTGATCCGAGGCTGATTTTCTGCCCGATCACCCACTCGTCCTCGGCCCATGGCTTCAGGCCGTCGATATAGATGTTGGCGCGGAAACGCAGCGGATCGACATCCTGGCCGATCACCCGCGCGACTTCCCGCACGCTGGCGAGGTTCATCACGGACACATAGCCCTGCGGGTGATCCATGAAGCGATGGCCTTGCGGGCTTTTCAGGACACGAAGCTTGCCCGGCGCGTCCTCGCCCAGAAACGCCTGCAGGAAACGCTCGATGGCGGCGCGGCCCTCTTCCGTATCGAGCCGGGTTTCAACGCCGAAGCCATGCGCGTCGCCCAGATGGAAAGCGCCGCTCGCATCGTCGAGCCGCGTCTTGATGCGAGCCAGTGACGGGAAGCGCGCCAGCACCGTGAACCGTTGCTTCGAAATGTGCTTGGGCGCTTCCGGGTCGAAGCCCGAAGGCCCCACCTCGATCGCATACTCCCGGTCATGCGGGAAATAGGCGCCGGCCTCGAGCGTGACGGCGTTCATCGGCTCGGGCGTGAGCCCTTTCACCGGGTGGCGATAGATCGATGAAACGGTTCCGCGCATGCGCGCGAACTACCCGCGTCCGCGATAAGGCGCAACGCCCGTATCCGGGACCCACAGCCCCTCAGGCGCCTTGCCCGTCTGCCAGAACACATCGATCGGCATGCCGCCACGCGGATACCAGTAGCCTGCGATGCGCAGCCAGGTTGGCGACAGCGTATCGACCAGCCGCTTTCCGATCGAGACAGTGCAATCCTCATGGAAGGCGCCGTGATTGCGGAAGGAGGTGAGATAGAGCTTCAGGCTCTTGCTCTCCACGATCCATTCGCCGGGCGCATAGTCGATGACGAGATGGGCAAAGTCCGGCTGTCCCGTCACCGGGCAGAGCGAGGTAAACTCCGGCGCCGTGAAGCGCGCCAGATAGAGCGTGCCCGGGTGAGGATTTGCCACGCGTTCGAGCACTGCCTGGTCAGGTGATGCCGGTTGGGCCGCCTGTCCGCCGAGCTGTGTCAGTCCTGAGGTATTTGAAGGTGAATTCATGCCGCCAGATGACTCCAGTGAAGCGTTTCTGCAATAGCAGCCATACGATTCGCGTTCACCCAGATCGAATCTTCCCTGAACTGGCTGTCATTCAAGGTGCGATCGCACGCCCTCCGGGCGAGTGGCTGCCTGCTTGGCGCCCAAAATTCAGGCGATTGCCCCAAGGGCTGTCATGAAATTGTGCGGTTGCGAAGGCGTGTGCCCCGGTTTGGCTGAACTGCTTCCGGTGTGCTCCGCCCAATCGCCAGAAAGGTGGCCGAGGACGGGTGTGTGCCCCAGCGCACCTGGCCTGCAAAGCCGCGTCTGCGGGTCGGTTCAACGTGAGGGGAAAAGGACAAAATAATGCGCAACCTCTTGGTATTCGGAATTATCGCGGCGGCCACGGCAGCCCCGGCTTTCGCTCAGGAAGTCACCGTCACGGGCAACGTCGCCCTGGCGACCGACTACACCTTCCGCGGCGTGTCCCAGACGGACGGCAGCCCCGCCATTCAAGGCGGCTTCGACGTCGCCTTCGGTGACTCGGGCCTCTACGCCGGCACCTGGGCTTCGAACGTCGCTTTCGGTTCCAGCATCGAGCTGGACGTTTACGGCGGATACAAATTCGCTCTCGGCGGCGTCGCGATGGATGTCGGCGTTCTCGGCTACCTGTACCCGAACGCTCCGGGCGATGACGGCGCAGAACTCGACTATTGGGAACTGTACGCCAAGCCCTCGATCGCCCTGACCGACAAGTTCACGCTGGGCGGCGCTCTCTACTACTCGCCGGAATTCACGGGCGAGACCGGCGATGCGCTCTACTACGAAGTGAACGGCGCTTACGCCTTCTCGCCGGAACTCAGCCTGTCGGGCGGCGTCGGCGTGCAGACGGTCGACACCGATGGCGTCTTCGCTGGTGAAGACGAATACACCACCTGGAACGTCGGCGGCACCTACTCCGCTTACGGCCTCGGCTTCGACCTGCGCTATGTCGGCACGGACATCGACGACGTCTCGATCTACGACGACCGCGTGGTCTTCTCGATCAAGAAAGCCCTCTAGTTCGGCTCCGGCCCAACCTTCGGGAGGCCGGGACTGAAATAACGGTTGCCTGACGGCCATGCCGTCGGAAACAGTAGAGCCGTCGCGGGTTTCGCGGCGGCTCTTTCTGTTTCGGGCGTCCGGACGGGGGATCAAGGCCGGGGCGGCGAATGGGGAGGCGAACGACATGACGGCGGTCGAAACCCTCCAACCCGC
>DAIRES010000003.1:3490-61503 GCA_036795465.1 Hyphomonadaceae bacterium
TTCGCCGGGATCGGCTATCTGCTCGGCTTTGCGTGGCCCGTGGCGGCGCTGGTCGGCGTGTCGCTGGCGCTCTCATCTACCGCCGTTGTCGCGCGCATCTTGTCGGACAGGAACCAGCCGGGTTGCCCGATGGGACGCTCGGCAACCGCCGTGCTCGTGGCGCAGGATATCGTCGCCATCTTCCTGCTGACCTTCGCAGCCTCACTGGGCGGCAAGCCGGAACTGCTCGGCATGGAAGCCCTGCTGATCCTCGGCAAAGCCGTACTCGCGCTTGCGCTTGCCATCGTTGCCGGCCGCTTCGTCGTGCGCCCGCTATTCCAGTCACTCGCGGCGACAGACAATCGCGAGACCTTTACCGTGGTGGCGCTGTTCATCGTGCTGGCCGCCAGCGCCGCGACAGCGCGAGCTGATCTGTCGCTGACGCTCGGCGCCTTCCTCGCTGGCATGGCCGTTTCCGACACGCCCTATCGCCACGTCGTGCAAGCCGAAGTGAAACCGTTCTCCGGCCTGCTGCTCGGCCTGTTCTTCATGAGCGTCGGCATGGGCGTGAACCTGCCCGCGATGGCCGCCATCTGGCCCGCCGTGCTGTTGACCGCCCTTGTGATCGTCATCCTGAAAACAGTCGTCGTGTTCGCCGCCGCGCGGCTCAATGGCTGGGCCGTGCCCGGCGCGACGCAGCTGGGTTTCCTGCTTAGCCAAGGATCGGAATTCACGTTGGTCGTCGTCGGCATCGCATCGATCTCCGGGGCGATGCCGGGCAACTGGGCAGGCGTCATCACGGCAGCGGTTGCAGTAACGCTCGTGGCGGCGCCGATCTGGACATCGCTGGGCCTGCACATCGCAAAGATGCTGGCCGAAAATTCCAGGACCATCGCGACGGACGCAGCAGACGCCGCGGAAGAAGAACCCGTTCTTGTCTTCGGCATGACGCCGGAAGCGCGCCTTGCCGCCGACGCCCTGCGCGATCACCACATCCCCTATGTCGCCGTGGAGGCAGAGCCCGAGCGGTTCGTGTCAGCCGCATCCGATGGCTACGCCATCGTGTTTGGCGACGCGAAGGATGCACGGCTCATGGAAACGATCGGCGTCGCCCGCGCCCGCGCCATCGTGCTGGGCGGCTCAGGCTTCGCAGCGCCAGCGCCCATCGCTGGCGAAAAATCGCCGCCACGCTTCGTCGCCGTCGCAACCGGCGCAGAGCGCGTACGCCAGGCAGGCATGGGATATCGCTCCCATCTCGCTCATGCAGAGCCGCGCGGCGTGGAGCTGGTCACGGATCTGCTCACCGAACTAGGCGTCGATCAGAAAGCCATCGCGGCATGGATCGCTGGCGAACTCGAACGGCGCGGACTGCTCGACAAGCGCAATGATGATAGCGAGATCGAAGCCGCCTAGGCATTCGAACCCTGATCCGCGATCACCGCGCGCTGCGCCCAGCGTTCAGCGATCTTCACGCCCACGACTGCCAGCGCGGATTTCATCACGGCGCCAATCAGGAACGGTTCGACACCGCCACTCCACGCGTCTTGTTCCCCGATCAGCCAGGACAGGCGAAGCCATCCCGCTCCCAGAATTACGACGTGCCCGATCAGAAAGATAATCCCCATGGCGAGCCAGCCGCGCAGCCCCGGCCTCTCCGCCAACCACCCACACAGGCAGGCCGCGATAACGAAGCCCGCCAGATAGCCCGCAGTCGGTCCCGAAAACGGATCCAGTCCACCCGCCCCATCAGCCAGCAGCGGCAGGCCAAGCGCAGCCTGCGCCAGCCAGGTAATGACGCTGGCCACCGCCAGTCGTGCGCCCGCCACGCCAGCCACAAGCAGGATCGCAAACGTCTGCAAGGTCATCGGCACGGGGTGCATGGGCACTGACACCCACGACGAAGCAGCAATGAGCCAGCTTCCGGCGAACACAACGCCGAGACCCCACACGGCGGGGCGGCCCGCCAGCATCGCGCGCAAAGGGGCAACGTGGCCCGGTATGATCACGGCACTTCCCCCAATGTCCCCACCAACCGTCAAAACCTAGCGGATTACGCGACGGCGGCTCCGTGCCGAGTTGCCGCACGCCCCGCGCAGGCGCATTGATCCAGCAGGAAACATCCCGCGTAGAAGCATCAGGGAGACACGGACTGAACAGTACCACCAAATACGCCGTTGCCGCGCTTGTCGCCGGTCTCGCTCTTGCCGGAGCGACGGCCGGATGCGCCACGCGCGAGATTCCGTTCGCCGAGCTGAGACAGACCTACGGCCTGCCCGCTTCCCGCACTTTCGAGCCATCTCCGGGCGTGCGCGTGCATTACACCGACGAGGGCAATCGTGAAGGCCGCACGCTGATCCTGGTCCATGGCTTCGCAGCGTCCGTTCACGCATGGCGCCCCTGGATCGAACGCCTGTCGCCAGACTATCGCCTCGTCGCCATCGACCTGCCCGGACATGGCCTGACCGAGACGCCCGACAATTACCGCGCCACACTCGAAGGCAACGCCGCGCTGGTCGATGCATTGGCCGATCAGATAGGCGTGCAGACATTCGTGCTCGCCGGAAACTCGATGGGCGGCGCCGTCTCGCTGACCTACGCGATGGCGCATCCGGCAAGGCTCGACGGGCTCGTGCTTGTGGATGCAGCGGGCTGGCCCGGTGACGATGGCAAGCGCGGCGGGCCACCCTTCTTCGTCGGCCTCGTCAACAATGCGGTGGGTCACTGGTTCATCAAGCTGTTCGACCCACGCCTGTTCGCGACGGGCGGTCTCAAATCGGCCTATCATGATGAAGCGCTGGTGACCGACGCTGTGGTTGACCGCTATGTCGATCTCGCCCTCGCAAAGGGACATCGCGATGTGTTGCTCACGCAAAGATCACAGCCCGGGAAGCCGTGGACGCCCGTGGATTTCCACGCGATCCTGATTCCCGCGCTGGTGATGGCGGGCGAGGAAGATGCGCTGATCCCCGCCGATGATTCACGCGCGATCGCAGCCGCCATCCCCGGCGCAAAGCTCGCCATCTATCCGGATGGCGGTCACCTTCCAATGGAACAACTGCCGGACGAAACCGTGAAGGACCTTCGCGCGTTTCTGCAGACGCTGGGCGCGCGACCAGCACGCGATTGATGCGTTTTGCGCGTCGCAGAGCTTTCCATGAACGAAAATAGGCAAAACTCACCGCGCAACGCTCTGGCGCTTAAGCGATGGATTCTGGCATAACCGCCCCTATCGGCTGAGGAGAGGCGCATGAAGATTGGCGTTCCGAAGGAGATCAAGACGCAGGAGTATCGCGTCGGTCTCACGCCAGAGAGTGTGATGGAGCTGACGCGGGCCGGGCACGACGTGTTCGTGCAGACAGGCGCAGGACTAGGCCTCGGCGCAACCGACGCAGACTATTTAAAATCCGGCGCGACCATGCTCGACACCGCCGCCGACGTGTTCACCACCGCCGAAATGATCGTGAAGGTGAAAGAACCACAGCCCGTCGAGTGCGCGATGCTCAAGCCGCACCACACGCTGTTCACCTATCTCCACCTCGCCGCAGACAAGCCGCAAGCCGAAGCACTGATGAAGTCCGGCGCGATCTGCATCGCCTATGAAACCGTGACCAACAAGGCAGGCCGCCTGCCGCTGCTGCAGCCGATGAGTCAGGTCGCCGGCCGCATGTCGATCAATGTCGGCGCCTATGCCCTGATGAAGACGAAGCGCGGGCGCGGCCTGTTGCTTGGCGGCGTGCCCGGCGTGCCGCCCGCGAATGTGGTCATCCTCGGCGGCGGCGTTGCCGGCGTGCATGCGGCGGAAATGGCCAACGGCGCGCGCGCCAACGTGACTGTGTTCGACCGTTCCATGCCCCGCCTTGAAGAACTCGACGTCCAGTTCGCAGGCGCTGTCGATACAGTCTATGCAACGCAGGCCGCTATCGACCGCGCCGTCATGGAAGCTGATCTCGTGATCGGCGCCGTCCTGATCCCCGGCGCCGCCGCGCCCAAACTCATCACGCGCGCCCACCTGAAGAACATGAAGCCCGGCGCCGTGCTGGTGGACATCTCCATCGACCAGGGCGGCTGCTTCGAAACCTCGCGCCCGACCACGCACGACGACCCCATCTACGAAGTCGACGGCATCCTGCACTATTGCGTCGCCAACATGCCGGGCGCCGTGCCGCGCACGTCCACCTATGCGCTCAACAACGTCACGCTCCCCTTCGCACTGGACCTTGCCAACAAGGGCACAAAAGCCGCGCTGAAAGCCGATCCGCACCTGGCTGAAGGGCTCAACGTGGCCGAGGGCAAGATCGCGCACGCCGCCGTGGCGCACGATCTCGACCTGCCCTTCGCCAAACCGTCATGGCTTTAGCGTTGCGCGGACTTGTCGCCCTGTGCGCGTTGCTGGTGGCTGCCTGCAGCGGCGAAACGCCGGTCAACATGAAAGACCCCTCGTCGGTCGCCCGACGATTCGTGGAGGCCTACAACGCCCGCGATCTCGCCCGCATGTTGCCGCTTGTCGATCAGGTCAACATCGATGCCGTGAAGAACGCACTGGCCGACGGCCCCAGCAGCGAGGCCTATCAAAGCATCTTCATGCCCGAGATGGTCGAACTTCTCGCGCGCGATGGCGGCAAGGTCTTTGGTCCACGCTATGACAGGCAAAGCGCGGTTTTCCAGGTCGGCGATACTGTTGCCGGCGACGCCTACACGATCGAACTCAGCCAGCGCGACGACAAGACATGGCTGATCGATGAATTCTCGATGATGAGCGAGCGCGAATTCCTCGAGCTGCCGGAAAAGCAGCCGGAGCCCTGAGACCCTCGCCGCCTGCCTCGCCTCAATATCTCTGCGAGAACCGAACGTAGAACCGGCGTCCGCGCCGACTACTCCGCTGCCCTTGCGACAGTCGCGCTGTCGGCCAGGCGTGCATCGATCCAGCCGCGTACAAACGCGTTGGTGCGCGAGGCGACGCGCGTGGGAAAGCGATTGAATGCGTGCGGTGCATCTGGAACGACGATTACACGCGCATTGCCATTCGCCGCCGTCCAGCGCTCGCCCATCAGCGCGCTGTCATCGATCAGCGGATCGATCGTGCCGCACAGCAACACTGCGGGCGGCAGGCCGGCGAGATTCGCATAGAGCGGCGAGAAGGCGGGATCACGCCGCCCCTCCTCGCTCTTGCCCGGCAGCAGCTTCGCCAGCCCCGTCGTCATCGCAGGCCCATCAAGCACCAGCGTATCGCGCGGCGCCGCACGCACGCTTGGCGTGCATGACAGATCATACGGACCATAGAACAGAACCGCGCCGCGCAGCCGCGCAAAATCCCCGCGCGTATCCCTCAAGCGAAGCAGCGTGCAGGCGGCCAGATGGGCGCCGGCCGACTCTCCGCCAATGAACATGTCGATCGCGCCGAACTCTTCCCGCGCATGCTCGAAAGCCCAATCGCCCGCGGCCGCGCACTGGGCAATCATGCCGGGCAGATCGATATCCGGCAGCGTCGTGTAATCGACACTCACCACCACCAGCCCGCAATCCGCCGCGATGCGTGCGTTCACCCGGTCATCCATCGCCGCCGTGCCAATCGCCCAGCCGCCACCATGGTAATCGACATAGACGCCGCGCACGTCCCCGGCCGGCCGCAGGACGCGGATCGAAACGCTGTGACCCTTCCACGTGATGCGGCGCGTGGACGTCGTCACGCCCGCCACGCCATGAGGCACGAAGGCCTGCGCGCCCAGCATCGTCTGGATCATCATCTTGCCAAGCCGCGACGGCGCACGGAAACGCGGCGCCCACCGCAGCTGGCGATTCATGCGGCGCGCTTCGTCCAGTTCCGCATCCGTGAAATCGAGAGAAGAAGCAGTCATGGGCGAGCCTTGCGCTGACCCCCTGAATCTAGGGCCTGACGGCAGCTCCGGCAATGCACGCCCCGGAAACAGAAAGGCCCGCTCGTGAGAGCGGGCCTGCCTGCTATCCCATGTTCAGACGATCAGCGAACCGTGCTGCTCTTGAAGTACTTGAAGAAGTCGCTGTCCGGCGACATCACGAACGGCGTGCCGGACTTGATGGCTTTGTCATAGGCCTCGAGCGAACGATAGAAGGAGAAGAACTCCGGGTCCTTGCCATAGGCGGCCGCGTAGATCTTGTTCCGCTCGGCGTCGCCCTCACCGCGCAGGACCTGCGACTTCTGGTTGGCTTCGGCGACAATGACTTCCACCTGCTTGTCCGCTTCACCGACGATCGAGAGGTACAGCCCCTCACCTTCGGCGCGGTACTGGTTCACCTTCTGCTGAAGCTGCGACTTCATGCGCTCATACACGCGCTGCGAGTTCGCTTCCGGCAGGTCGGCCTGACGGATCCGGACGTCGATGATCTCGATGCCCAGCGTCGTCATGTTCGACTGCAGCGAGGTCTTGATGCGTTGCATCACGCTGGCCCGCTGGCCGGAGATGATGTCGGGCTGGGACACCTTGCCGAGCTCGCCGCGCAGCGCCGCGTTGAAACGCAGGCGGAGCTGGGCAAGGCCGTTGTCCATCGTGCTGGCGGCGCGGAAGAACTGGGTCGGATCCTTGATGCGCCAGCGCGCAATGGCGTCGACGTTCAGGCGTTGCTGGTCAGCTGCGGTGATCTCCGCCGATTCCAGATCGAAACCCATGTTCCGCTTGTCGTAATAGATCACGTTCTCGACGACCGGCACCTTGAAGTGCAGGCCGGCGCCGCGGGGCGATCCGTCCGCATTCACAGCATACTGGTACTGGCCGAAGCGCAGCACGATGGCCTGCTGGTCAAGCGAGACGATGTAGAACGCGTTGGCCAGGATGACGATCAGCGCAGCCGCGACCACGCCGCCGATGATGATGAGCCTCTGCATGGTTATTGCCCCTGCGGCTGTTGGCGGCCGCGCAGCTGGTCAAGCGGCAGGATCGGAACGGCGCCTGACTTGTTGTCGAGGATGATCTGGTCCGTACGGCCCATCACCTTTTCCATCGTCTCTAGGAACATGCGTTCGCGCGTCACACGGGGCGCCGAGCGATACTGGTCATAGACGAGGTTGAAGCGATCGGCCTCACCGCGCGCGTTGGCGACGGAGGCGGCCTTGTAACCTTCGGCTTCCTGGATCATCCGCTGCGCCTGACCTTCGGCTTCCGGGACAACCTTGTTGCGGTAAGCGATGGCTTCCGCCTCGCGCTTGGCCTTGTCCTGTTCGGCGCTGGAGACTTCGCGCTGTACGCTGACCACTTCCTCGGGCGCCGAAGCGCCTCGCAGCGAGATCGAGATGATCTCGACGCCGGCCTGATAGCTGTTCAGGGTCTGCTGCATCAGGTCGCGCACGCGGGTTTCCACAACCGTCCGGCCCGTCGTGGTGATGGGCTCGAATGCCGAGGTGCCGACGATTTCGCGCATGGCGCTCTCGCCGATCTGCTCGATCAGCACGTGATTGTTCGGATCGCCGCCCTCCACGTCGACCACCTTGAACAGGTAGTCGCGCGGTTCGAAGACGCGCCAGTTGATGACGAAGTCGATGTCGATGATGTTCTCGTCGCCCGTCAGCATCAGGTTGGCGACATTCGTGCCGCCGATCTCAGTACGGATCTCGGTGTTCACCGGCACGATGATGTGACGCTCGATCGGGTTGGGCAGCCGGATCTTGAAGCCCGGCTCCTCATAGCGATGGAATGTCCCGAAACGCAGCACGACGGCGCGCTCCTGTTCGTTCACCTGGTAGATCCCGGTGAACAGCCAGCCGACGATGCCGATGGCGAGAATGATGATGAGGCCCGTCGCGCCCAGCCCGCGTCCGCCACGGCCGAATGCGCCGCCGCCGCCCGAACCACCGCCCGAGCTGCCGCCGCCGTCCTTGCGCTTGAAGCGCTCCTGCATCCTGCGCAGGGTCTCCTCGAGGTCCGGCCGATCCTTGTTGCCGCCGCCGCCACCACCGCCGGAACCGCCGCCGGGCTTGTTGCCGCCGCCGGGCTTGCCCCACGGGCTTTCGCCGCCGCCGCCGCCATTATTGTTGTTGTTGCCGCCACCCCAGGGGCCTCCGCCCCCGCCGCTGCCCTTGTTGTCGTTCCAGGGCATAGGCCCGTCCTCCTGAGTGGTCGTGTCTGGGGATTTGTGTCCTCCAGTAGTTGAGCCCGCATTAAAGCGGCTTCAAGGCTGGCGGATAAGACAGTTTCACCCATCAAGCGACTTGCCCGGGCACTGACAAAACCGTGATTCACCACCGTCATGACTTGGTGCAGGACTTGGACCGCGCAGTTATGGTAACCGGCATTACTTGCCGGTCAGGCCGTAAACCGGCGAATCATCAGGGCTGGCGGCTTTCTTGCAGCCGGATCACGCATGCTAGCCAGACCCTCGACCCCCTCCAGCGCTGAAGCGCCAGCGACCGCTAACGAGACCATAGGTCGCGACGTAACGGTGGTTATCGCCGCGTGGCGCGCCGCCGGCACGATCGGCCGCGCCGTGGCCTCCGCCCTCGCCCAGCCTGAAGCAGCCGAAGTCGTCGTGGTTGACGACGCCTCGAACGATGACGGCGCCACCCTCGCCGCCGCCCGCGCCGCCGACGACGGAACCGGTCGGCTGACTGTCCTGGCTCTGGACAGGAATGGCGGCCCCTCCGCCGCCCGGAACGCGGCTATCGCGGCCAGCAAGGCCCCCTGGATCACCATCCTCGACAGCGACGATTACTTCGAGCCCGGCCGCCTGCGCGGCCTGATGGCGCTCGCCGACAAGGGCTACGATCTCATCGCCGACGACCTGATGCAGCTGAAGGACGGCGCCCCCGCCTCCACCGCTGAAACCATGTGGTTCATCGGCAATGATAACACGCCGGTCGATGTCAATTTCACCTACTTCATGGAATCCAGCATCGCGAAGTCGAACACCCGCCGCCGCGAAATGGGCTTCCTCAAGCCGATGATGCGCCGGGCTTTCCTCGACGCCCACGCCATCCGCTATGACGAACGGATGCGTCTGGGCGAGGATTTCGACATCTACGCCCGCACGCTCCTCGCTGGCGGCCGGATGCGCCTGATCCCGTGGACGGGCTATATCAGCGTCATGCGCATGCAATCGCTGTCATGGAACCATTCCCGCCGCGACCTGGTCGAACTGGAAGCCGCAAACGATCGCCTGCTTGAATCGAAACTTATCAGCCCGGCCGACGCAAAACTGGTGCGCCGCCACCGTCTCATCGCCCGCTGCCGCATTTCCTGGGTGGACCTGATCGATGCCCTCAAGACCCGCAACGTCTTCCGCGCCTCGTGGGTCGTGCTAAAGGACCCCCGGCAGGCGCCTTACCTGGCTCGCGCATTCCGCAACATGATCTTCCAGAAGCTGGATCGCGGTAAGCAGAACTAGGCGCCTCCCAAGCTGGAGAGCCCATGCCGTCTGCCCTCGAAATTTCCGTACGCGCGGCGCTCGACAGCATCGCCGACCCCATCTCGGGCAAGGGCCTCAGCGCATCCGGCCGCGTCGCAGGCCTCGTCGTACGGCCAGATGGCAAGATCGGCTTCGTCCTTGAAACCGGCGTCGGCGCCGCCGACGAGCCGCTGCGCAAGGCGGCCGAGGATGCGGTGGCGCGCGTCGATGGCGTAACCGCCGTAACCGCCGTCCTCACAGCCGAAGCCACAACCGGCGCCCGCACGGTCGCCCCGCCCCCGCGCCCGCAGATCAAACCGCAAGCGCCTGCGCCCGCCCCCGCGGTCACACGGCCCGCACGCGCCATCGTCGCCGTGGCGTCGGCCAAGGGCGGCGTCGGCAAATCGACCGTCGCATCCAACCTCGCCGTCGCCGCCGCAAGATCAGGCCTGCGCGTCGGCCTGCTCGATGCGGATGTCTTCGGTCCTTCGCTTCCCACCATGTTCGGCACCGTCGGCATCCGCCCCGAACTCACAGCGGCCAAGAAGATGAAGCCGGTGATGGCGCACGGCGTCGCCACCATCTCGATCGGCTATCTGGTCGATCCCGATCAGGCCGTCGTCTGGCGCGGCCCGATGGTAATGTCCGCCGTCTCGCAGCTCATCAACGACACCGACTGGGGCGACCTCGACATCCTCTTCATCGACACGCCTCCGGGCACCGGCGAAGTCCAGCTCACGCTCGTGCAGAAACTCCCGCTCGACGGCGCCGTGATTGTCTCGACGCCGCAGGAAGTGGCGCTGGCCGATGTGCGGCGCGGCGTCGGCATGTTCCGCAAGACATCGGTCCCCGTGCTGGGCGTCATCGAGAACATGGCCTGGTTCGAACAGTCAGACGGTTCGCGCGCCTACATCTTCGGCAAGGACGGCGCGCAGCGCACGGCCAGCGAACAGGGCGTACCCTTCCTCGGCGCCCTGCCCATCCTTCCCGCCTTGCGTGAAGGCGGCGACGCCGGCGTTCCGGCCGCCGCAGGCGACGGCAACGCAGCCGAAGCCTTCCGCCTGCTCGCCGAAGCGATCAGCGAGGCCCTGGCAGCCTCTCCGAACAAGCCTGAACCGAAGATCGTGTTCGAATAACCCCTCGCCGGTAACACCTCCTAACGAGACGTGAATGGCGTTGCAGGGTTTGCGCAGGTCATGCCCGCACGATCTCAACCAACACCTGTTATCCAGTCACTGTCCGCAAACGCTGCGGTGACGGCGGGACCACGCGCGACGGCGTGAGACCGGGGGAACAAGGGCTGCCAATGTCGACGCTGATAAAGACCAACCACATCATCGTGGCCGACGCGGTCTCACACACGCGCAATCTCGTGGCCGACGTGCTGCGCTCGCTCGGCTACTACTCGATCCTCCACGCCAACGACGGCAAGGAGCTGCTCGAGCTGACCGTCGAGTACGAGCCCCGCATCGTCATCACCACATCCCGCCTGCCGGAGCTGTCGGGCCTTGAATACACGCGCCTGATCCGCAGCGGTTACCAGAACGTCTCGCGCCTGCTTTCGGTCATCGTCATGACCGACACCCCGACCCGCACTTTCCTCGATGCAGCACAGGCCAGCGGCGTCGACGAAATGCTCGTCCGCCCGTTCACCGCTCAAGCCATGCAGGTGCGCATCAAGGCCGTGATGGAGCGTCCGCGCCCCTTCATCGACAGCGCCGTATATCTCGGCCCATGCCGCCGCCGCCGCATGATCGAAGACTATGTCGGACCGCTGCGCCGCTTCATCGACCCCACCGACGACATGCCCGGCGCCTTGCCCTGGGAGCAGGAAACAAATCGCGTCGCCGTGCGCAAATGCGTCACCAAGCTAAGCGAGCTGTCGTTTGGCCTGACCGCCGGCGACCGCCGCAAGCTGCGCGACATCTACTCGGCCACCAAGGAAACCGAGGGCATGGCCGACGAAACCAAGGACATCATGCTGGGCGCCGCCGCCCGCTCCCTCGGCCGTTACATAACTGCGATCGGCGCGAACGGCGTGCCGGACCCTGAAGTCATGACCACGCATATCAACGCCATGCACACGCTCGGCATGCTGTCCGGCGCACAACACCGCGAACGCGAGCACCTGGTCGAAGGCCTTGTGCGCGTGGTCGACAAGCGGCTTGGACGCGGCAAGGTCGCCTGAAGGCGCACAACGCCCGGAATTCCGATTACGCCTTAAGCCCATTGCGTCTGAACTAGGGCTGCGCATCGGCGCCTTCCGCCGAATTGTAAACACAGCACGGCGCCTATCTTGCTGCGTCTGACGTGCGGAGCCTTCGCTCCCGCCTGCTCCGCCAACGCGGAGTGCTGCATGTCGGCCCGTCGTCTCACCGTTAACGATTGTGAACGCCCGGCGCGGCAGCCAACCACATCTTTATTGGCGCCTGAGCAGACGAATCTCCTTGCAAGCGCGCGCGCCTCACTTAACGTTTTGTTTACGGCAACAGCTGTGCGGCCGTCCGCGTTAACGCGGATCCGCACGGAGGTACGGGAGGTTTGGCTCGGATCACCCTCGCGGGAAACCGGGCGCGGACGGGAGTAGCGTATGGGCCACACGGTTCGGTTGCGCGGCGAGTTCTGGCCGCAGGATCATTGGGGGCGGGTAACCAACGCCGCCATAGCGCGCGAACAGGTCGCCCAACCCGCGCTCGAAGCCGCTGAAGAAGCCGCTGACGTGGCCCTCGAACGCTTCGGCGATCGTCTTCACTCCGTTTACCTTTCAGGCCCAGCCGCGCGTGGCCGTCCGGGCGGCGCCGCGTTCTTCGTCCTGCTGCGCCTCGGCGCGTCCGATGCCCGCAGCAATGAGAGCTGGGAATCCGCTGTCGCCGCGCAAATCCGCCGCCGTCATCCGCGCATCGGCCGCGTCGCGGTCGCTGTGTTCAACTGGAAAGACGTCTTCACCACCGACGGCGCCTTCTCGCCCGCCCGCTTCCGCCTCGCCGTCAACTCGGTCTGCGTCGCCGGCCGCAACATGACGCGCATGCTCGCCCCGCAACGCATCGACACCGCGTCGATGAATGGCGACATTCTTGGCTTCCGCCCCCGCATGCTGAACGCAGCCGGCCGCCTCGCCGCCGCCCGCTCGCCCGACCGCGTCCGCGCCGCCGCGATGGACGCTGGCCACGCCGTCCTCGCCGCCTCCTTCGCCCTCGTGATGGAGCGCGAGCAGATCTACACCGAAGACCTCGACCTGCGCCGCGATCTGTTCACGCTGAACTATCCGGGCCGCACGCGCGATCTTGCGGAAGCCTACGCCATGGCCACCCGCCCCTCGCCGGACGCGATGAAAGCGCTCGTCTTCATCGACAGCGCCTGCCGTTGGCTCACGCCGATGACGGATGCCTGGCTCAACGCCAACAACCCGCAACGCACGGAACGCCTGAAGGCCTAGCCCTTCTTCACGCGTCCACGCGCATCCAGCTCCGCACCGCACCCCACGCAGGTGTTCCCACCCCACATGGCCTGATCCATGTTCTTGGGTTGGCGCACCTTCGGCTGCTCCGCGCCGCATTTCTCGCACTTCACCGGTTTGCGGAACACGATGAAGATGATCAGCACAGCCGCCGTCGCCACTGCGCCGATCAGCGCCGGCATGAATGCCTGTTCCATGGAAGTCTCCCTCGCCCTCTAGCGCGCAGCATGGATCGCCTCGCCGCGCCCGTCCAGCATGCCTGCGGGCGCTGGGTAACCCGAACTTCGCGATGGACCGCTCCCTGGCGCGCTCCTATCACGCTGGAGACGGGCCGGAGGACGCGATGACATCGAAACTGTACGCAATACTTGGCGCGCTGGGCCTTGCCGCCTGCGCCACATCCGAAGCCCCCGCTCAGGAAAGCGCGAGCGGCCCATCCGCCTTCACGAAGGCGATCCACGAGCAGGTCCGCGCCGAACGCCCCTTCTCGGACACGCGCGACTTCGACTTTGCCCAGCGCGGCTTCATCGCCACCCGCAAGGACCCGCTCATCACCACCGCTACGGGCCAGCCGGTCTGGAATCTCGCCGCCTTCGACTTCCTCAAGACCGACGCCCCGTCCACCGTAAACCCAAGCCTCTGGCGCCAGGGTCAGCTCATGGCGAAGCACGGCCTGTTCAAGGTCAGCGACACGATCTGGCAGGTCCGCGGCTTCGACATCGCCAACATCACCTTCGTCAAAGGCGCAACCGGCTGGATCGTCATCGACACGCTCGGCTCCATCGAAACAGCGAAGGCCGCGCTCGATCTCGCCAACGAACAGCTCGGCGCCCGCCCCGTCGTCGCCGTGATCTACACCCACTCCCACACCGACCACTTCGCCGGCGCCGCGGGCCTGATCCAGCTCGCTGACGTCCGCGCCGGCAAGGTTCAGGTCATCGCTCCCAAAGGCTTCCTCGAAGCTGCCGTGGGTGAGAACGTCATCGCCGGCCCCGCCATGCAGCGCCGCGCCATGTACCAGTTCGGCGTGCTGATCCCGAAGGGCGTCGATGGCCTCGTAAGCGCCGGCATCGGCCCCGCGCTCTCCACCGGCACAGCCTCGCTGATACCGCCCACGCGCGAGATCGCCGCCACCGGCGAGACGCTCACCATCGACGGCGTGAAGCTCGTCTTCCAGTTCACCCCCGGCACCGAAGCCCCCGCCGAGATGAACGTTCACTTCCCGGACTGGAAGATCATCGACATGGCGGAGAACGCCAACGCCACCCAGCACAACATCCTTACCCCGCGCGGCGCCGTCGTGCGCGACTCCAAGGTCTGGGCCGAAGGCCTCACCAAAGCCCTCCGCCTCTTCGGCGACAGCGATATCCTGATCACCAGCCATGGCTGGCCGCGCTTCGGCAACGCCGAACTCCGCGACTATCTCGGCAAGCACCGCGACGCCTACGCCTTCCTGCACGACCAGACCGTCCGCCTGATGAACCAGGGCCTCAATGGCGACGAGATCGCCACGCGCCTCAAACTTCCCGCCGAACTCGACCGCGAATGGTACGACCGCCCCTATTACGGCTCGCTCTCGTTCAACAGCCGCGCGGTCTATCAGCTCTACATGGGCTGGTATGACGCCAACCCGTCCAACCTCGCCCCCGTCCCGCCCGTCGATACGGGCAAGCGTTACGTCGAAGCCCTCGGCGGCGCCGACCGCGTAAAGCAGCTCGCGCAAGCCGCCATCGACAAGGGCGATTACGCCTGGGCCGCCGAACTCCTCAACCACGCCGTCATGTCGGACAACACCGACACAACAGCGAAGACCATGCTCGCCCGCGCTTATGACCAGCTCGGCTGGCAAACCGAAAACTCCCTCTGGCGCAACATCTATCTCACCGGCGCGCAGGAACTTCGCTCCGGCGTCGCCGCCCCGCGCGCTAATCCCGCCTCGCAGATGGCCACACTCGCCAACCTGCCCATGGGCGCGCTGATTGATCTCCTCGCCGTCCGCCTCAACGCCGAAAAATCCGCGGGCCAGACTCTCAAGCTCGCCTTCGTCCTCTCCGACAGCAACGAACGCACCTACATCACCATCGCCAACGGCGTTCTCATCCACGAAGAAATCGCCGCCCCCACGCCCGTCGACGCTACGCTCACCCTCACCCGCGCCGATTTCCTCGGCTCCATCTTCGGCGGCCAGCCGCTTCCCCCCAAGATCGCCAGCGGCGCAGCAAAGATCGAAGGCAGCCCCGCCGCCCTCCTCAAACTCTCCCAATGGATGGACCCACCCAACCCCGCCTTCCCGATCGTGACGCGCTAGCGGGAACTAGCCCTCATCCTGAGCAGCACGCGAAGCGTACGTCCGCCGAAGGACGAGGGCGTGCCCACCATCTGAGCCGCAGGCGCGAAACTGCCCACTCAAAAACAAATCAGCGGCCCCATCCTTCTCCGGGATGATGGCCGCCGTACATTGCAGGTCTGGCTTGCCGGTCTCACGCCGGCTTGTCGGGGAAGATGCGGTCTTACGCCGCCTGTCTGGCCGGGTTGATCCCGGCATCCCATTCAAACTCCGGATAGAAGCGGTCCATCATCCGGGAGACGTAAGCGACGAGGCGCGGCCGGCTGATCGCCGCATCGCGCACGGGCGTGTCGAAGAACGGCGTCATCGCGCCCGCCAGCGTCGCGAACACAAACGCATCCGTGCCGCACGGCTGGTCGCCCATCAGGTACGGCTTGTCGCCAATGAACACTTCCAGCGCATCAAGCGAACGCTCGGCCAGCAAGGTGATCTCCACCTCGTTGTGACGCGCAATGCCCCGCGCCATGAATCCGGCCCGCACCCGCTCCAGCACGTCCTTCTTGATGGCTTCGCGATGCTCCGTCGGCGCGCCATTGAAGAACTGCGCAGGCCCCTTCTCGAAGTTCGCGGGCACCAGCCAGCGGAAATACGTGAACGCCGGCGCCAACTCGCGATCGATCATCAACTCGATCGCCAGCGCCGTCGCGCGCTCCACCGGAGAAAGCCCCGCATCGAAATCAATGCCGTACTCGCGCTCGAGATGCATGCGGATGAAACTTGAGTCGCCGATCAACCTGCCGCCGTCATCAATAAACGGCAGCTGCCCCTTCGGCGCCTGAGCTGGATTGCCCGGATGCTTCTCGTACTCGAGCTCAGCCATCCGCAGCTGCACTTCGGTCTTGGTCACATAGGGGCTGACTTCTGGAAGTCCGAAATTGGGCCCGAAGCCGGAAAGCGTGATCATGATCGTGTCCCCTTCGTTGTTGTCCGGCTTGCCTGTCCGAGCCTGATGACACATACCTGCCAGACGCCTGCTGACAGCATCCTGTCAGCATGGAAGGGAGGGACGAAAACATGCGCAAGGCAGACCGTCTTTTCGAGATCATCCAGATCCTGCGCCGCTCGAAGAAACCCGTCACCGCAGACGCGATGGCCGCCGAACTCGAGACCTCGAAGCGCTCCGTCTATCGCGACATCGCCGCCCTCCTCGCCCAGCGCGTCCCCATCCGGGGCGAAGCCGGCATCGGCTACGTGCTCGACAAGGGCCTCGACATGCCGCCCCTGATGCTGACCACCGACGAGATCGAAGCCGCTGTCCTCGGCGCGCAATGGGTCATCAATCGCGGCGACCCGCAGCTGTCGAAAGCCGCGCGCGACCTGCTCGCGAAAATCGAAGCCAGCATCCCTGAACGCCTGCGCCCCTATATCGACGACCCCGCCCACCGCGTCGTCCCCGCCTGGGATCGCATGAAGGACGCCATCGACCTCGGCGTCGTCCGCAACGCCATCAACGGCGCGCGCAAGATGAAGCTCGATTATCGCGACGCCGAAGGCCGCCCGACCGAGCGCGTCATCTGGCCCATCCTGCTCGGCTATTACGAAACCACGCGCATCATCTGCGCCTGGTGCGAAACGCGGAAAGACTTCCGCTCCTTCCGCTCAGACCGCATCGTCACCGCCGCCGTCCTCGAAGACCGCTACCCCGAACGCCCCGCCGCCCTGCGCGTGAAATGGCGCAAGGCAATGGAAGCCGACTGGAAGAAACGCGAAGCCGAATGGAAAAAGCAGAAAGCCTGCGCCCCGGAAACTCCGTAGGCCGAACTTCCATAAGAGCGAAGCAACCCGCCGCCACCACCCGAAGAACGCTAAGAGGGCGTTTTTGGCTGGGCGGCTTTTTGGGAATTTGATTTGTGAATACGCGCCAACTACTTGATGCATATTTCGATGTTGGATCGAAGCACGCCAACGA
This sequence comes from Hyphomonadaceae bacterium, assembly GCA_036795465.1. Classification (GTDB taxonomy): domain Bacteria; phylum Pseudomonadota; class Alphaproteobacteria; order Caulobacterales; family Hyphomonadaceae; genus UBA7672. Next base: position 20,534 of record DAIRES010000003.1, read on the forward strand.
AATGCTGAAGGCGGCCGGACAGGCCAGTTTGGTGTCGAAAGATGCCGTATCAGCAGGAGATGCGGCAAACCTTTTGATGTTGCACCTCCTCGTTGAGCGAGAGTTGGGGCAACTCAGCGAAGGCGGCTTGGGTGACGCCGCCAGAAAAATGGATGCTATTGAAATCCCCGATGGATCGAGGGTGGTTTATAATTTGCTCCTGCTTGATTTGGCGCGTGAACGCGGCGTGTCTTTGACGTTTGCAAAAACAACGAGCGCAAGCGGAAACGACCTAGACTGGGACTTGATGCGACGTTTGAGACGAGCAACGCCAACATTCTCGAATCAAATCGACGAGCTGATCCAGGCGCACGCTAAAAGAGCGCCACCTTTCAAATAAGGTACTTAGGTTTTGGCTGACTACGGATGGTCCCATCGCCGCCCGATCGCTCCCACACGCGATAACCTACTGCATTCACAGGTTAGGTTAGCCGAGGGCGCCGCTCTCTCGTTTGACATGCTTTGTATCGTAGCAAACCCGCATGCAACTTCCCCAATAATATCCGCGTCTGACACGGCGTCGCCGGGCGAGAATGCAGACGGAAGGAAGGCCTCGCGTGGTCCGGGACGACAGTCTCAGCAAGGCAGGATACTTGCGGCGATTGCGGCGTGCTCGGGGGAAACGTAATCATTAGAGCGGCGCGATGAGGGGCACATGTCAACCGGCGAAAAGAAACAGAAGACAAGAAAAGCTGCGCTAAGTTTTTTCCTGGTATTCTTTATTCTTGAGGGGTTGTTGCTCGCGAATATGTTCTTCGGTGTGTGGTCTCCAGCTGTCGCAGACGAGTCACAAGCCCTGCCGATGATCTTGCAGAACTCTGCTATCTCCGTCGTCGGAGCGGTGGGGGCCGCGATTGGCGCGTGGATTAATGAAGCACCGCCAAAATGATCTAGAGGCAGTCGCAATGTATGGGGCCTTGAGAAGGCTAACCGCGACCCATTCCGCAAGCACGACAGCCTCTCAATGCGTCCCGGCTCTCCGCTTCACTACGGCCAGCATCACAAGCGTGGGTGATGCAGGTTTCGAGGGAGAGACCGATATCCAATTCGCGGGGCAGCAAGCGCATCGCCCCAAACAAAAACGCCGGCCCCGTGAAGGGCCGGCGTGATTGCTGTCGGCGACAGAAGACTAGAAGCGGATCTGCAGTTCGGCGCCGAACGAGCGCGGCAGGCGAAGCTGTTCCGAGGTCGTGTAGCACGATGTCGCCGGACGGCCGCCCGCGGGGGCAGTCGTGGCAGGCGTCGATTCGCACAGCGTCGGCGCAACTTCCTTGTTCAGGCCTTCGCGCAGGCTGGCGTCGACACCGTCGACTTCCCACTGCACTTCGTCGAACACGTTCTTCACCCAGCCGATCAGCGTGATGTTGCCATCAGCGTTGGTCCAGCTCACGCGTCCGTCCGTCTGGTCGAAGCTCGGCACTTTCGTGTAGCTGCGGTTGAAGATCGAGGTGAACGAGATGTCCTGCCAGAAATAGCTGACCGAGGCATCGATCTTGGAGCCGTCTTCGAAGTCCCAGGTGTAGGTCGTGTTCAGCGCGACCTTGTGCTTCGGGCTGTAGGGCAGAAGGTTGCCCTCCACCGACTGACCCTGTTGACCAAGGCAGGCCGGGCCGCCGCACGTATCCGGATCCGAATCGGCCGGCGGTCCAAGCGGTTGCGCCGCCGGGTCCATGGCATACGGATCAAGGCCGTGAACCAGCGCCGGCGACGTGCCGATCTCCGGGTTCGTGAAGCCATAGTTCAGGATGAAGCGCAGGCTGTCGGTCGGGTACCACATCGTCTCAAGCTCGAAGCCCGAAATCGTGGTCTCCGGCAGGTTCACATACGAGGTGTAGGGAAGCGGACGCACCAGCGGACCCGAACCATCCGGATCGACCGGCACGACGCCGTTCGGAACCTGATAGCCTTTGTAGTCGTACAGGAACGCCACGGCGTTCGTGGTGAGGTACCAGTCTTTCCAGTCGCGCTTGAAGCCGATCTCGTAAGCGTCGACGAGCTCCTGGTCCGTGTACGGCGTTGCTTGCAGCAGCGCGTAAACGTCCTGGGCGCCAAGACCACCGGGTTTGTAGCCACGGTTGTATTTGCCGTAGATCAGGGTGTCGTCATCCGGCGTCCAGTCGATGCCGAGCACGCCCGTGACTTCTTCCCAGCTCGCGGCCAGGTCGCGGTAACGGTTGCCGGTTGCGGCGTCGAGATAGATGCCGACCTGTTCCTGACGATCCGTGCTGGTCGGGTTGGCGTTCAGAACGCCACGGCCCACCTGCCCCGTCGCCGGGTCAACACCACCAAGCTCGCTCGTCAGATCGACGCGCGGCGGGATGATGGCGGTGACAAGGCCAAGCAGGCCCGGCCCGACCACATCGAGGAACCCGTTCTCGAGCGACTCTTCGACGACGTAATGGTTCACGTAGCGCGCATACTCGCGGCCACGCTGCCGATCCGTCGACCAGCGCAGGCCGGCGGTCAGCTTCCACTGATCGTTGATCTGGTAGTCGCTCTGGATGAACGCGCCGTAGGCGTTGTTCAGGTTCTGGTTGCTCGTGAACAGGACCAGCGACTCACCCACCGGCGTCCCCGAAGCCGCCGTCCTACCCGTCCGCGTCGGCAGGATCGGCAACGGAACCAGCGGCGTCGACAGGTCATCGCCAAACGCCAGCAGGTTGTTCAGCCCATAAACCGGCCCACCCGGATCAACCGCATTCCCGACGAACACGGTCTGCGTGTAGTTCTCCTGATACTGATAAAGCCCCGCCACCACCTGCAGCGGACCATCCCACGTCGACAGGAAGTTGATCTCGTTCGAGAACCAAGCGCGGTTCTCCGTATAATCCGAGATCCGTTCGGACTCGATCAGGCGGTTATAGTAGTTGCCTTGGTGCGTATAACGCTTGATCGGGGAGCCATCCTGATCGTCTTGCAGGTTGTAGTTATAATAGACGTACCCGCCGAGATATTTGATGTCGAAATTGTCGGCGTGCCAGATGGCTTCCGCGGCGAATTCGTTGGTCGGCGTGAGGTGGGCGGTGGCCGTGAAATCGCTGTTGAATGCATAGCGATCATTGATCGCCGGGTTGGTGCTCTGCGAGCCAACCTGAACGCGGTTCGGGTCGAGAAGGCCCGAGAAACCGTTCGGGCCGATGTCATCTGGGCCGTTCGCGAACAGTGTCGAATAGGCCTGACGCGAGCCAACACCCGTACGACCACCCGGTCCGCCCTGGCGGTCCCACGACAGGCGATTATAGCGAGCCCACCATTCAAAGCGGTCACCGATGTCACCCTCGAGTTGCGCTTCGAGGTAGTACTCGTCGTTGCGCAGGCCTTCGGTTTCGAGGCCGGACGCGTTGTGCAGGAAGCCTTCGTTCTGAGCCGAGCGCGAGCCGCCAAAGCGATAGCGCAGCGAGTCGGTGATCGGGCCCGAAACCGTGCCTTCGACCTTCATCGAGTCAAAGTTGCCGGCGCCGATGTTGAACTGCCCTTCGAATTCCTCGGTCGGGCGCTTGGAGATCAGGTTCAATGCCCCGCCGATGGAGTCGCGACCATAAAGCGTGCCTTGCGGGCCGCGCACGACTTCAACACGCTCGACGAAAAGCGCGGGACGGCCAGCGGGGATCGAGGAGGAGTAATAGACGCCGTCGATGTAGTTCGAGATGCCCGAGCGAATGCCGAAGTTGTTCGATGTCCGCGTAACGCCGCGCATGCCGAGACGGTCATTGGCGTTTGAATAGGTGAGGCCCGGAGCGAAGTTCGTGTAATCGGTGACGGTGGTCAGGCCGATCTGGTCGCGGAGTTCAGACGTGATCGCGGTAACGGCGACCGCGATGTCCTGAACGGTTTCTTCTCGCTTCTGGGCCGTGACGACCACGATATCGCGGCGATCATCCACATCCTCGGCGGGCGCCTGCGGCGCGTCCGGCGGGGTTTCAGTAACCTGCGCCATCGCCGGCATGGCGAGGCTGAGGGCAATCAAGCTGACGAGTGAAAGGCGGTTGATCGGCGCCATATCCAAAGTCCTTCCCTGGGCTGGGCACGCCTGTGGCGTCCCTCGATGCTTTTAAGTGAAGCTCGCGCAGCGGAAGCACTCGTTTGCGTAAACGTCACCCTTATGGCGGCTTCTTACCCGCCGCCGAGACGTAAGGGAATGGCGTAGCGTCTATCGACACGCCCTTTTGACTCAGCTTTCCACTGCAGGGGGAAGTTTAACGCTACGTCACCGGGTCAAGTCCGGCGAGGTTTTCGTAGCGCTCAATTGCACACGGGCCACACCCTTCCGACCGTCTGGCCAGAATCTGGGGCTCAGATCGCTTCCACGGTGATGCTGTCGAAGTCGCCGCGCCAGATCGATCGACCCTCCTTCAGGGAGGCATCGCCCTCTTCCACCCGGCCAAGCCCCCGTTGAGCTTCACCCAACACCCAGAGCGCAAGCGGGTCGTGCTTCCAGGTTTTCAGAGACGCTGCGGCTTCCGCTTCGGCTTTCGCGAAGTTCCCCGATTTCAGATAGGCGGCGGCCAGCGACCGCCGGAGCGGGTACCACCAGGTAGGCGGATCCATCCAGTCACCGAACTCCTTTTCCTGGAGGACGGCGCCTTTGCTGAAGCGATCGATGGCGGTGCGGGTGTTGCCTTCAGCCATTGCGAGACGACCCTCCAGCACGGCGATGGCGATCTTGTATTCCGGATCATCACCCGCGACCTTGCGCAGCTTGGCGAGTTCGGCGCGCGCGCTGGCGGCTTCGCCTTTCTGGAGAAACGCTTCCCCCCGGCCATAGGCGCGGTAAGCGCGATAGCTGTCATCGTCACGCGAGCTGGGCGCCAGGGCGAGCATCCTGTCCGGCGCATAGCGCGCAAAAGCCACGTAGGTGCGCGGCGTCGGATCGAAGCGACGTGCGGGCTGGGATTCCGGATAGGCCTTCGTCGCGTGCTCGGCATAGCGCAGCGCGAGCTCGCCATCGCCAGACATCATCGCGCCAGCCAGCCCAAAGGACAGGTTGTGCGAATAGTACATCGGCATCGGGAAGTTTTTGATCATCGGGGGACGTGGATCGCCGCCCTGATCCATCCATTGCGCATCTGTCTCGATTGCCTTCGCGTTGACGATCGCAGCGTCCTGATAACGTCCCGCACGGAAGAAGGTGTGCGCTGGCATGTGGACGAGATGGCTGGCCATCGGCGCAAGCGCGCCGAGACGATTGGCGTAGGAGATCGCGTCTTCGGCGCGCTCATCGAATTCGGTGGCGTGAATGTAGTAGTGGATCGCGCCAGTGTCGTCCGGGTGATCCTTCAGCACCGCCTCAAGAAGCGTGAGCGCGACCTTGAGATCTTCCGGCTTTTCCTCGCTCGACGCCATCATGAGGCTGTGCGCAGCAAGCACGGCGAACTCTGCTTCGCCGGGATAATCGGCTGCGATCTTTGCAAGCGCGTGCGCGAAAGCTGGCTCGGTATCGCCCTCGTCCGCCACAACGCCGGCCTCGCCGGCTTTGCCGCCTTTCTTTTCAGGGGCCTTCGGCGGTTCGGCGTATCGCGCGACCATGGCCTCGGCGAGACGACGCGCTTTTTCATCGCCGGGCTTGGCGAGCGATTTTGCACGCTCCGCCACCGCAAGCGCGACTTTGCGTTCGTCGTCGTCGATGCCGTAATTCAGCGTCGGCCCCAACGCCCAGGCTTCGCCCCACGAGCAGAGTGAGCATGTGGGATCGAGTTCGGCGGCCCGCTTCATCGCCGCCTTCGCGTCCTGATGGTAGAAGGCGTGGCTGAGGGCCAAGCCGTAGTCGAACCATTTCTGCGCTTCTGGATTGGTGGTGTCGACCTTGAAGCCGCCCGTTCCCATGCCGACGGAATACTTGATGTCAGGCGCGACCTTGTCGACGCCGAGCGCTTCGGCCGAGCAGAGTGCGTTGAGAGCGATAAGCCCGTCGACAGTCGCATCCCCTGATGAGGGCGGCGCCAGCATCGCGATAGGCGGCAGGACAGCCGAGCCAGTGGCGCAGGCAGACAGCCCGATCAGTGCTACCGCCGCTATTTGCTTATGCATACCGTCCTCCGCCGTCCGGGAGACGCTATGCGAATTTCGGGTGTCCGCCAAACGGAGTTCAGCGGCGCCGTTCGAGTTCGCGGATCACGCAGGCGACTTCGTTGTCTGCGTCCGCTTCGATGCGGGTCGCCGAAACTTCGCGCCATGCCCGGCGATCAAATGCCGGGAAGAACACGTCGGCTTCGCGTTCGGCCTCTACATCTGTCAGCGTCATGTGGGTCGCGACAGCGAGACCGGCCGCGTAGATTTCGGCGCCGCCTATGATCGAGACTTCCGGAATTCCTGATTGCGCAGCCATCGTGCGGGCAGCAGCCAAGGCGGGCGGCAGGCTGGAGAAAACGAACGCACCTGGCGCAAGAAAATCCAGATTGCGGGTCGCTACAATATTGGGCCGCCCCGGCAGCGGACGCTTGGGAAAGCTCTCCCAGGTCTTCCGGCCCATCACCAGCGGCGTCTTCGCGGTCACCTTGCGGAAGTTGGCCATGTCGGCCTTCAGCCGGAACAACAGCCGGTTTTCGAAGCCGAGTTCGCCTCGCCTGCCTATCGCGGCGACGATCCGGACGCTGATCGGGTCATTGCTGACGGGAAAGGTGGACGATGGCACGGGGGACCTTGTATTGACGCTCAACGCCGCATGACGGGTCGCGGCGACGGCAGTCGAACCCTCGTTCGTTCGCCGATGCAAGTATTTAGAGCGGGTCGGGCATGGATGCCTTCTGGAACGAGCTTGTCTCGGCCCTGACAAATGGGCAGCCGGCGCAGCTGCCGTTGGCTCTACTCGGCATGGCCATGACGGCCGCGCTGATCTGGTATCTCAAGGGACGCGCGTGGGCGTATATTTACGTGGCGCTCATCCCCCTGCTCAACTGGAGCTTCGGGCGCCCGGAAGTCCCGCACGTTGACCTGACGCCGATGTTTGGCGGAATCTTCGGATCATCGCACCATATCATCTTCAACCCCCTGACCATCGCGACCGGCATGGTGTTTGTCGTGCGCGATTTCGTGCAGCGCGAGATGGGTCATCGCGTGCTTGTGCTGATGGCGTTGGCGATCGGATGGTCGTTCTATTATTCGTGGCCAGTGATCGCGCTGGCATCCGGCATCGCATTCGCAATCTCGGAAACAGCCGACTGGCTGATCTTCACCTTCACCAAATACCGTCTGTCGACGCGTATCCTGCTATCGAGCGCGCTGGCCGCACCGATCGACACCACAGTCTTCCTTTATGGCGCTGATCTTGCGCAGGTGATGGCGGGAACGGCCGAGCCAGGCAGCCAGTTCAACATGGCGAACTGGATCTTCTTCATCATCGGCAAGATGATCGGCGCGATCGCAGTGTCGTCGATGATCCGCTATCGCGAGAAGCGCGGCGAGGTTGATCCGGCCTCCGCGTGATTTCGGACGCCTGACTGCGCTTCACCTGCAAGCGACGCAAACAAAAAGGGCGGTCCTGGAAGACCGCCCTTTCGCAGCTCTTGCGAGCTTTTAAAACGTCAGCGGGTCTGAGACTTAGTGAGTCTCGGGAGCCGGCGTCGTGGTCGTCGTGGTGGTCGTGGTCGTCTCGGCCGGCGGGGCAGCAGCCGGGTCAACCGGGGCCGTCATGGCCGGGTCAACAGCAGCCGGAGCCGGCGTTTCCGCGACCGGAGCCGGGGTTTCGACGGTGGTCGTGGTGGTGGTTTCGGCCGGTTTCGATTCCGAGCAGGCGGTGAAGCCGAGCGCAGCAACCGCGACGAGTGCGGCAAAGGTCATTTTCATAGGACAGATCCCTCCGACGGATCACACCCGCCTCGGGGATGAAGGTCCGGGCGGCATTGGTTCATCATCTGGAGCAGGAAAAAGCACAAGATGTTGAATCATTGCGATTTCTACAGCTTGGTTGCGTGAACCTTAACGGGCAGAGGCGGCGGGCTTCGGCGCCGACTCTGCAATCGCATCAAGACGCGATCGGCCGGTCATTTCGGCTGCGGCGATATCCTTGAATCCATTCGGGTGTCCCTACGCCACGCATGAGCGGGTGCGGATAACACGCGATGCCGATCAAACGGCGACGGGTGCCTTGATGTGTGCGTCAGGCGCGTAATCGACCAGCGTGAAATCTTCGTAATCCCATCCGAACAGGTCTGTTTTGGCAGGGTTGAGCTGAAGTTTCGGCAGGGCCCTGGGCTGGCGCTGCATCTGGAGGCGGGCCTGCTCGAAATGATTCGAGTACAGATGAACGTCGCCGAAAGTGTGGACGAACTCGCCCGGCTGGAGCCCGGTCGCTTTCGCCATCAGGATAACCAGCAGCGCGTAGGACGCGATGTTGAACGGCACGCCCAGAAATACGTCGGCTGAGCGTTGATAGAGCTGGCAAGACAACTTACCGTTCGCGACAAAGAACTGGAACAGGCAGTGGCAGGGCGGCAGCGCCATGCCGTCGATGTCGGCGGGGTTCCAGGCGGACACGACCAGACGGCGCGAGTTCGGGTTCTTGATGATCTCGTTCTTCACCCATTCGATCTGGTCGATCAGGCGGCCGTCGGGAGCAGCCCAGCTGCGCCATTGCTTGCCATAGACGGGGCCAAGCTCGCCGTTTTCATCGGCCCATTCGTCCCAGATGCTGACGCCGCGTTCCTGCAGCCATTTGACGTTGGTTTCGCCACGCAGAAACCAGAGCAGTTCAACGATGATCGAGCGCAGATGGAGCTTCTTTGTCGTGAGCAGTGGGAAGCCATCGGCCAGATCAAAGCGCATCTGGCGGCCGAACACGCCACGCGTGCCGGTTCCAGTCCGGTCGCCGCGATCGACGCCGTGGTCCATGATGTCGCGAAGAAGATCGAGATACTGGCGCATAAGCCCGCGTTTCCGACTCGGTGGAAGCCCAGTCATGGGCAATCGGGGCGACGTTGACAAGCTTTGCAGCCCTGCCCCGGCCTGTGCAAAACTCCGGCGATAGAGCAGAGGGCCTTCATGCTGATCCTGAGTGTTTTCCTTCGCGTGCCGCCTGACCAGGTGGACGTCTTGCGGCCTCATATGCAAACCGTGATTTCTGCATCGCGGGCGGAGCCGGGGTGCCTGTTCTATACGCTGGCGGAAGATATGGCCGAGCCGGGACTGATCCGGGCGTTCGAGATCTATGCCGATGACGCCGCGCTGAAGGCTCATGGCGAAAGCGATCACTTCAAGGCGTGGCGAGCCGTGAGCGGCCAATATCCGCGCGAGGACCGCACACTGTACGACGCCGCAAAGCGAGCCTGACATTGGCCGCGAAGAAACCACCGACCTCTTCCGATCTGCCGAAACTGGCCGCACCCGCGCAACGCGCATTGGCGGCGGCAGGCGTCACCAGCCTCTCACAGCTGTCCCGGAAGACCGAAGCAGACGTCATAGCGCTGCACGGCATGGGCCCGAATGCCATGGCGGCGCTCAAGACTGCGATGAAGGCGAAGAGGCTGGGTTTCGCAAAAGCCTGACGCTCAGATCGCGTCGAGCCCTTCCATCAGGATCGGATCGATCTCGACACGCTTGCCTTCGCGATAGTCGCCCACCGTGCGCACGGCTTCATCGCGCGAAAGGCCCTGTCGCTTGATCAGACGATCTACCAGAAGGCGCTCGTCACGGCGGGAATCCTCGAGGGTGCGTGTTTCGACCATGGCGCAAACTCCTTCGTAGTGACGTGCGTAGTGACGATCAGTTTCTGGATAGACCCGCGCGGCAGAACGTTCGCGCATGCCCGTTGTTCCGACATCGCAACGCAGCCTTGCAGCGGCGCCACGACCTCTTTGAACCGCTCATATGGGGCGAGGATTGGGCGATGGAATGACAGGTTTATTAAATCTGCTCACGTCGCAGCGGAGGCTAGCTCAACGCTGGAAGGATGCTGCGATGCGATTGGCATGTTGCAACGCACGACGCGCGCCGCCCTGCTTGTTGGTGATCCAGATGGCGATATTCAAGCCGTTGCGATTTCCAGCAGCATAGAGCAACGCAGGATCGTCATAAACGTCGAGCCAACCGGAGCGATGGACGGCGAGCGCCTGCACCAGTTCAGGGCCGCTCTCGCCCTCGCGCTCCTCAAGCGGGTATCTCCGCTCATCCGACGTCCACGCCGTCCCGGGCACCGTATCTGCAGCGCTCCACTGTATCGACAGCGCTCCACGGGCCTTGAGCACGAAATCCTTGAGTGTGCCGAAGCGCTCAATTCGGCCGACCGCAATCACACCGTCACATTCGGGGTGGCCCGACATGGTGGAACGCCAGTTGCGGTAAGCGATTAGCATATCGCTGCTAACCTCATTCCTTTCGGCGTAGGTCGGATAGCTGGGCTTGCGGTTGTACGGCTCGGCTATCAGCACCGAGCCGCCACCTGGAAGATCCATCCGCGTCTTCGAAAAGCCGAACAGGCAGGCCTCTATTTCTTGGCGAGGCTGGCGGCTTGTTCGGTCATCTCGACCGCCTGCTCCGGCGCTGCGACCGGACCGTCGGCTTCAAGCATCTTGGTGCGGAAAGCGAGACCGGCCACCGCAGCGCCGGCAAGCGGCGCGATGATGAAGAGCCAGAGCTGCTGCAGAGCGGCGCCTTGCGCAACCACCGCCGGGCCAAAGGAGCGCGCCGGGTTCACCGACACGCCTGTCACCTGGATGCCGACGATGTGGATGACCGTGAGCGTCAGGCCGATCGCCAGACCAGCGAAGGCGGATGGCGCCTTGGTTTGCGTCGAGCCGAGGATGACGACGACAAACAGGAAGGTCGCCACGATTTCGAATGCAAGCGCGGCGGTCATCGAATACCCGCCGAGATAATCATCGCCAAAGCCATTCTGACCGAGGCCATTGACCGCGATGTCATAGCCCGCCTTGCCGCTGGCGATGGTGTAGAGGATGGCGGCGCCAACGAGCGCACCGAGGAATTGCGCGACCCAGTACTGCACCATTTCGTTGATGGTCATCCGGCCAGCGAGATAGGCGCCGAACGAGACAGCCGGATTCACATGGCAACCCGAAACCGGTCCGATGCCGTAAGCCATCGCGACAATGGCGAGGCCAAAGGCGAACGATATGCCGAGTTGGCCGACCTCAGGGCCGGCAAGAACCGCCGAACCGCATCCAAGCAGCACAAGCGTCGCCGTGCCGAGAAATTCCGCAAGCAGCTTCTTGAGCATCCGTCCCTCCCCAGGGCATCCGACAACCGGACTATCGGCCGATGGTTACGCCAAACCCCGGGCCGCGCCAGATGGATTCAATTCCAGGGATCATGTTTTGGCCTCCCCGGGGATTGGCGGTGGAAGGCTATTGCGGGGACGACCCTGATGTTCTACTTTTGTTCCAGAGCGAGAGTCCAAGTGATTCTGGAGAAGTAGATCATGGCATATGACGCCGGGTTTGCGAGTAGCCGGGTGTATCGGGCGAAGGCCCTCGCCACCGGGTATGTGACGATGGGTACGCGGGATTTGCCCCGGGCATCGCGGTTTTACGAACTTATCGCCCGCGAAATGGGTGTGGGCCGTTCCGCGGAATCAGAAGATTTCGTGGGCTGGGGCCTGCCGGGCGGTATCACAGGCTTCGGCGTCGCCCTGCCCGACGCCCTGCCGGAGTTCGAACGCGGAATGGTGCCGCTGCAGGTGGACGACCCCGAGCAGGTGCAACGGCTGTACGAGATCGCGTTGAGCAATGGCGGCGCTGGCGAAGGCGCTCCGGCGGATTGCGGCGGGTTCTATGGCGCTTATTTCCGCGATCCGGACGGCAATAGGCTGAACGCCTTTTGCGTCAGCCAGCACTGAGAGATCAGGCGGCGCTGTGCGTTAGGCTGAAGCAAGCCGACGGGGAGAGCAGATGTACAGATTCTGGTATGCGATGCGCATTCTCGGCGCTGCCGCCATGCTGGGCTTCGTAGCCCTCATCATGCTGTCGATATTCGGCGTGGATGTTGGTCTTTTCCGCCGCTGATAAAGCGTTGTTGGCGCTTAACCTTTTCGCCCTTATATTCATCCCGTTCCGCAAGGAACTATGGCGATAAACCCTCGCGTAATAAGCGGACCGGACCCGGGGGCAGTGCCCGGCGGCTCCACCAGATTTCACCCCGGTCATGGCCGGGCTGTCTGGGGCCGACACAGGATCGACGGACGTGTAAAGGCGAAGACTTTGCCCGCTTTGGCCCCGATAGAAGCCTTTTACGCAATAGTTGCCAATGACAACTTTGCTCAGGACCAAGCTCTTGCTGCGTAAGCAGCGGACCTAGTCCGAACACTTAAGTCCTTAGCTCTAGCCAGCTAAGGCGGGGCTCGGGGCGGCGCCTGGCAACAGAAGCCGCCCCACTTATTTTCTGACATTCCCTCCCAAGCGCTCCCTGCCCGCCGGGCAGCGACCTATGTTGCGTTGAGCAACATTGGAGGCATCTCATGAAACGCACCGCACAAGCCGTCTGGTCTGGCGATCTCAAGACCGGCAATGGCGCGATCTCGATGCAGAGCGGCGTAATCAAGGACAGCCCTTACACGTTCAAGGCGCGCTTCGAGGATGAGAGCGGCAAGTCCGCCACCAATCCGGAAGAGCTGATCGCGGCGGCCCACGCATCGTGCTTCACGATGCAGCTGTCGCACTTCCTTGCCGAAGCTGGCCATCCTGCCGAAAAGCTGACGACGGTTGCCGAGGTCGAGGTGAAGCCCGGCGTCGGCATCACCAAAAGCGCCCTGACGCTTACGGGCAGAGTGCCCGGCATGAGCGCCGCAGATTTTTCGGCCGCCGCGGAAAAAGCAAAGGCTGGATGCCCGGTGTCAAAGGCACTTGCTGCGATCGAGATCACGCTCGAAGCAAAACTGGAATAGCAACGTGTGATCTCTGCCGCATGCCGTCAGGCAGGCGGCAGGACGCCCTGCGTCTGCTCGATATAGAAACTGTGCATTCGCCATAGCGTGAGCGTGGACACGGCTATGTAGGCGATACCGACAAGCGCCAACAAGGGCATCGCGCGACGGGTGATCGCCGCGATCTTCGAACCGTCGCGGCTGGTCGCCAGCATGAGCACGCATGAGGCGATCAACAGGCACGAGTTGACGTGATAGCGGGGCGTCATCGCCTGTATAAACCCGGTGTCGAGGCGGCTGAGCGCGGCAAGGCATCCGCTCGCAATGAGGAAAACACTGAACCACAGCAGCGGATCCGCGCTGCGGAACCTGGCGACGATGAAGGTTCGCAGCACCAGCGCCCAGAGCAACAGGCCAAGCACAGCGCAGGCCGCCATCATCGCGAGCGCCAGAGGGCCAGACTCCACCGGATAGCCCAACGCCGAGCCCGAAAAGATCAATCCGAACAGCAGCACCTCATGCGGCCGGCCAAGACTTGCGACCGGGTCGGTGTTTCCGACGACAGGCACATAGCTCACGAAATACAAAGCGAGGAACGCGATCGTCACCACGGCCCACGCGGCGGCCCATATCCAGCGCCGCTCGAATAGCAGAAAGGCGCATCCAACCAGCAGAACCAGGAAACCGTTTCCCTGCGAGAGACCGGCGAGCAACGCTGCCCCCAAGGCCGCCAGCTGCCACGCCGCCCCGCCCTTCGCCAGCATCCAGAACGCAAGCAGCGCGAAGACGATGACGCCATAGTTCGACATGGCCGTCATGGCCCACAGCATACTGTCCGCAGCGGTGTAGCTGAACGTCATGGCCGCGGCGAAGAGAATGGCGGCGCCCGCAATCGCGCCACCCGATTTCCAGGCGCGCCACGCGAAGATCGCGAAGATGGGCAGCAGCGACAGGTTCCCGATGAAAGCGAGCAGTGTGTAGTTCGGAGCCGACACGGTGCGTTGCGCCCAGAAGATCAGCTTGGTGATGACGGGGCGATGCTCGTTATGCTGCGACCACAGCTCCGGCCACGGATTGGCGGCAGCGCGGGCGCGCTCGACTGACGCGGAGATGTGTATGTCGTCCATGAACGGGGCGCCGGGCGCGAGCAGCAGCACCAGCACAAAGTACAGCACGATGACGCCCGCGGCCGCTGCAAGCCAAATCCTCACGCCGCGCCAACGGGCAGCCTGCTGCTCAATGGTCTCTTCCACGCCTAGATCCCGTTCCCGCGACGCATCTGTCTAGCGTGCTTCGGCGAACAGCGGCATCCCTCGCTCGGGGCGCAGCGTGATGCGGATGTTTGGCTCAACGGTATGAGCCGCGTTGGGGAGAAAGCGCAGATCCCGGACGAGCGTCGCAAGGATGGCGACGGCTTCCATGTAGGCGAACTTCATGCCGATGCAGATGCGCGGGCCTGCGCCGAACGGCATGAACTGAAATCGGGCAAAGCCCTTCGCACGCTCCTCGGAGAAGCGATCCGGATCGAAACGCTCGGGATTGTCCCATAGCATCCTGTGACGGTGCATGACGTAGATGAGCGCGAATCCGAAATCGCCCTTCTTCACCTGAACATCTCCCAGATCGATGTCTTCGGTCGCAATGCGATCGATGATCGAAACCGGCGGATAAAGCCGCATAGCCTCTTTGATGACCTGCTCGTGGAACGGCATCGCGTCGATCATGGCCGCGGTGACAGGCTTGTCGCCACACACATCCAGAACCTCGCGCAGGAGCCTGTCCTGAATCTCCGGCGCATTGGCGATGAGATATAGAGAGAAGGTCAGCGTCAGCGCGGTTGTCTCATGGCCAGCGCCGATGAAGGTGATGACATTGTCGCGCAGCTCGTCGTCGGACAGGCCCTTGCCGGTTTCCGGATCGCGCGCAGCAAGCAGCAGGCCAAGAAGGTCGTTCCGCGTTTCACCACTGGCGCGGCGGCGCTCGATGGCGTTGACGGCGGAGCGCTTCAGAGCGGATGCGGCCTTCCTGCCCTTACCGCCCCACGGGCGCGGCACCCATGTCGGCGCGCCGAACATGTCGAGCATGTCAGGCTTGCCCATGGTCTGCATGTAGTCTTCGACCGTCGTGGCGATGTGGTCATAGCCGAAGTTCGGATCCGCGCCGCCGAGAATGGTTTCGACAATGACGTCGAGCGTTGCGTGCTGCATCTCGCCCATCATGTCGACGGGCTTGCGCTCCGCCGATGCCCGCTTGATCCGCTCGACGGTTGCTTCGGCTGATGATGAGAATGCAGGAACCATCGCGCGCAATGCATCAATGCGGAACGCCGGAGATGCCGCGCGGCGCTGGAATTTCCAGTGTTCGCCTTCAGCCGTCAGCAGCCCTTCGCCGAGCGCCGGGCCGACCAGCTTTTTCTGGAACTGCGATTTCCGGAAGATGTCCGCGTGATCGAGGAACATCGCCTTCATGTGCTCGGGCCGGCGGAAGTAGTGGAAGGTGCGCCCGATCCAGCGCACGCCGTGATACGGGTTCTCGTACATCGCCTGCGGCCAGACATGCAGCGGATTGGCGATCATCTGCATGAGGCCACGCACCAGCGGCAGCGGCTTCTCGGGCGGCGTCACCGTTTGCGGAATGAAGGCGCTGCTGTCGGTCAGCGTGTCAGGCATAGCTTGCAACCTCTGAACAGCGTGCAGCCTACATGGGTTCTGGCCCGATCAGAACCCATCCCGATGCGCCTCATTACGTGGGAAACCTCAGACTTCTAGCGCCTGGGCAATATCCGCGATCAGGTCGTCAGGGTTTTCGACGCCGATCGACAGGCGGACCAGGCTTTCGGTGATGCCCAACCGTTCCCGGCTCTGCTTCGGGACGTCGGAATGGGTCATCGCGGCCGGATGTGAAGCCAGCGTTTCCGTGCCGCCGAGGCTGACCGCCAGCTTGATGATCTGCAGCTTGTCGAGGAAGGCGAACGCTTCCTTCTCGCCCCCATCAATCTCGAACGAGAAGGTCGAACCTGCCGTCACGCACTGACGCTCGAACAGCGGACGGTCCGGATGATCGGCCGGAAGGAAGCCCAGATACCAGACCGACTTCACCCGCGGATGCGTCTGCAGGTAAGCCGCGACCTTCCGGGCGCCGAGCTCAGCCGCATCCATCCGCAGCTTGAGCGTCTCCAGCGATCGCAGCAGCAGCCATGCTGTGTGAGGATCTGTCATCGTGCCAAAGATCGTACGGAAAACTGCGACCTGCCCGATCCAGTTCGCGCCGCCGGAAGCCGCGCCGGCGATCAGGTCAGAGTGTCCGCCAACGTACTTGGTGAGCGACGTCACGCAGATGTCCGCGCCAAGCGAGAGCGGCTTCTGCCAGAGGGGCCCGAGGAAAGTGTTGTCCACGATGACAGGCGGGCGGCCCGATGATCCCTTGAGGGTTTCCGAAATCTCGCGCGCCACGCATATGTCCACCAACCCGTTCGTGGGGTTGGCTGGCGTCTCGACATAGATCGCGCCAACCTTGCCGCCATTCTTTGCTGCA
The DNA here is from genome assembly GCA_036795465.1 of Hyphomonadaceae bacterium. Lineage (GTDB taxonomy): Bacteria > Pseudomonadota > Alphaproteobacteria > Caulobacterales > Hyphomonadaceae > UBA7672. The sequence goes on from DAIRES010000003.1 coordinate 36,915, forward strand.
AGAGCAGCTGCCTGCTTCGCTGCTTCGCGGAAACCTGCCTCCCCGCCTTCGGCCATGAAGCCGACGCCGTGAGCCCCGAACTGCGGAAGAATGGTGTGGATCAGGAATTCCGTTCCGCCATAGACCGGCTCGGAGAAGACAAAGCTGTCGCCCGGACGAAGAAAAGTCATCAGCGTGGTCGAGATAGCCGCCATGCCTGAAGCAAAGGCCAGCGCCTTTTCTGCGCCATCCCAGACCGCGAGACGGTCTTCCAGCACTTCGAGATTGGGGTTGTTGATGCGCGAGTAGATGAGATGCATCTCTTCGTCGCGCTTCTTCTCGCGAAGACCATAGGCGAGTTCGAAAGAGGCTTTCCCTTCTTCGGCGTTACGGAAGACAAAGGTCGAGGTCTGGAAAAGCGGCGGCTTGAGCGCGCCTTCGGACATGCTGGGCGCATATCCATAGCCCATCATCAGTGTCTCTGGGGAAAGCTCGCGGTCGCCAAGCTTTTTTGAACGGTATGACTTCGGAGGACGTGTCATGCGATTGAGGATAGGGCCGTTTGTCGCTGTGGAAAATGAATTGTGCGGCTCGCTATTGCCGAAAGCGAAGAGTTGAGCGTTATCGTCCAGCGAAACGAGGCGCCCGAACATGGTTCGCCTCCGACTTGAACCTAATTTACCCAGCTTGCATGAGGCCTTAGCTCTCAGGGCAAGGCGAGGGAGGGCTACGTTGGACCGATCATCAGGATCCGGGACGGATCACATCGGCTATAATGCCCTCACGCAGGCGGCCGCCAGAGGCGCCGTGCGTGCGATTCTGCAAAGCGTTTCAAAGCTGGACCGCCTGCCGGGCGACCATCATTTCTATGTGACCTTCCGCACGCGCATGCAGGGCGTGCAGATGGCGGATTACCTCAAGGATCGCTTCCCTGAGGAAATGACCATCGTCATCCAGCACCAGTATTGGGACTTCGAGGTGTTCGACGATCACTTCGAGATCATCCTGAAATTCTCCGGCGTGCCGCAGCACATGCGCATTCCGTTCGCCGCGATCAGCCGCTTCTTTGACCCGTCGGTCACTTTCGGCCTGCAATTCGACACCGACACGCCGATTCCCGAGGGCCAACCCGTGGTTATTCCGGTCATTGGCGGATCACTAGCGAATGCAGCCCCGCCCCCGCCGGCGGCTGAGCCTGCCGAAGGCACCGTCGTTTCGCTCGACGCCTTCAGGCGCAAGTGAGCTCCGAAGACAACAAGGCCGAACCGGCTCGCCTCACCGATGAGGAGATGCTGGCGCGCTTCAGCAACTCCAAGAAGCGACCGCCCTGCACCGAAACGCTTGGCATGCGCCTTACGCACGTCGATCAGGCGAAGATGACGGCCCGCTTCGACTTCGAGGCCCGGCAGGATTTCGCCAACCCCACCGGCGCGATCCAGGGCGGCTTCATCGGGGCCATGCTTGATGAGGCGATGAGCACGGCAGCCATTATTGCCTCGAACATCACCATGAATGCGCCGACACTCGAGATGAAAGTGTCGTTCCTGCGCCCGCTGTTCGTTGGCAAGGCCAGTGCGGAGGCGCGCATCCTGAAATGGGGGCGCACGACCTGTTTCATCGAGGCCGAGCTTTTTGACCCCGAGGGCCAGCTGGTCGCCAAGGCCAGCGCCACACAGGCGCCAAAGCCGTTCAAACGCTTCTAGACGGCGCTTCGTTGACTTCGATCGCCTTTGGCGGGAGGGAGGCGCGTGAACAAGACCCGGGAAATCTGCCAGTCGCATCTGGGCGTCGCGCCCTGGATGGACCCGCTTGCCGCCCGCTTGCCGGGCCTGCAGCCAGTACAACCGGGCGAGTGGCTGCAACGCGACGACGCCTTTGGCGGGCAGATGGCCTATCGCGAAGCCTTGCTGGCGGATCGCCGAAGCGAGGTTCTGGGCGGACAGGCCGAGCCGGATCAGGCGGAGCACGACCTGCTCGCTGCCGTGATCGCTTCGGTCGAGACTGACGGCGATTACCGTCGAGTTGGCGACACCATCGAACGTCCCGACGGCGTCGCCGTTGCGCTCCGCGCAGACCGTCCGCTGGTTACAGCGGCGAAGCTCGCGCAGGAGGACATGCTCATCCTGCAACCCGGTCCTGACGGCTACACGCTGACATCGGGCGTCCTCTGCTTTCCCGCCAGCTGGACACTTAGCCAGAAGATCGGCCGCGACATGATGGGCATCCACCAGCCCGTCGAACGCTATGACGCGGGCATGGGAAAGCGCGTGGACCGGGTCTTCGCCATGCTGCAACCCGATCAGGCGGTCTGGCGCGCCAACCTGCTCTGCTACAATGACCCTGAGCTGTATCAGCCGCGACTGGAGCACGAGCGGCGGCCATTCGATCGCGCAAAACCGACATGGGTGCGCGTCGAACGCCAGACTCTGCGCAGGCTTGGCTCAAGCCCAGCGGTCGTTTTCACCATCCACACCTGGCTGACGCCGCTCGACCGCCTCTCGCCAGAGCAAGCCGCAAGCCTGCCCGAGATCGTGCGCAATGGCGGCAGCATGGGTGAAACCAACTGATGCCGGCAGCGGCGAAGACCCACATCCTGCCCGATCGCCTCGCGCCCGATCTCAAGGTCTGGTTTGTCGGAACGGCCGCAGGACCGCGCTCAGCCGCCGAGCGCGCCTATTATGCCCATCCGGGAAATCGCTTCTGGCGCGCGCTGCATCAGGCGAAAATCACGCCGCGCCTCCTGGCGCCGCACGAATATCCGCTGATGCTCGAGCTCGGCATCGGACTGACGGACTTCTGCAAGATCAGCTGGGGCGTCGACAGCCAGATCGCGAAAGAGCATTTCGATGTCGACGGCTTCGCCCGGAAGGTGAAACGGCTGAAGCCAAAAGCGCTCGCCTTCACCAGCAAGACGGCGGCAAGCCTGTGGCTTGGCCGGGCAACCGGCAAGATCGCACCAGGCATGCAGCCGACCGCCCAGCCGGGCGCGCCAACGGTTTTTGTGCTTCCCTCCCCATCCGGCCTCGCCACGTCCTACTGGTCGATCAAGCCGTGGCAGGAACTTGGGGCCTTCCTCATCAGCTTGTGAGTTCTTGAGAGCGGGGGACGCGGCGTAACCTTGTTGCGAGGGTGAAGCGCTCCAAGGCGCTTTTTCTTGTGCCTTCCACAAGCGCTACCGCTGATAGGGATTTACCGCATGACGCCCTCAGGCATCTCGTCAGACGTGGTGGAAGCCGTGCGCGAGAAGGGACACCTCGACCGGGCAACCATCGTGCACACAGCCCTGCGGCTGCTGGACGAGGTCGGGATCGATGGCCTCTCGACGCGCCGGCTGGCTGCCGAACTCGGCATCAAGAGCGCGTCGCTCTACTGGCACTTCAAGGACAAGGGCGAGCTTCTCAACGAGATGTCCGGCGTGATGTTCGAGGAATGCCTCCAACTCGGCGACACCAGCGGCGCCAACTTTGACGTGCTTGAATGGCTGGCTGATGGCGCGCGTTCGATCCGCCGCACCGCCCTGTCGCGCCGCGATGGCGCACAGGTGATGTCGCGCCCGCGGCCAAAGACGCCCAACTCCCGCGCTCCATTCGAGGACAACGTGAAGACGCTTATGCGCTCCGGCCTCGCTGACATGGAAGCGCGCCTGACCATGCAGACGCTTCGTCGCTTTGCGATCGGCGCCGCCATGCAGGAACAGTCCAACACCGGCCTGGCAGGCTCGACCGGCATGGTGGGGACGGGCGATGAGAGCTTCGAGTTCGGCCTCCAGACATTCATCGACGGCCTCAAGACGCGGATTGCGGAGCGCAACGCCCCGACCAAAGCCGCCAAGCGCGCCTAGCTCGCCTCTGTGCCGGATTTACGCGGTTCCACGCCGTAAATCCGCTCACGAAACGAGACACCCGCCTCGTGCGTTAAGTCTGCATGACGGAGTGGATCCATCCGAACCGCCATGTCCGAAAGCTTGTCGGAATGGGCATTGTAACCGTTCTGATGGCGGTGTGGGGCTGGTGGCTGTTCAACTGGCTGACGCCTGCGCGCGACAATCCTTTCAAACCGCTTGAACTCACCGAACGGCCGGGCCTTGCGACCGGCTTCAAGCTGGATCGCCTCGTCAACAACCCGGCCTTGTGTTTCGAGCTCCTCGAACAGGCTGGCGTCAAATACACGCGCGTTGATCGCGATGGACCGCAGCCGCAATGCGGACTGCATAATGCGCTCACGCTGGACCAGTCGCTCACGCCTTATTCCGGCACGCTATCCATGAGCTGCCGTCTCGCAGCCTCGCTCCATGTTTGGGAGCGGCATGTCGTGATCCCGGCAGCAGAACGCATTCTGGGCCAGACGGTCGATCGCATCGAGACGATGGGATCGTATTCCTGCCGACGCGTGAACAGCGCCAGCGAAGGCCGTTGGAGCCAGCACGCGACAGGAGATGCCGTCGACATTTCCGGCTTCCGGCTGGCGGATGGAACGCGCGTCATGATCAAGGACGCTTTCGGCAAGGATACGAGCCAGGGCCGCTTCCTGAAGGAAGTGCGTGACAAGGGGTGCGGGCTTTTTTCGACAACGCTCAGCCCGGACTACAACAAGCTACACGCTGACCATCTCCACTTCGACATGGGCTTCTCCACGATCTGCTCGTGAGCAGCGCCGGTGGTGCAAACTGACGCGGGTTCATGACCTGAAGCGCCAGCCGTGCTATATATACGACATGATCCGCGCACTTGGCATTGCTGGCTTCGTGGTCTTTGCATCCCCCGCCTTTGCGCAGGTGAGCGAGCCGCTGCCGCGCTTCGAGGCGCTGGAGAAGCAGCAGCAGATGGCCGAACAGCGCGAGTTCGACAATCTCGAAGCAAATCGCCAACGCGATATGACCCGCTCTGCTCTGCCCGGCTCAGGCGTCAGTGAGGCAGAGCGCGCGCTTCGCGGATTGCAGTATGATCGCGCACGCGACCAGCGCCTGCTCGAACTCGATCGCGACCGACAGCGCGTGCAGCGCGAACGGGACCTCGCCAACGCAGCGCTGCTCAACGCACGCGTGCCCCGGAATTCCAGTCTGGTTGTCACCGATCCGGAGCGCTACATCCTGCCGCCTGCACCGCCGGGCAAGTACTATGCGCGTGTCGAAGGGCGCTTTGTGCTGGTCGACGAAACGTCCCAGCTCGTGACCAGCGTCCTGCCCGTACAACCGACCGACCCGACCGCAGATGTGCCGGCTGGACCACGCCCTTTGCCGGACACCGGCCTGCCCGTTCGTCGCATATCGCCCACATCAGCCAGCGTCGTGCGGGATTTCCAGTCGCTTTCGCTGCCTGCCCCGCCGTCCGGCCAATACTATGCCAGCGTCGATGGCCGGATCGTTCTGGTGGACGGACGAACGGAACTCGCGGTCAGGCTGGTCGATCCGGGCTGATCCCGGGTCCGCAGCGCTCCCCTTGCGCAAATGGCAAACCGCCCCCACTCTCATCTCCATCGTCAATCAGCGAAAGGAGGTGATCCAATGTCAGTCACTATGAGCCGGGGCTTTGCCTTGACCAGCGATCTGTCGTTCGGAGCAGCCTTCGTTCGCAGCATCGTATGATCGGGCTCTGGATCGCTTCCACGACGGGATAGCGATCCATTGAAGCCAAGGGGCCTTGCCCCGCTCAATGACGGGAAGGGCCGCCGGCATCGCCGCGCGGCCCTTCTTGTTTTTCGCGCCCCGTTTTTTGCCGGGCCATTCAGGCTCCTGCTTGTTTCCCGAGTCCGGTCTGCCATACATCGTCTCTCTTTCGGGGAGGGTTAGATGGCGCGCACGCAGCTATTCGGGCGTATCCGGCAGGCAATCATCAATGCACGCGCAGCGCTTCCCGGAGCACCACCGCCGGGACCGCGAGCGATTTCCCGCCGCTCCATGCTGGCGCTGATGGCCGCCGCGGCAGCCTGCACGCCACGCGAGAAATCAGCACCGGGGACGCCCGACGCCGTCGCCATCATTGGAAGCGGCACCGCCGGACTGGTGACAGCATGGCGGCTCGCGAATGCCGGGATCGCCTGCGAGATATTCGAGAGCAGCGGACGCACGGGCGGGCGGATGTTCACGCTGCGCGACTTCACGCCGGAGGGCCAGTTCTGCGAACTCGGCGGCGAACTGGTGGATTCGGGACATACGGATCTGATCAAACTCTGCGAGGAGCTTGGCGTCGGCATCCAGCGCCTGCGTCCTGAAGGCGACGCAGCCAGCGACATCTACGATGTCGGCGGCAAGCCGAGGCTGGCGGGAGACCTGCTTGATCCGACGGCGCAGACCGGAGCCTTCATTCCCGTGGCGGCGCGGATCGCGGCGGATCAGGCCTCTCTGCTCGACGCCGACGACAACTGGACGGCGCGCGCGCTGGAGCTCGATGCGCTGCCGCTTTCAAAGTATCTCGAAAGCCTCTCCAGCTCGACCGAGCGCTGGGTGATCGACCTGCTCTCGATGGCGTATCATGCCGAGTACGGCATTCCGGTCGACGAGCAGTCGTCGCTGAACCTTGTCGACCTGATCGGCACGGAATCGACCGGCGAGTTCGCGATCTTCGGCGATAGCGACGAGGCGCACCGCATCGCGGGCGGGTCGAGCACTCTGCCGGATGCTCTGGTCTCGCGCCTGGCGGTTGCCCCGCTGGCGGAGCGGGTGCAGATCAATTTGCGCCACGAACTCGCGAACATCGCGCATGAGGGCGGCGGTTTCAGGCTGACATTCAGGAACGAGAACAAGCCGGCGGTCGAGCGTGGCTTCACGCGCGTGGTGCTGGCCCTGCCCTTTACGCGCCTGCGCGAAGTCAAAGGGCTTGGCGGGCTTGGGCTGTCGGCCGACAAGATGAAGGTCATCAACGAGCTGGGCTATGGCGTAAACTCCAAGCTGATGGTGGGGACGACCTCACGGCCCTGGCGCGAACAGCTGCTGGGCATAAACTCGCCGCTGACGGGTACGATCTATTCCGACCGTGGCTTCCAGGTTGTGTGGGACACCAGCGCTGGGCAAGAGGGCACGGGCGGGGTGCTGACCAACTTCATCACCGGGGCTGCCGCGAAGAGCGAAGAGTCCGCCGTGCTGGGTACGCTCGAATCCGCGCTCGCCTCGCTGTCTCCTGATCTGGCGGCGGCGCTTAACACGAAAGTTCGCGCGAGCTTCTTCTGGCCGAACCATCCGCACACAAAGGCGAGCTATGCAGGTCCGCTTGTGGGCCAGTACACGAGCTTTGCGGATCACGCTGCGAAGGCCGAACTGAACAGCCGGCTGTTCTTCGCCGGCGAGCACACCAGCGCCACCAGCCAGGGGTTCATGAACGGCGCGGTGGAATCGGGCGAGCGGGTCGCGCGCGAGGTGATTGCCGCAGGTTAGGTTCATCTGGGGAACGTCCCGGCGGCTCAGGGGTTAGCCACCTGAACCAGAGGGAGCCCCTGACATGAACGCCATTCTTCTCGGCGCCGCGAGTTTCGGCGCACTCCTCGCGATCTTCACAGCCGACGCCGCTCAGGTCGAAACCGCACGGCTTTCGGGCGATGTAGGTGAGATGACCCGCACGGTCATGGTTGATCAGGCGACGGGCGAGACGACTCAGGTCAGCGTTATTTCGTTTATCGATTGAGCTGCCTGAAAAGGCGCTGGTGCGGGAGGTGGGCATACCTGCAACGTACACAGAGGTTCGTGTGCGTTCGCTGGTGCTCTGTGAAACGCCAGTAAATAGCATATAATCAACCGGTTAGTGTACGTCACCGACCACGGATGTTCGCGGCTGTCTTGCCTCAGCCGCGCTCCGTTGGAGGGTTAGATGGATGGACACATGCCGAGACTTTCGAACCGACTAACCTCGCTCGCACTCCGCCCCCTACCCGCGGGCAAGCATCTCGATGGTGGGGGACTCTATCTTATCAAATCAGAAGTGGAGTTTGGTCGCTGGATGCTGCGATACCGGCAATTCGGCCGACGGCGCGACATGGGTCTTGGCGGCTGGCCGGCGGTTAGCCTTTCCGACGCGAGACGGAAGGCAGACGAGGCCAGACATCAGCTTCGCGGTGGCCAGGACCCGATTGCAGTCAGACAAGCGAAACGCAGAACCCATCTGTTCCTGCTGCGCGACGTCGCCAAAGACTGCTTTGACGCGCGCAAAAGCGACCTGCGCGGCGAAGGGATGGCGGGACGTTGGTTCAGCCCGCTGGAGTTACATGTACTCCCGAAACTGGGGACGACCCCGGTCACCCAGATCAGTCAGATAGCGATTAGAGATGCGCTCGCGCAAATGTGGCGCGAAAAGCCGGTAACGGCGGCCAAGGCGCTTGAACGCCTTGGCATCGTCATGAAACACGCAGCTGCCATGGGGCTCGACGTTGATCTTCAATCAACTGCCAAGGCGCGCCTGCTCCTCGGCAAGCCACGCCATCAGGTTCAGCATATCCCTGCCATGCCCTGGATCGATGTACCCGCGTTTTATGCTTCGCTGTCGGAGACCTCGAGCACGCATCTCGCACTGCGATTCCTAATCCTGACAGGCGTTCGCTCGGCACCTGTTCGTCAGAGTCGGTTCGACCAAATGGACCTCGATAACTGTGTCTGGACGGTTCCTGCCGAGGTCATGAAAGGACGGGTCGGGTCCACGAGTACCTTCCGTGTTCCGCTTTCCCCGGAGGCCGTTCGGGTAATCGAAATGGCAAAAGCCTCGACGGCTCGCAACGGGCTACTGTTCGCCGGCGGCGACGGCGCCATCAGTGACATGACATTGTCGATGTATATGAAGCGGCAGGGCCTTGAAGCGCGGCCACACGGATTTCGTACCAGCCTGCGCGTCTGGCTCGCGGAACAGACCGACGCATCGCGCGAAGTCGCAGAAACCACTCTTGCGCATACCGTCGGAGGCAAGGTGGAGCGCGCCTACCGACGCACCGATTTCCTGGAACAGCGACGTAAATATCTGGAGGCCTGGGCACAGTTCGTTTCCGGCGCAGCAAATGAAACAGCGAGCAACAGGCGCGCGGCTTGATGGAGCGCTAGAGGCAGCTGCGGTTAAGCCCACATCCTCGGATCATCGAACTATGCTGCCGCCCGCAGTCTGCCTGCCATCGCCTGCTGCCAGATGTGTGCGTAGACGTCGTTAGCCACCAGTTGTTTCTCTTGCTCGGTAAACGGCGGCGAGGGTAGTTTGAGGAAGACCTCGTCAAGGATGAAGGTCTCCACCTCGCCCTTGGTTTGCTCTTTTTCCCAGAACCGGTCCAGTTCAGCTAAGCGTGACTTTATCGCAGCAAGCATCTCGCGACTGGCCTGCTTGACGCGCTCGCGCTCAGACTTGCCAAGATCATCCCGCTTCAACAGATCAAACAGCGCCAACTCATCGTCGCTGAGACCCTCGCGCGTGGCCCTCTCCTGCTCCTCGTCGAGGCTTTGCACCAGCTCAACCAACAGCCTAAAGGTCTCCTCGATCGTAGCCCGGTCCTTCTCGCTGTTGTAGTCCGCGATGATAGTGTCGTACTTGACTTGGAAATCCATCCGCATCGGGTTCTGCGCCAGCATGTTGGCCAGCTTCTGCTCGACGATGTCACGGATGTCCTGCAGCACGCTCGCCTTCCGCCTGACCTTCTTTGCGAACTCATCGCGCAGTTTTTCAAGATCAAGCTTGCTGAGATCGAAGGTGAGCCCCTCGGCCTGGTCCGCTCCAGGTGCCTGTGTCCGAATCGCTTCGTTGACGATCCGATGCAGTTCCTTGAGAAGCGCTGTCACATCGGCCGTGTCGCGTCGTTCAGTGAGCTTCTTGTAGATTGCCTCGATGTTGTCGTGTCGCTCAGCGAAGGCCCAAGCACTCGGCTCTACCAGCAAGGACTTGAAGCGGTTGAACACTTCGCGCGCCATGATCTCGAAGCGCCGCTTGGCTTCGTCGCTGGAATAGACGGCTTCCACCGCATCCGCGAGGCCCTTGATCCTGGCAAACCCCTTCGCGCCGAGCAGGGATGCTGAGTCAAAGCCCAGCCCGCGCAAGTGCGCCTCAGTTGCTTCAATGGCTTCGATCAGCGCTTGGACCCGCTCTTCGATCGGCGCGACGATCTCCTGCCCTCCTGCGCCGTCGTCACCCAGTGCGTATTGGGCAAGCGCCGAGCGCAAGCTCTTGAGCATCCCGTTGTAATCGACGATCAGGCCGTGATCCTTCCCGGGATACACACGGTTCGCCCGCGCGATGGCCTGCATCAGCGTGTGCGCCTTCATCGGCTTGTCGATGTAGAGCGTCGAGAGGCATTCAACATCGAAACCTGTCAGCCACATGGCGCAGACGATGGCCACGCGGAACGGGTGTTTCGGGTCCTTGAAGGCGGTCTCGACATCCACGCGGTCACCGCCCACAACCTCGAACCCCTTCTTCATCCGCTCCCGGTGCGGAATGATGTCAAAGCCCCACTTCTTGAAGTCACCGACCTCATTCTGCGCTTCGCTGATGATGAGTTCGACGATCGTCTCGTCGAGCCAGTGCGCCTGCTTCTCCAGCTTGGTCGCCTGCTCCGCCAGCGTGGCCCGAATGTCCTGATCAATCTCCGCCGCTGCCGCAGCATGCTTGGCGAGGGATGCGGCACGCACCGCTACCGCCTTAGCCTTCCAACGCGGTTCTATGCGCTGCAGCATGCGGGCGCAGGTGATCTTGTCGATGCAGACGAACAGGGACTTGCCGGACTCCCAGCGGGTCGCGCAGTGCTCCACGAAATCGGCCGCGATCTTGTCGAGGCGCTCGTCGGCGGTGACAACCTCATAGTCCTTGCCTAGCAGTTTATCGAGCAGGGCTGCCTGATCAGGATCGAGATCGGCCTGTTCAATCCTTTCGGCCATACGCTCGTTCAAATCGGCATGGGCCAGCCCGAGTTTTTCGCCTCGGTTCTCGTAAACCAGCTTGACGGTTGCTCCGTCCTCTTCGGACCGCTTGAAGTTGTACTGTGAGACGTAGTCGCCAAAGATGCGCCGCGTGATCTCGTCCTGTTTGAACAGGGGCGTACCAGTGAAGCCTATGAAGGCAGCATTCGGGAGGGCAAGCCGCATGTTGCGGGCGAGGCGCCCTGCCTGCGTCCTGTGCGCCTCATCCGAGATCACGATGATGTCGTCGCGCTCGCTGTAGGGCTGCTTCGGGTCGACATCCTGATTGAACTTGTGAATCAGGCTGAAGACGTAGCGGTGGTTTTCCTTCAGGAGCCTTTCGAGATCGGCTCCTGATGAGGCGCGCGGTGTGTCTTTCTCGACGACGCCCGTGCCCACGAATGTCTTGTAGATCTGGCTGTCGAGGTCCTGTCTGTCGGTCATCAGCAGGAAGGTGAAATTCCCCGGCACCTTCCGCCGTACCTTCTCGGCGAAGAAGGCCATGGAGTAGCTCTTGCCGCTGCCCTGCGTGTGCCAGAAAACGCCGAGCCGTCCGAGGTCCGGGTGCGCGCGCTCGATGACGTTGATCGGGCCTTCGGGAATGAATGAGGGCAAGGCCGGCACGCCAGCTTCGCTGGCCTCGGCCTGTCGCGTCTGATCGGCGATGGCGCGCTTTTCCAGCGGCAGCTCAACAACGCGATGATGGAGTCGCTTCTCAAGTGGGAACTCGCGCTTCAGTGCTTCCTGATGCGCGACGGATGCCACGGCGCGGTTGACGCCGAGCACCTGATGGTTCCGGGCCACCACCTTGCGAGTCTTGCCCGCTTTGCTTTCGTCGAACAGGATAAAGTTCTCGACGATATCGAGCAGACGGTCATGCGCCAGCATGCCGTCGAGGAGCGCTTCGGCGTCCAACTTGCCCTTGTCGGCTTCGTCCTGCCGCTTCCACTCATAGAAATGGTCCCATTCGCTCGTGATCGAGCCGTACTTGGCGCGGTCGCCATTCGAGACGATCAGGAAGACGTTGTGGTGGAAGGCCTGAGCAACTACGTTCTCGTCCATGTAGTCGCGCAGGTTGCCGTCGAACCCTGCACGGATGTTCTTGTAGACGGCCTTCAGCTCGATGAAGACCAGCGGGAGGCCGTTGACGAAGCAGACGAGATCGGCGCGGCGGTTGTAGTTCGGCGTGGGTAGGCCCGTGAGTTTCAATTCACGCACGGCGAGGAAGCGGTTCGCGTCCCGCGCATTGTCAAAGTCGATCACGCGGGCACGGGCGTCGCGACGCTGCCCGTTAGCATCGCGCCAAGACACGGGTATGCCGTTACGGATGAGACGGGCGAATTCCTGATTGTGCTGGAGCAGCGAACGGCTGAAATCGTGAAGGGTCAGCGCTCGCAATGCATCGTCGATAGCTGGCGTCGGCAATTCCGGGTTGAGGCGTCGCAGCGCGGCGCGCACGTCGCGGGTGAGGACCGCCTCAGTTGTGTCGTTGCGGCCAAGCGTGCCATCCGCCCCGAAGGTCTCAGCGTTGAAGGCGTAGACGGTGTCCCAGCCGAGCTTGTCCTTCAGATGCGCGGCAAAAGTTGCCTGCACGAGCCGGTCTTCACTATTTATTCCAGTTGCCGCCAAGATGCCCCTACCCAAGCAAACCAGTCATGCCTTGATGGCACGTATGTCCTTTAGATGCTGCCCCATACCTTCAAGCACGCCTTCAATAGTCTGTAGGCAATGGTCAATGAAGACTGGACTGAGATAGAAAATCCAGGGCTGCCCCGCAGACGTCGCATCCATGAACCAGCCGGCGGGCCATTCCCCGCGATCCAATCGCCCTTGGAACTTTGTGCGTTCATCCACGGGCCATTCGAATCCGTGATGAAACATCTTGTTTCTGTAAGCAAACAATGCACCGAGAACCGCTTTCAAGTCTGCGGGCATCCGTGCAACTAGCCCCGTATGCTCGGACAGCTGCAGGATGCCTTGCGTAAGATCAGTCTGGCGTCCGCCCTTCCCGTACAGATAGTGCGGGTCCCAGAACTCGTCTGACGCGGCCTGCCCTCGGACGGATGCCACGTTGCTAGACGGACTTTTGGCACGCAGCGTTTCGAAGACCGCCACGAACAATGACTCACAGAGCGGCGCCAGCATCCCAACTGCCGCCATGCTGTGAGCAGCGTCCTGATAGACAGCTCGCTGGTTCTCTTCGACCCAACGCTCTTCGAGAAAGTGCTGCTCGTCGTCATTACTTGAAAGCTTATCAGCCTCTTCGATTAATGCGCGTATGTCATCGCGGACGAGTTGATCGGCTTCGGCGTTTCGTTTGAGCAGCGCCCTCACAGCAATGAGCTGCGCTTCAACATCCATGGCGTGTAGCGCCAAAATAGCTTCGTCCCGTGCGTCAAGCTCCCACCTCAACCACCCGGGAGAGGAAGCAGGCGCGACTGGCTCTTCAGTCATACAACGATTTCCCCGTTCATCAGACGCGGCAGGAGCAAGTCGCGGGCTTGCGCTAGCTTGCGGTTCTGATTGTCTAAGTTGGCAACCTGCTTGAACATTCCACCAACTGAATCGTCAAAAATGGTTCGGAGGGTTTCGGGCGGGACCGCTACGAAATAGCGATCAAAGCAACTGGACTGCACCCGCTGGCGACCAGATGATCCAATCATACTTCTGACGGCATTTTCCCTGAACGCTGGCTCCCGTGCTGTTAAATAAACATAGAATCTGCTCACGCGTCGCTCTCGAAGAACTATGAACTCAGTTGATCCGCAGGCAACTTCCCCATCCGCGAGGAACTGGACAAATCCCGTTTTTCCATTTTCCAGACAGGGGGTGATCCGAGCGAAAAGCGTGTCGCCATTTTGGAAACGCACACTTGTTGATTCTTGACGCCCCTCAAGAGGTGCTTGGTCGATAACCATCCCAACTTCGGACAATGAGGCCATTGGCACGTACGTGATTATGCCATCATCGTCGCGCGGGGTTGGTGGGTTTACCTCGAACGCTTCGGACGCGGACACCCGCTCCCAACCCTCGGGCAGGCCGTCAGTGATGTTGACGTGTTCATGGCCGGGGAAGCGGAAGTGGACGAACCACTCGCGGTAGAGCATCCGCGCGGCTTCCTCCAACAGCGTAATACGCCGACGGTTGTTCTCGATCAGGTCGTCGTAGGCAACCAACCACGAGGCCACATTGTCTTGCGTCTTTCGATCCGCAAGATAGATCGGAAGGCTATGAATATGGTTCCGGTTCAGGGTCGGGTTCGCTCCCCCAACGTTAAAGCGCTCTAGGCCTAGACACTTCAATGCGTAGTATACGAAGCGAGGATTGTTGCCGTTGAGTGACTTGCTCCAAAGCGTTGTGTCATGAGGCCAGTAAGCGTTCTCGGAATAGTGGACGGTTCCCAGAGAACCCTTTCTGCCAATCACAACGCCGGGTCCCTCGACCATGGCTTCGCTGTGCCAACTGCTAGGACCAGATGAAGAAATAACCGGAACCTCGCCATCCTTCTGTTCGGCCTTTGTGATGTCAAAGCCACGCTGTAGGAACACCAGATCTTGAAGGATCGCGGGCTTCCAGTGCTTCGAGCCGAGATAGAAGGCCGTCACGCTCCTAGCTCCTCGAACCTTTTGGCAATGCGCGCTGCCAGTTCCGTCGCCTCCTCATTCAGCCCCTTCAGGTCGATATGGATGGCGCGCAGAGCTTCGTCGAAATCGAAATCCTCATCCGTCTCTTCCGGTGCAACACCGACAAAGCGGCCTGGCGTGAGGCTCCAGTCATGGGCGGCGACAGTGGCGCGATCAACGCGCTTCACCAGCCCCTCAACATCGCTCAGCACGGCATCGGGGAAACGCTCCTGCAGCCAGTCTGCCTGTTTCACGAAGTATCGCGCGTGCCGCAACGCCTCCACCGCCGCCGCCCGCGCCTCGTCCAGCGCCTTGCGGGCCTTGTTCACTTCGGCATTGTTCCAGGCTTCAGCTTCTCGCGCCGCCAATTCCTTCACCGCGATGTCGATCACCCGGCCCGCCAACGTCGCGGCGAGATCGATCTGTTTGGTCAGGTCACGGCAGCGATTCGCTAAAGGATGCAACGCCGCCCGCGCGGCGTTCAAGCTAACATTGTCGCGCTCCGCCTTGACCCATGCCTTGTCCTGGCCCGCCGCTTCCTTGCCGAAAGCCATGATATCCGCCGCCACCGTGGCCTGCGCAGAGGCGAATTCCGCCCACGGCTCGTTCAGCAGGTTGTCTTTCCGCTTCGCCGTGGCGAAAGTTTCCATGAGCCCGGCGATCTTGCCAAGCGCGTCCCGGTAGGCTGCCAGAGGTGCGTGTGCCTTGGCGCCCAACGTTACGGCCTCCGCGAGATAGCTTTCGACCAGCTTCAGAAAACGTTCCTGCTGCCCGCGATAAAGCCAGACGATGGCCGCGATATTCTTTTGCTGCTCAGGCGAGAAATCACAGACAGAGCGCGAGACCTTTCGGAAAATTTGCCGGGCATCAAGCATCAGCACATGATCGCGCCGCGCTTCGTCCCTCTCCTTCGCTCGATCGAAGAACCACAGCTGGCAGGGCACGGTGCGCGTGTAGAAAAAGTTGCCGCGAATATCGATCATCACGTCGACCGCGCCGGTCTCCACCAGTTTCTGCCGCACGACCGCTTCATCGCGCCCCGCGCTTGATGCCTGCGATGACATCACCACGCCCGCGCGACCCTTCTCGTTAAGATAGCTGTAGAAATAGGACATCCAGAGATAGTTGGCGTTCGAGACCTTCTTGGTCTTGTTCACGCCCGGCAGGCCGAAGGGCAGTCGCTTGTCGCCCTTGACCTTCTCGGCGTCCACCTCGTCCACGTTGAAAGGCGGATTCGCCATGACGAAATCGCACTTGCCGACGAGTTCGTGCGGGTCCTTGTAGTAAGTGATCGCTTCATTCCCGGCGCGGATTTTTCCCTCCAGGCCGTGAACGGCAAGATTGATCTGCGCAAGCCTCGCGGTCGTCTCGTTCTTCTCGTGGCCATAGAAGGTGGCCCGCTTCATCGTGTCCTGGCCGGCATCCTCGATGAAATGGCTGGACTGAACGAACATGCCACCCGAGCCGCAGGCTGGATCCAGGATTACGCCGTGGTCGGGTTCGATGACGTTGACGATGGTCTGCACGATCGAGGGCGGTGTGAAGAACTCCCCGCCATCGTGCGCGCCCTGCTTGGAGAACTCGGCGAGGAAGTATTCGTAGATGCGGCCGAACACGTCACCCGAAGCGCTGCGCAGGCCTTCCGCGTCGAACATCTTCATCATGTCTTCGAGGACACTGCCCTCGAAGCGCCCGTAGTCCTTCGGCAACTGACCGGCCAATGGCGGGAAGGCCGCTTCAATTGTTTCCATCGCCGCCGTGAGCGCCGCGCCGAGATTCCCGTTCTTCGGCGTCTTGAGGATCACATCGAAGCGTGCGGAGTCCGGCAAGTTCAGCGCGCGCCGGCGGGCGAAGTCTCCATCAGTCAGCGGCCGATGGGGCATCTTGCCGGACTTACGGTCTGCGTCGATCGCGGCCTGCGCTTCGTAGAAGCGGTTGGTTGCATGGCGCAGGAAGATCAGGCCCATAATGGGCATGAAGTATTCGTTCGACGCCAGGTTGGAGTTGGCCCGAAGACTGTCGGCGATTTTCCAGAGACCAGACTCGAACTTGCCAAGTTCCCGGAAATGGTCTGCGATCATTAAGCCACGTTCTCCCCAACATCGACGGCGATCGAATCCAGCCGCTTCCGGATCATGGCTTTAGCATGGTCA
This sequence comes from Hyphomonadaceae bacterium, assembly GCA_036795465.1. Taxonomy (GTDB): domain Bacteria; phylum Pseudomonadota; class Alphaproteobacteria; order Caulobacterales; family Hyphomonadaceae; genus UBA7672. Next base: position 53,522 of record DAIRES010000003.1, read on the forward strand.
GCCGGGACGCAAAGTCCTCTTAAATGCGAGCCCTCGGCAGGCCACCACGCCGCCTAAAAGAGCCTCACCTTGTAGCCCCGCTGGCCCCAGTCTTCGGGGTCAAGCAGTGAAATCTCCGTTCCGCTGAAGCCAATCAGGTCGCCGACCTTCGGCGAATGATTGTGAGAGGTGAAACTGAAGCGGATCATCCCGTCTAGTGGCGGAGATATAGAACGGGCCTCGACGTGGTTCTCAAATCCACGCTTCTCGATGCTTGTGACCTCCAGCAGATCCCAAGGTGACAATCCCCATTTTTCACGAAAGCCAGCATTGACGTCGAACGAAACCGAGCGGGCTTTATCGAGGAGACCGAGCACTTCGCCACGCGACCGAGGCCGTGGCGATCCTGCGGACAAGGACTTGGCATACTTTGTCCGGCTTGCGCGGTCCGTGCACGGATGCTTTGGCCAAGGCCAGCCAAGCGCATCGAAGAAGACGCGACTGCCGTGAGCGTTCTGATAGAAGAACACTCTGGCGTCGCAGACCGGACACGACGCATTTGGCGATACAAAGCAAGCCGTCCAGCTTCGTGTCGCCCCCTCACGCTCCAGTGTGCTGAGCGCCGTGAAATTCCGAAACGCGGAGATGATCTCGTGGCGCTCCGAATAGCCATTGCTGCGTGTCTTGTGGCACCAGCCGCAGAGGCACGAAGCATAGTGATTGTGTCCCGGCATTCGCGGTCGCCACGGCAGGCAATAATCTGTTGCCCGAATGATACCGACATTTGCTCGACAGCATAGTAGCTCCACCACGATACGGACTGACTGAACAGCGCCGGCAGCGGAAGCCGCCCGGGCGCTTCGAGCAAACAACCGGCACACGCTCAGGAGGCAGCTACCAACGACGAGGTTGCCTTCCGGCAAACTACAGCGCGACGGTTCCGACGCCGTACTACCACACTCGTGCCACCCCCTCGCCCGAATCGTCTACGAACGTATCGGCAGGTTCGGGGATGTTGATGTCGGCAGCTGTTCGCACCTTCTTCCGGCGTCTCACCAACGAGACGATTGCCGACGTGTTCGCTACCCTCGGCGCCAACACACCGGATCTGCTCGGATTGACGCCAACCAAACGTGCGTCCGCCGCCTGCACAGCCGCCATGGATGGGGAGTTGAGGCGCGGCCAGATCGAGGCGATCGTGAGCGAAATAGCAGCCCTGACCGATAAACCGGATCTTGCGGAGCTCGCTTTGCGCGCCGTCTGTGATGAGGCGCCCGACATGCTGACAATGCTCGACTCGAGTCTTTCGCTGGAAGAACGCTCCTGGAGGGTGTGGAAGTACGACGCAAAACTGATCGACCGGGCGCGCAACGTCGTGATGAAGCATCACTGGCAGGACGGGCGATTTCACTGCGGGTTTGTCGTAAGCAATCCGGGCGGACTGCATGCCGACCTGACCAAGGCAGTTTCCGAAATCCAGACTTACATCCAGTCACGCGAGGGCGGTCGGCGGGCTGAAGCGGACACGTTCACCTATTGTGAGGCGCAGGTTGAGCCCCGAGTCGAGCCAAGCCGAATACACCACATAGCAGTCTACCTCGAGCGCCCGGCGCGATACCTGATGGAGTTTGGAAGCGATGACGATGGTGTCCAGCCGATCATCCGTCACGAGGCACGCGAACTGGCAATCACCTACAATGAACGGACGGGCCAAATTGATGTTTCCGGATACGGCGTTGGGGGCCAGGCCGTGCTGGGCGAGATCGCGGCCCGGTTCCACAAGGACGCGATCGACAAATCTTCCCTAGAGACAATCACGCGACAGGACTGGGAATTCGACTTCTTCAGGACCACAGTTGACCCGGCGCTTTCACCGCCAGAAGGTTTTGCCCTGATCCGCGTAACAGAAATCAAACTGCGCGCGAGAAATGAAGCCACTCTCCGTGCAAGCTTCAAAGCGGACTCGCCATCGTCGGCCTATCACCGCATGCGGGATCTTGGCGTCTCTCCACTGGCCATGTCCGGCGAACTCGTCGCGGGAATTGCACTCTCCCTGAAGACGTTCCCGGAGGCGGACAGCGAGAAGGCCCGCGAAGTACGTATCTTCCTGGATTGGCCAGCACGCCTGAAGGTAGACAACGCTACTATCGCGGAGAAGGGAGCAATCGAGTCATGGGTCAGGACGCAGCCCTTCGCTCCCCGCCCCTCCTAAGCCGGGCTGAAGATCTCACTCCGCTGCTTGATCTTGTTGCTGTTTGCCTCGCTCGCGATTGCACAGCCACCGCAGCAATGCTGGACGAACTCCCTCAACCTCTTTCGACATTTGCGCTTGCTGCGAGCTGGCTGGCGCCCGCGAACCTCTTGACCGAGTGGCGCTGTGTGGCATGCGATGAGCCTCACACATGCGATGTCAAACGTTCGCGGGATGGCACCTACTCCTATGTCTGCCTGCACAACGGCAGGCTGCCACTCTCGCGATCAGAACTACAGACCTACGCGCTCGACTGGGTCGCGGTGCTTGGAGCGTTTGCAGAGAGCATTGGGCGCAACGAGCGCGGTGTCTCGCGCCATGCAGCAGAGCGCCTCTACAAGATCGGATACGTCGATAGGAAGACGCAAGACGACGGCTGGACGCTAGGTCTCGCAGTGGGTCTGGAGGATGCAGCTACGCTGTCCAACGTGCTGCACGTACTGCGAACATCCTTCCCGAAGGGCTCAGGGCTGATCGCGACGATTGGCACAAGGCCACCCGGGGAAGTCCGCATTGAAAGATACCTCTTCGCGGATGCGTCGAAACTGTTTCAGTTGCAGAGCAATAAGCTCGTGCTCATGCAGCCTGAGGCTTCAAAAATTCTCTTTGGTCCAGGACCCACCCCTGCAAAATCTGGGGCCAAGAGCCGGTCGGCGAACATTGCACAGATTCGCAAGGTGCTGCTTGAAGCAGGTGAATGGCCGGATCGACGCAATGCCCAAGTCAAATCAATTCGCTCGGGATGGAAGAAGTCCATGGGCAAGATACCTGCGGCCACATCCGTCCCGCGAAACCTGCGCGAAATCGAAGAGGCCGAACGTGAAGGGCGAGAGATCTCCTGAAACGGCAAAGCAGCAATACGGCAAATCGCGTTCACCTTGAATTGCCGACCCCGGCCAGCCCAGCATTCTCCCGCGTTCGGACGAACACGCAGGAGACATTCAATGTTGGCGACATCAAGCCACCCTGTCGTCTTGGCGGTAAGTCCCGCCGAGGCGGCACGTTTGTTGGGCATAGGCAGGACGCGGCTCTACGAGGAACTCGGTTCCGGCGCTATCCCGAGCTTTAGTCTCGGACGGCGCCGACTGATCCGCGTTGCCGCCCTTGAAGCCTGGATGGCCGCGCGGGAAGCCGGCCAATGACCGCGGAGGAAGTCGTTCGCCGTCTGAGCGGCAAATGGTCAGGTGATCAGGCGCTAGCGCGGTGCCCCGTCAAAGGACATGGCAAGGGACGCGGCGATCGTTTCCCCTCGCTGTCGATCGCAGCTGGAAGCAATGGCCGTGTGCTGCTGCACTGCTTCGCGGGATGCCGGGCAGAAGATATCTTTGCGTCCTTGTCTGCTTCCGCGCATGTCGCCAGCGGCCTGGAGGCGGCCAAAGCCATCGCCGCCCCGCCCCGACGCAACACAACAGCGGTCGCCCAAACGCTGTGGACCGCTGCACGCCCTGTGAAGGGGACGGCTGGCGAGGCCTATCTTCACTCGCGAGGTCTGCAGGTCGAGACCCATGCGCTCCGCTTCCTGCCGCACGCACGACACACCACTGCCCGTGAACAGGCGCTGACCGCGCTGCTCGCTGCCGTGCATGGTCCCGACAACATCCTCCTGGCCGTGCAACGGACGTTTCTCACGCGCTTGGGAATGAAAGCTGGCGTCGATCCCGCACGGATGGTGCTCGGGCGGTTAGGACACGGGGCGGTAAGGCTCGCGCCAGTGACCTCCGTGCTCGGGCTCGCCGAAGGCGTCGAGACGGCCCTGGCGGCATCGCAGCTGCACGGGTTTCCGTGCTGGGCCGCATGCGGGGCCCGGCTGGAGCGTATCGTCCTGCCGGCCGAAGTTCGTCATGTTGTCCTGTGCGCCGACAACGATCCGCCTGGTCTGGCAACTGCGCACCGGGCCGCCCGCCGCTTCCGCGCCGAGGGACGTTACGTAGAGACCCTGATTCCCGAGACGCCCGGAGCAGACTGGGCCGATGTCGTTGCAGCCCCTGCCGATGGCTGAGCGCAAGGCAGTTCTTCGTTTCCGGCAGTCAAAGCTGGAGATCGGGTCGGACAACGAGATTGCCGAACAGCTTTGCGCGGAGCTGTCGCGGGAGTTCGAACATGTCGTGCACGATCTGGGCGAAATCCACGTCTGGAGCAGCGACCATTGGCGGCGCCTCGATCGGGCCGACATGTTGGAACGCATCCGGCGGTTCGATGGAATTCGTCCCGCCGAGGGACGACGGGTTCAGCTGAATCGCGCCCGCATCGACAGCATACGGTACATCGTGGACGGCATTCTCGATCATCCCGGCTTCTTCGACATAGCGCCCATCGGCATCAACTGTCGCAACGGCTTCGTGACGTTCGACGCCGAGGGGAGCCCCTCCCTCGCAGCGCATCACCCATCCCAACGGCAATTGCACAGGCTTGATGGCCGTTGGACCGCGGCGGCGATCAAGCTGCCGGAGGCCTCCCTGCTCGGCAGACTTCTTGCCGGATGCTTTCGCGGCGATCTCGATGCGCAGGACAAGATCAACATTCTGGCGGAAGCCGCCGGTGCGGCAGCGCTTGGCATCTCGACAAGACTCGCCAGCCCGAAAGCGGTCATCCTCTTCGGTCCCAAGGCAGAGAATGGCAAGAGCCAGGTGCTTGATCTTCTGCGCGCGCTGCTGCCGGAAACAGCGCACACCGCGGTGTCTCCGGCACGAATTGGCGATGATCGATATGCGGTCCAGCTGGCGGGCCCGCTGTTGAACGCCACCGATGAACTCGGGGAGACGGCAATATTTTCGGACGGGTTCAAGAGCGCAGTGACCGGTGACTGGATGACGGGTCGCGATGTCTATCGGTCAGCCGTCCGGTTTCGGCCGCGAGCTTTGCATATGCTGGCCTGCAACGCCCTTCCCGCATTTCGCGGCGGGATGGACGCGGGCGTCCGCCGCCGGCTGCTGGTGATCACATTCAACCGGCGTATTCCGGAGACCGAACGGATCGAAGGACTTGGCCGGCTTGTCGGCCAGCAGGAACCGGACCTGTTGCTGGCCTGGGCGATCGCCGGCGCCTCACGCTTGCTGCGCCGATCCTCTTTCCCCGATCTGGCGTCCTCACGTGAGGCCATAGGCGAGTGGATCCTCTGTTCCGACCCCGTCGGAGGTTGGCTTCAGGATCGCGATGAAGTCGACATCACGGGAGATCCAAGCCACGTGGTGCACAGCAAGGCGGCGTACGTCCGGTTCCGCCTGTGGGCGAATGGCGAGGGGCTTGCGCCCGCGCACATACCGGCGAAAGCACAGTTCACGCAACGTGTTGGATCCTCGGGCCTCCCTGGCGTCTCGACACCGCGCCGAGCCAAGGGCCATGTGTTTGTCGGAATGCGCCTTGCGGGTCAGGGAGCCCGTGATGATAGCGCGGTGAATGGCGCGTGATGGAGAAGTGAGCCGCAGACATCTGAAAGTGCGGCAAGTGAGGATGGGTGATTCAAAATCCACGTATGCGCGCGCATGAATGGCAGATGTGGCTCACGGATCGTCACTTGCTTCACTTGCCTTGCGATCGCGCCATCCCTGTGAGGATCCGAGATCACAACTGGATCACCGGCTTGGGCCTTGCGATCGAACCTCAGCGAACGCCAGCGGAATGCATCTTGATTTGCCGCCTCAACTCGCCAACCCATTTGGGCGAAACCTGAGCGCGAGACGTCACATGGGCGGGATGGGTAGCGGCGGCGCCAACAGGAAGCGCCCACACTTCGAAGGCCTGAGGCGAATCGATGCCGGATATCTCGTGCGACATCGCATGGATCGGCCGGGGACCTATTCGACCCATTCGTGGCGGGACAACTGGCAAAGGCCGACGGGGTCGATGCAGGTTGTCGGCGGCGATGATGTCGTGACGCTCGTCTACTCGGTACGCAACGGGGATGCGGAGGACTGGCGACAGATCGAAGAACGCGTGACGCTTACGCGCGTCGCCAAACCCTTCGGCGGGGCGCAGACGTATTTCCGCTGTCCGCGTTGCAGCCGGCGCGTGGCGACACTCGCGTTAGCGCGACAATACTTCCGATGCCGGACCTGTGTTGGCGCCGCCTACGCCTCAAGTCAGGAGGGACCAACGGACCGGGCGATGCGGAGGGCGAACAAGCTGAAGCGGCGGCTTGGCGCCGAGCCGGGGCTCGACAGCTACTACTGGCGGCCGAAACACATGCGCCAACGAACCTTTGCCCGGATCGACGCCCGGATCCAGGCGGCCGAGGCAGAGGTCAATGACGCGCATGTGAGGCTCTTGGCGCGGCTTGGCGGCATGAGCGGGCGGCGAGCGGGACGGAGCGCACGCGACGGCACGCGCGCCGCAGCGAGGGCATTCTGGTGAGCCGGCGCAATGTCATCGCCATCGATCCCTTGCGCCGCCAGGCCGCTGACGAGCCGATGGAGCGGGCTCTACTTGACTGGGAGGACGTTTCGGCATTCCGGACGCTGCGGTCGGCTTTCCATGGCGAGCATCGGCCCAAGGGCGCAACCGAACAAGCGCTGGTCGACCAACTCGTCTGGCTGCAATGGCGCCGCAGGCGACTGGTCGTGGGAGAGCGGGCGGCGCACATGGCCGCGCTTCAGGATCGGCTTGGTACGGATTTCAAGGCATCAGAGTCCGTCCGCCGGGCCTTGATCGGACGCGATCGGAAAGCGGACAAGGACGAACTGACGTCTGCCCTCTCGACGACGCGAGAGGAGGATGCAGAGACTGCCATCGACAATGATCGCGACGAAGCCATGACGCTCCGCGCCATTGCGCTCCTCGAAACCGGAGATCCTGCAGCCTACGACGAGGCGCTTGCGGCCCTGCGGGAGGATACGGCGATCTGGTGGGAGAATGTGGTCAGTGACGACGAGCAGACCCATCCGGACGGCGTACCACAGGAAGGCGATAGCTATCGCCCGTATGCGCGAAACGCCGCTCAGCTGCTCCGCTTTCTCCGCGACGAGACCATGGCCACCCACGCGGAGACCCGTGGTCAGCTTTCCCGCCGGCCCGCAATCCGCTTGCAGGCGCACGGCGAGAGCCTCGATCCGTTCCGCATGAACCTGTTGCTGGGTCTCGACGAGCGCCTGACACGCCTGTTCGAGAAGAACTTGGCGATGCTCATGAAGCTCCAGGACCTCCGCAATCAAGCAAGGCCGCCTACCCATGAGTCACGAAACGCTAGCTGATGATACACTCGAGTTGATGGCGCAGCTGGACTTCGAGCCATGGAAGCAGCAACCGGATGGTTGGGTGCCTCCGACCAATGCGGAATGGACAGACCTTGCCAATCCACACCTGATCTCGGTGCGCCTGGCTTGGCTGACACTTCACAAGTCCAAGGATGAACTGATGGCGATGTCCGCGGAACTGGCCGACGAGGCGCTCATGGACCTGGTCGACCAGATCGGGCACTCTGCGGACTGGTTCAAGGGCCTCCAGGAGCTGCTGTCGGGCGCTGAGTGCCGGATCATGTGTGCGTACGCCGCGCGAGCAGTCCAATCCGACGTCGGGAGTTGAATGCTCACTGGAGGGCTAGGTGGAGGGACAGCTTCCCGACATCATTCGAGAATGGCCCGCTTACCAGCGGTTTCCTCGTGATGTGGGTGCAAGTATTCGGCACATCGATCGTGTGTTTGGCGGAAGGCTGAGAGATCCCACGGGCTTGCCGGTATTTCCAGACGTAGCGCGGCGTCCGATGTAGGTACCTTCCCGGCCGTTCGAGGTCGCAGGCTAGTCCGGCCGGAAATCGCCG
>DAIRES010000295.1:0-3160 GCA_036795465.1 Hyphomonadaceae bacterium
GCGGCCACGATCTGCCCGCCCAGCTGGGCCGGGTTGCCGCGCCAGTCCGTGATGACGCCGCCGGCGCCCTCGATCACCGGAAACAGCGCGGCGACATCATGAGGTTTGAGGCCAGTCTCGGTCACCATGTCGATCGTGCCAGCCGCCAGCCTCGCATATGCGTAGGCATCGAGCCCGTAGCGGGTGAGCCGCGCCGTGGCGCGGATGTGTTCGAATGCGCCACGTTCGGGCGGCGTCAGGATGAAGGGGTCGGTGGTGGACAGCACCGCCTCGGTGAGCCGCGGGCAGTCGCGCGTCTTCAACGGCGTGCGCTCTCCCCGGCACTCAAGCCAGGCTTCATCGCCAACCCCGACATAGCGTTCGTCGAGCCATGGCTGGTCAATGACGCCCAGGATCGGCTTGCCGTCCTTCACAAGTCCGATGAGCACGCACCAGGATGGCAGGCCGGCGACGAAGGCGCGCGTTCCGTCGATCGGGTCGAGATACCAGGTCAGGCCGGATGTTCCGGGCGTGGAGCCGTATTCCTCGCCCTCGATTGCGTCCTGTGGGCGCTCGGCCTGGATGATCTCGCGCATCACGCGCTCGGACGCGCGATCGGCCTCCGTCACGGGATCGAAGCCGTTCTGGTCCTTGTTGTGGGGATTGCACGCATCAGCGGTGCGGAAGATCGGAAGAATCGCTGCCCGGGCGGCGTCCGAAAGACGCGAAGCCAGCGGCAGGAGAGAACGGGCGAGGGCGGGGTCCGGCATGGTTCGGACCTTTGCCCTTCAGTCCCCATTACCGCAAGACGTGGGTCAGGCGGAGGACGCTGGCGCCCGGCGGGAGTTGCTCCTGGCCGGGCGCGCTTGCGTAGGGGGCGTCAGGTCTTACGAGGCGACAGCATCCGAGCCATCACCCTCGAGGGCCTTGGCAAGGTCGAGCAGGCGGCGGCGCGGACGCTCGCCGAGGCGGTAGTACGCCCGCACGAGTTCCAGCGTCTCTTTCTGCGAAAGAATGTCGCCGGAAAGGCGGTCATTCTGATCGTTTGCCGGCGCTTGTTTGCCGTCCGGCGCGAGGCCGTCGAAGAAGTAGTTGATGTTCACGTTCAGCGCCGTGCCGAGGCTGAAAAGCCGGCTGGCGGTGATGCGGTTCGCGCCGCACTCGTATTTCTGGATTTGCTGGAACCGAACGCCAACCTGGCCAGCCAGGTCTTGCTGGGTCAGACCCAGCAGGCGACGGCGACGGCGAAGCCGCTTGCCGACATAAATATCCACATCAGTGGCCATTACTCAAACTCCCGCTACGCCGGTCCCGTACCAATCAGGGACCGTCGAGCGGTTGAGCAGCAAAGCGCTTGCCACACGTTGGGCGTGAACTTTGTGCAATGCAGCAGAATGTGACTGTTTAATTACTGGTCAGCGCTGCCTTAGAACGTGCCAGAATATGCTTTTTCCAAGCAAACTGCGCAAATACGACGCACCAGCGAGATTCCGGGTTGAGCTTTTCGCACTGCAGCGTAAATTCCTCTCGTGGCTCTTCGGAGCCGCTGCCCTTATGGGCGTTTCCTCCCTAAACCTTTGGCCGCGCTGGCATCCAGCGCGGCCTTTTTCTTTGTATTTCCAGCATCTAGTCCGACTTCGGCACGGGTATAGGCGCAGATTTCCTGCGCGATCTCGCTCATGTGGCGTCGCAGCGTCAGGAAACCCTCGTGGGGCTCCACGCTGGCTTCATCCAGGTAAAGCCGCCTCCGGATTTCGATCTGGAGGGCGTGGCGACCCAGTGAGGGCTGGCCGTGCGCCAGAGTGGCGTATCCCCCGGCATAAGGTGAATTCCGCGCGGTGGTGTAGCCCCGGGCCCGGAACAGCGCTTCGACGAAATCCGCCAACCCATGGCTGCACGAGGCGCCAAAGCGGTCCCCGATAACGATGTCGGGCGCGCGGGAAACGTCTGCCTCGGTCGGCATGGAGTGGCAGTCGATCAGCCAGGCCTGCCCGAACATGGCCTGCGCCCGCTTCAGCAGGGCCTCCAGGGCCCGGTGATAGGGCTTATAGACCTGCTCCAGCCGGCGATCGGCTTCCTCCCGGCGCAGCTTGTGGCTGTAGATCGGGGTCCCGTTATGCGCGACCCGGGGAATGCACCCCAGCCCGGCATCCACCCGTGGCGACCGCTGGGAAAACCAGCTTGGAGACGGGTCAACGAACATGGCCGGGTCCATTTCGGACTCTGCCCGGTTCAGATCGACGAAAGCGCGGCCCACAAGCCCGCAGATGACGGGCGATCCCGATTCATGAACATCGGCCAGTAGCCGGTCGACATAGGCATCCTCGATGCGCCGCAGATCCAGCGTTGCCGCAGCGCAGGTCTCCAGAAACCCCTTCGGATAAAGGCGTCCGGAGTGGGGGGAGGCAAAAACCGCAGGCGAAACGACCGAAACAGGCTCATCGATCGAAAAGGAAAATCCTGTCCGTTCCGCCTCTGGCGCACGGGATTTGGGATCGGCGGATGCCGGATCGGAGAAGATCATCAGCCCGGGAAACATCCCACCATATTTTCGGACGTGGCCCCCGGGTCAAGGCGTGTTCATACCTAGTTTACCACGTCGGCTCACAAATCGTAGCGTAGTCGCGCCGACTCGAAGCTCCAGGGACGTCATGGCCAAGATACTCCTCGCCGAGGATGACGACAGCCTGAGAGGCTTCCTCGTCAACGCGCTCAAGCGCGCCGGACATGTCGTGAAGGATTTCGACGAGGGCCGGACGGCCCTGAAAGCGCTCGAACGCGAAGTGTTCGACCTTCTGCTGACCGACATCGTCATGCCGGGTCTGGACGGCATCGAGCTGGCGCGCCGTGGCGCAGAACTCGATCCGGCCATGAAGATCGTTTTCATTACGGGTTTCGCTGGCGTCGCCCTCTCGGCAGGCGGACCTGCCCCGGCCGGCGCCAAGGTTCTGTCCAAGCCCTTCCACCTGCGCGAGCTGGTGGACGAGGTCGAGCGGGTTATGGCCGCCTGAGACACGGTTTCGCGGCTTCTTTTACCGGCATTGACGCCAAAGCCGCTTGGGGGCATTAGACGCCCCTCGCCCGAAAGGGGCGCGTTCCAAAGGCTGGCCTTCTTTATTGAAGAAGGGGCGGTTAGCTCAGCGGTAGAGCACTACCTTGACATGGTAGGGGTCACAGGTTC
>DAIRES010000069.1:0-15711 GCA_036795465.1 Hyphomonadaceae bacterium
CCGCCAGGTCACTCCCGCTAGAGTGACGTCTGGGCCATAGCCTGCTTTCGATGCGTCGAGATGGACTTCGCGAAGGCCGCGGACGCCGTTACCTGCTTCTGGCCTCGTGAAGGTTATCCGGCAGGCGCCGAGATCTATTGCCTTCCTTCCAGCACGAACGCCGAGGATTGCGCCTGCGAGAGCGGCTGCGTGTTCCGGGTCGTCACACGCCGCCACAAGGCCGGCGACCGGCGCGTCGCCAAGGACGGACGCCGTCGTCATCCTGTGGCGGGCGGTTTCGAACCGGACGCCGAACACGGCGGGATCGAGCTGGATCAGGCGTTTGCCGCCGATCGTGTGATCACGGAAGAGCCTGACGCCGGCTGCTTCTGCTCTTGCCGCGATCCGGTTCGGATCCCCGCCATCGAGCATGACGACGTGGCCGGCGAGGCTTGCGACGTGGAAGGCTTCGTTGGCCGCGCTGTCGTCAAAGCCCGGCGTGAGGACATCGACGGCGACATTGCGCAAGGCGAGTGACGTGGTGTGCAGGCCGGGCGATGGAGCGGCGAGGCCGATACGCGCCACGCGCAGACCAAAGGGCTGATGTGCGCGCGTTGCGGCTTGCGACACCGGGGCTGCGGCGGCGAGAGCGGAGGCGCTGGCGGCCAGTACGGCGCGGCGGGAGATGTCGTGTCGGATTAGCGTCATGACCGCCTCCTAGACCAGCTTGAAATCGACGTTAGCGATGCGCGCCACATCGCCGGCGCGGTCGCGTTGGCGCGCCTTGAGATAGATCGAGGTCAGGCCGCGAAGCTTTGTTTCGCTGGGCGCAACGAAATCTATCCTGCGATCGTCCACGCAGATGATCGAGCTGCCTTCCTGCCGGGCGAGGAAGACGCGTGCAGCCAGCGCCGCCTTGTCCGTCGGCTGCTCCACCGCGACCTCGGCGCCTACGATCTCTTGCGCAAGCGGCGAGTCGCTATAGGGGCCGGTGAGCGGATTGCCCCACCAGTTTTCCTCGGGCGTATATTTGTAGAATTCGAAGCGCGTGCCGAAGTCCTTGTAGTTGAACTGCATCAGGCGCTGCCCGCCGAAATCCATGTCCATCGCGAACTTCAGGCTTTCGGCCGTGGCCCGGTTGCGCAGGGCTTCTGCGTCATAGGTCTGCATGACGGCCATGAACCCGCCATCCTTGCCGCCGCGCTCCTCGAAGAAGGTGTGCAGCTGGTGCGGCTTGCGGATCGGCTGGACGACTTCGATCAGCGTGGTTCCGACACGCATCATCGAGGTTGTGAAGCCGAACGCTTCGGTTGGACCGGGCCCGTCGCGCTTGGGCGTCGGCTTGAGCTGCAGGAAATCGTAGAGCTGGTTGCACACGAAATCCTTGTCCGGTGTGGCGAGCACATAGTGCCGGACACGGCACGGCCGCTTGGCCTGTTCTTCCTGCATGGCGTGTTCCCCTCGCCGCATGAGTCGCTTGCATTACGATACTTAGGACACAGGCCCTGTCAAGAAAGCGGCTGCGCTTGACTTGGAGCGATGGCGCCGTGACGGTCCGGCCCGATGCCAACCGCCAGACGCCGCCCCTCCCCGCAATCCGCCCGGAAGCCACGCACGGCTTCTGATGCCGCTATCGTGGCGAAGGCGCCATCGCAGCTGATGGAGGCGAATTCGGCGGCGCGGGCGCTCAACATCGTTGGCGATCGCTGGACGCTGATGATCCTGGGATACGCCTTCGCGCGCGTGAGGCGGTTCGAGGATTTTCATGGCCGTATCGGCATAGCGCGCAGCTTGCTGACGGATCGCCTGCGGCGGCTTGAAGACGTCGGCATCATGCGGCGGGAGCTCTATTCCGATCATTCGGCGCGGCATGAGTATCGCCTGACGGAGATGGGCCGCGACCTGTTCGGCCCGTCCATGATGATAATCCGCTGGGAAAAGCGCTGGTTCTACGACAAGCGGATTGCAGCCCACCGGATCAGCCATTCCTGCGGCAAGACTTTCACACCGGAATGCCGCTGCAAGGCATGTGGCGAACTGGTCGAATGGCGCGATGTGCGCGCAGCGCCCGGCCCCGGCGCTGGCATTGATCCACCCCAGGCGCCGCGCACCCAGCGCCGGTCTATCGTGGAGAACGCCTCGCCCGAGCAGGCCATGATCGAGCGCTCGGCCGATGTCCTGGGCGATCGCTGGACGGCGCACACGATAGCGGCGGCGTTCATGGGGCGGAAGCGCTTCGTCGAATTCCAGCGCGCGCTTGGCGTCGCGACCAACATCCTGGCTGATCGACTCGCACGGCTGGTGGAACTGGGCGTGCTGGACCAGAGGCTCTACCAGCAGAATCCCGAGCGCTGGGAATACCGGCTTTCAGCGCGCGGGCGCGACCTGTTCCCGCTGATCGTCGAACTGGTGCGCTGGGGCGATAAATGGCTGTCCGGCGACAAGGGCGCGCCGATGATCCTCCATCATTCCTGCGGCAAGGTGCTGAAGCCGCAGCTTACCTGCGATCAGTGCCGCAAGCCGATCACACCGGGTTCGACGAACGTTGCGGCAGGCTGAAAGGTCACTTGCATAAAGCGACCTTGATGCGTAATCGGGATAAAACCCCGCGATCAGGAACCTGCGCCATGATTGTCGAGCGCCTTCCGCCCGTTAAGTCTTCGCTGCGCCCCAGCAATCATCCCTATCTCAACGGGCCGTGGACGCCGCAGCATGAAGAGGTCACCGCAACCGACCTCGACGTGATCGAGGGGACGATCCCGACCGATATCGATGGCGTCTATATCCGCAACACCGAGAACCAGGTGCACCAGCCACTGGGGCGGCACCATCCTTTCGATGCCGACGCCATGCTGCACCAGATCGATTTTCGCGGCGGCAAGGCGTCATATCGGAATCGCTTTGTGCGCACGCGCTGCTTCGAGATGGAGCAGGAAGCGGGGCAATCGCTGTGGGGCGGTCTCGCAGATGCGCCGGGCACTTCGCTGCGCCCCGGGTTCGGAGCGCATGGCGCGCTGAAGGACAATGCCAGCACCGACGTCGTCATGCACCGCGGACAGGTTTTGTCGACCTTCTATCAGTGTGGCGAAGCCTATGCGCTCGATCCGGAAACGCTGGAGCAGCATGGCGTTGCGCCGTGGGCTCCGCTTGAAGGCGTGTCTGCTCACGCGAAAGTGGACGAGCGCACCGGCGAGCTGATGTTCTTCAACTACTCCAAGCACGCGCCCTTCATGCACTATGGCGTCGTGGATCGCGCCGGGAAGGTCGTGACCTACATTCCGGTTCCCCTGCCCGGACCGCGCCTGCCGCATGATATGGCGTTCTCGGAGAACTATTCGATCCTGAACGACCTGCCCGTGTTCTGGGACGCCAACCTGCTGGGCCAGAACATCCACGCCGCGCGCCTTCACAAGCTGCCGTCCCGCTTTGCCATCGTGCCGCGCCATGGCCGGACGGAGGATATACGCTGGTTCGAGGCAGCGCCATGCTATGTGCTGCACTTCCTCAACGCCTATGAAAACGGCGACGAGATCGTGATGGACGGCTATTTCCAGGAAGAGCCGACGCCGCGCCCGATGGCCGGCGCGCCAGATGGGTTCTCGCACCTGATGGCGTATCTCGACGAGCACAGCTTCAAGTCGAAGCTGCACCGCTGGCGGTTCAACCTGCGCACCGGGCAGACGAGCGAACAGCGCCTGGACGATCGCGTGCTGGAATTCGGGATGATCAATCCGCGCGTGGCGGGCAGGAAATATCGCTATGCCTATTCCACCACGACCAAGCCGGGCTGGTTCCTGTTCAATGGCTTCGTGAAGCACGATCTGGAAACCGGCGAGTCGTGGAACGTGCAGCTGCCGGAAGGCCGCTTTGCCAGCGAGGCTCCGTTCGTGCCGCGCATTGGCGCGAAGGACGAGGATGACGGCTATCTCGTCAGCTTCATCATCGACGAGAACGCGGGAACATCAGAGTGCGTTCTCATCGACTGCAAGCGCTTCAGCGATGGCCCCATCGTGCGCATTGCCCTGCCGCACAAGATATCGAGCGGAACGCACGCGTGCTGGGCGGACCGTGAGCTTATCCGGAACGGCTTCGTGGCAGGCTAAGCGCCCTCAGGCCGCAGGCTTGCGCGGCGGCCATGGCACGAAGCCGGAGGTCTGCTCGATGTAGGCGACATAGTCGGGCCGCGTCTTGCGCAGGCGGGCCTCCAGCATCGGCGCACCGCTCCACTTCATCAGCGTCCAGGTGAGGAAGATCGGGCCGATGATTGCCCACAGGCCCGTGCCTGTCTCCGCGGCGATCAGATAGATGCCCCACCATGTCAGCGCATCGCCGAAATAGTTGGGATGGCGGGTATAGCGCCACAGACCGGTGTTGAGCACGCGACCGCTGTTCTCCGGTTTGCTGCGGAAGTGCACCAGTTGGAAGTCGCCGATCGTCTCGAACAGGATGCCCGTGACGGCCATGCCAGCGCCGATCCAGGCCACGACGCCAAGCGCTGCGGGCTGCGCATCGATCTGGCCGAGCTGCACCGGCAGGGAGACGATGAACTGCAGCGGCGCCTGGGTTGCGAACACCAGCAGCAGGGACGCCTTGGCGAAACCCCATCCGCGCTGTTTCTGTGCGTGGCCGAGGATCGCCTTGTAGCGCCTGTCCATGCCGTGATTGCGCCAGCGCCAGACCAGATAGCCGCCGAGCCGCAATCCCCACGCCGCGCAAAGGCCGAGCAGCAGCATCTTTCGTTCGGGAGCGCCGCCGGTCTGCACGTATGTCGACACCGCGAGCAGGACCATGCCCAGCGCCCACCACGCATCGATGACGGTCACGTCCTTCATCACCACGCAGGCAAGCCACAGCAGCAGCATGCCGCTGCAGCACACAGCGAAGTTAATCGCCAGGATGGTGAGAATTTCCATGGAATGCTCCGGAGCGCTGCTGTCTAGACGCCGACGACGAGGCTGACGGTCGTGGTGGTGGAGCCGCCGATGTTCAGCGTCTGCAGATTGCGTGCGCCTTCGACCTGATAATCGCCGGCGCGGCCGGTCACCTGGCGCCATGCATCGAGAGCCATGCGCACGCCTGTTGCGCCGACCGGATGGCCGCAGCCGATCAGACCGCCGGAGGGGTTCACGGGAAGCCGTCCGCCGATCTCGATGGAGCCGTCTTCGATGGCTTGCCATGCGGCGCCGGGGGCAGTCAGGCCGAGATGTTCGATCGCCATGTATTCGGTGGTGGTGAAGCAGTCATGCGTCTCCACCGCGTTGATCTCCGAGAGGTCCGTCACGCCGGCGCGCTGGCGTGCGTCCATGATGGCGCGGCGAACCTGCGGGAAGATGTAGGGCTGTCCTTCGCTGCGCTGGATCTTGCCTGCGTAGGAAATGCCGGCGGAGCGATGGCCCCATCCCTTGATGCGCGGAATGCCGTCCAGCGAAAGGCCGTGCTGCTTCGCGTAGGCCGCGGCGCGGGCCGGGGATGCGAGGAAGACCACGGCGGCGCCGTCCGTCACCTGTCCGCAGTCCTGCTTGCGAATCATGCCTTCGACGACCGGATTGACGTCGTTGTTGGCGGTGAAGCTTTCCGGGCCGAACTTCCAGCCGCGGGTTTGCGCGTTCGGATTGCGCTTGGCGTTGGTGAAGTTCACCTCGGCGATGCGCATCAGGTGTTCGTATTTCAGGCCCCAGCGCTTCTGGTATTCTTCGCCGAGGTCAGAGAACGCGCGTGGCCAGAGGTAGGTCGCGTCCTGGAATTCGTGGCCTGTCCAGGCTGCCGTCCCGAGGTGCTGCGCGGCGACGCCACCGGACACGTTCCGCATCTGCTCGATGCCAAGCACGCAGGCCAGATCGTAGCGGCCAGCCTCGATCTCCGCGGCGGCGGCGAGAATGGCGAGGCTGCCTGACGCGCACGCGCCCTCGTGCCGCGCTGTCGGCATGCCGTCAAAATCGGGATGCACCAGTCCGAAGAAGCCGCCGAGTATGCCTTGCGAGGCGAACAACTCGGCGACGAAATTGCCGACATGACCGCATTCGACATCGCGCGGCTCCAGCCCGGTCGCCTCAAGGCCTTTCAGCACGCAGCCTGCGAAGGCGTCGGAAATCTCCATGCCTTCACGCGACCAGTTCTGCGAGAAGTCGCTCTGCCAGCCGCCAAGAATGTACACCATGCCGACCTCCGATGCGCCGCGATGGCGTGGATCATAAGTCTTGTAATGCAAGTGTCTATGCTGACGTAACGGCGCCTCGCTTTCCCGCTTGATTGGCGTGAACCTGTAATGTGGACCGCCTGGCCCGCCGCCTCACCCGGCTGGGAAAATGGCGCGTTCGATCGAAACCCACGGATATTTGCCAGCTCATTGGCATTCCCAGCTGCCCACTTGAGCGGCTGAAAGCGTGACGTCTGCGCTCGTTACCAGCGATCGACGCAACGACGGCGCGAGACCTAATGTCCTACGACGTTGAAAAGTATGTCGGCGAACTCGGGCACCGTTCGTTCGCGTTGCCAGTCGCGCTGCAGTTCGCAGATCAGCTGTACCCAGCTTACGGGTTTGGCGCCGGCCTGGATGATGCGTTGCAGCCCGGCTTCATGAGCCTCGAGCGACGTACCGCCGACGGCGTCGATTACCGGGTAAACGTCGAAGCCTTCGTGCAAGGCGTCCAGCGCGGGAAACACGAGGCATACTTCCGTCCACAACGCCGCCATGACCAGCTTCTTGCGGCCCGTTGCTTTTACAGCGGCGACGAAATCCGTGTCTTCCCAGGCGTTGATCGACGTGCGGTCGATAGCGCGAACATTCGGGAAGATATCGGTGATCTGATGAATTGTCGGCGTATTGCGGCCGGTGGCGACATTCACCGTCGAGAGGACGACCGGAAGATCGTACAACTTGGCCGTTCTTGCGACGGAGGTGATGTTCGCAAGCAGCTTGCGCTTCTCCATCGACGCGATGGAGCTGACCTGGACAGGTTGGAAGTCGATGATCACGAGCGCGGCGTTCTGGGGCGTGAGCATTTGATCCTTCGCGGGATCACGGATGGTGGCTGGGGAGGTCATGATGTTCGCTTTGCTCGATCGATGTGAGTGGGGAGGCGCGATTTAGTGAACGCCGGCGGCTTCGAGGATGACCCTGGCCACATCTGCGGGCATCGACGACTGCGGTACGTGGCTGCTCGCCAGCTCGGTGGTTTTTGCCTTGATGCGGGCGGCGCCGGCGCGCAGAAACTCCGGCTGAAGCATGCGGTCATTTGTAGTCACGATGGCCCAGGAGGGCTTCTTCTCCCACGCGGCCTGGCCGACCTTCTGTTCGAATGCGCCTGCCTGAACCGGTCCCTGCGTAGCCGCCATGGTCGCCGCTTCCGCGGCGGGCAGATCCTGTGCGAAGTTCTGCGCGACACCATCGGCCGGCAGGATCGCGAAGCCTTGCGCGTCAACCAACAGACCGGACAAACCTGGTGTCGGCGAATAGGCTTTCAGACCGTCCGTGGCGCTTTCGCCGCTGCCAGGGGACATGGCGGCGACATAGACAAGCGCACTGACCTTGTCGTCGTTTCCTGCTTCGGTAATGACCACGCCACCCCAGCTATGTCCGACGAGCACGATGGGGCCTTCAAGACGGGCAATCGCACGTTGCGTGTGAGCGACATCCTCGGCCAGCGAAGTCAGGGGATTCTGGACCGCGATCACGGCGAGGCCTTTCGCCTTCAGCAGGGGGATGACGCGGCTCCACGATGAACCGTCTGCGAAGGCTCCGTGAACGAGAACAACGCTCTTGGCTTGGACCATGTTTATCTCCTGGGGCTGGGTGAGATCGCGCGCGTCTGCGCAACCTGAAACGAGGGATACTGATGCGAGGACTGCCGTGCCGCCGGCGGTCGCGAGAATATGGCGGCGCGTCAAAGCTGGAACGGGTGCGGGAGGAAGGGACATCTGGCGGATTCCGCGGCTATTTCGGCTTTGAGGGGGTAGCGCGATACACCGTGTCAGTCGGGCCAACGCCTGTGATGAGGACGACAGCGGGCTCGTCACGCGTCAGCGCGTAGTGCGGCAGCCCTTGGGGCTCTGTGTAGAAGCCGCCGGCGGTGAGCAGCTTTACGTCGGCTGCAGCAGCGTTTTCTCCGTAGGCGAAGAACCACTTGCCGGAGACAACCATGGCCGTGCGTCCATCGCGATGGGTGTGACTTTCGATGCGGGTATTCGGAGGCACGCGGATTTCAAGCGCATAAGGGCCGGGCCTGGACGGATCTCCGCTGAGGATGGTTGTCTGGATGCCCGGCATACCGGACGTTCCAGCGCCTGCGCCGCCACGCGCCAGTTGATCGATCTCGACGGCGGTCAGGCGCAGCTCACCTTTGGCGCCCGGCTTGGTGGTGACAGCGTCGGAGTCCAGAAAGCTACGAATGGCGGCGACGGTTGCCTTGGGGTTTTCTTCCATCAGCCAGTGACCGGACGCCGGCACGACTTTTTCCTGCACATTGTCCGCGCCGGCGCGCATCACGTCAGCCATCTGGCTTCCGAAAGACGCATCGCCACCGATGGCAAGCACGGGCATATGGAGCTTGCCGCCGGCTGCCAGATAAGCCCGGTTATCGATAGCGTCCTGATCGAAAGCGGCGAACTGCGCGAACCCTGCCTTCATGGCGCCGGGGCGTTGATAGAATTTTGCGTAGTGCGCGCGTGAAGCTTCGTCGAATTTGGCGGGATCGGCCGAGAACTCGTTCCAGAACCGGTCGAGATAAACACGCTCCCTGCCCGCGACCAGTCGCTCCATATCCGCTCCGCCAAAGCGGAAATGCCAGAGCAGCGGATTCTTGAGAACTTCATCCCACGGGCCGACACCCGGTACGGGTGCATCCATCAGCACGAGACGGCTCACACGGTCTGGATATCGGGAGGCGAATGCGAAGGCGACCATGTTGCCGATGTCATGGGCGACAACGTCAGCCTTGCCGGCGTGGAGTGCATCCATGACGCCTGCGACGTCCAGGGCCTGATTCTTCTTCTCGAAACCTGAAGTCACTGGGGCCGAAAGGCCCATGCCCCGCAGATCCGGAATGATAACGGTGTGATCACGAGCGAGGTCCGCAGCAAGCGGCGCCCACATGTCGCCCGTCTCGCCATAACCGTGCAACAACACGACAGCCGGACCAGACCCGGCCACGCGCACGTAGATAGTCGTGCCGTTGACTGCGATTTCCTGCGTACGGAATGTTTTCGGAAAAACATATCCCTGGGCAAACGCCGGAGCGGTCGCAATCAACACGCCGATCAACGTGGCGGCCACCGTTTGTGTGAACCCGCCTAGGTGTCTGAAATGCATGTGCCGCTCCTGATCGCTTCTTTCGAAACGCTAGGGCGCTCGCGCCTGGAGCGTCTTGAACAATCCGATCCGCATTGTGCAGAAATCGGCGCGGCGTCACAGCCGACTACAGCGTGATGATGCCACGCCTGACGGCTTGCGTGACAGCGAGGGTGCGATCGGTCACGTAGAGCTTCACAAAGATGCTTTTGAGATGCGCCTTCACGGTGTCTTCGGACACCGCCATAGACCGCGCAATTTCCTTGTTGGCTTTTCCTTCGGCAACGCGTCGAAGAACTGCCAGCTCGCGCTCGGTCAGCGCTTCATCGGCGGTGTGGATAGCGATCTCGCTGGCGATTTCGGGCGGCACGTGCCGCCGACCGGCATGCACGGCGCGTATCGTATCGATCAGCTCCTTACGTAGCGAGCTCTTCAGGAGGTAGCCGACAGCGCCCGCACGGAGCGCTCTCACCGCCTGCGCGTCGCCGGTGTAGGTAGTAAGAATGATAATGCGCGCGGCGGGATACTCCTTGCGGATCGCCTCCGTTGCCTGAACACCATCAAGCACTGGCATCTGGATATCCATCAACGTTACGTCCGGACGTAGCTGTCGATACGCCGCAACAGCTTGCGCACCATCGCTCACCTCACCGACCATCTGCATGTCAGGCTGCGCACCGATGATGGCGGCCACCCCGTCACGGATCACGGGGTGATCATCAACCGACAGAATGCGGATAGGGGCGGCTGACATCATTTCGCTTGGCCCGTGGACGAAAGCCGTTTGAAGAAGGCTAACCAGAAAGACGCGCGGGCCGTCTTGTACGCAATCGCCGCGGGAACCGTAAGCGTTACTTCTGCGCCGGCCGAAGGCCGACTCAGGATTGAAAACTGGGCACGAATTCTTTGCGCACGCTCGCGCATTCCCAGCAGGCCGAAATGGCCTGCGCGCCCAGCTTCAATGATTTTCGGATCGACGCCGACTCCGTTGTCGCGAATGGTCATTCGCAGTAGTTGGGACTGATAGGCCAGTTCTATGATGATCGCCGAAGCGCCAGAATGTCTGGCCGCATTCGCGACTGCCTCCTCACCGATGCGCAGCATTTCCTCGAACACAGTGGGATGGAGTTCAAGCGCTCCACCCTCTTCCCTGATTGTTGTCCGGATGCTTTCCGGCACGAGCTTCGTCGCAGCCTCGGAAAGCGCCTCGGCAAGATCGCCGCTATTACTGGTCGAACGAAGGTCACGGACGCGGTCACGACCTTCGACGATGACACTGTCGGCCTGATCGAGAGCCGCTTCCATCATGCCGCGAGCATTGAGGTTGGCCGGAATAGACTGGGTTGCGGCCTGAAAGCGAAGAACCAGCCCCTGAAAACCCTGCAGCAAGGTATCGTGAAGCTCTCTCGCGATGCGTTCACGCTCGGACAATCGCTCTTCGAGTCGGCGGCGCATCTGCAGCGAAACCTGCCTGACCCGCAAAGTATATAGCGCCCAAAGACTGAGAACACCGAGAAGGACCAGCACACAAACGAAAAGCGGGCTCTGAAGAAATGTTGGCGGCACCGCGAAAGCGAGCGTGGCGCCGGCCTCATTCCATACGCCGTCATTGTTCGATGCCATGACATGGAAGCGATAATCGCCTGGACTCAGCTTTGTGTAGAACGCCTCCCGCCGCGCGCCAGCCTCGACCCAGTCGCGATCCACGCCGTCGAGTCGATAGCGAAAACGTACGCGCTCCGGAATGGACAGGCTGAGCGCAGTGTAACTGATCTGAAAGCTCGTGGTCCCTTCTTTCAGCCTGACGTCATGCGGGCTCGCATGGCTTTGGTCATCTGCAACAAGACGCGTGATGTGTACGGGTGGCGGCAGATCGTTTCGCGCAAGCTGGGCCGGATCCAGCCAGCCCAGACTTTCCGTCGTCGCAAGCCAGATGCGGCCGTCAGGCCCGACGCCCAAAATATCACGGACACTTCCCACAGCTCCGACCGGCCCGGGAAGACCGTCATTGCTATCGAAGCGATCAAAATCAAGCGGCGCGCCCGGCGTGGCGAAAGCTGCATTCAGTGACTTGGTTGAGACCCGCACAAGGCCTCTGGATCCAAGCAGCCATGTGTCGCCGCGCGATGTCTGCGTAATGCCTTGCACCGTCTCCAGCCACGACGGATCGCGCGACATGACGCGATCGATCTTGCCATCTCGCAGGCGCGCCAGCCCATAGCGGCCGCCGATCAGAAGTCCGTCAGGAGACTGGTAGAGCACCGCTATCTGCCCAACTGCAATGTCCTTTTCAGTCGCAACCACTTTCCAGGGCTGCGTGTCGATCTGAACAAGGCCGGTGGTACTGAAATATGCGATGATGCCCTGGGGGGTCGCCTGAATTGCGCCTCCCCATTCGCCGGGTCGGTCGGTGGGCAATGGGAATTTTTCCCAGCCTTGTCCATCGAGGCGCATTGCACCCTTGGCGCCGAGCGTGAACCAGAGAGCGCCCTTCCCGTCCCGCGCACACCCCTCGAAATCGACATGTTCCGGCAAGAGCGGAACATGGGTAAGCGCCTTCCCCTTCAAGCGGAGCATGTCGTCGCTCATCGTCAGGTAGATCGCTTTGTCATCGCCTTCGCACAAGGTTTCTGGATGAACGAAGCCGCTCGTCAGCACGCGAGGCGCGGCGGCGCCGTCGATGACGTGAAGGCTGGTCGATGCTGCAACGTACAGCGTTCCGTCATCGCCATTGAACAAGGTGTAGCCAAAATACGATTGTCGCGGAACAGACGGTTCGATCACGATGTGAGAGCTGCGAAACTGATCCAGACCCGTCGTCGTGCCGACCCAGATATTTCCTTCCCGGTCTTCGTACACGGCTTCAGCTATGTCCGATGTCAGACCGTCCTTGTAGCCAAATACCTGTTCGTCTCGAATACTGGTGGTTCCGCCATTTCGGAATGGCTCCGGAATGCGAAAGATGCCTCGGGACTTTGTCACGCCCCAGATCGCCCCGTCACGATCGACCGTGATCTTGCGGATGGCCTGCTCCACGACGGGAAGAGCGCCCTGTGGCTTGGCCGGCGCAGCTGCACCACCAAGGTAATCCGGCAGGCGCCGTGTGCCGCGATAGTTATCGGAAATCCAGAGAACGCCTTGCGCATCCTTTGTCAGCGCCGCACCACGCGGAAAGAACTCTCCGGTCGGCTGGAATTGCGTCTCGTTCTTCCGGAGATACTGAAGCGTATGGGCAGTCATCACCCAGAGCACGCCGTCTTTTGCCGGCACGATGTCATAGACCGCCTCTGGATTCAGGCCGCTTTCATCGCCGAAGTACTGCCACTTTCCTTTTGAGTAGCGCGCAAGAAACGCGTCACCATCATAAAGTCCGTACCAGACATCGCCTGCTTCATCCTCGCTGGCTTCGATCGCCAAGCCCACCGGTTGTTCGCCCGGCAGATCGACAACGGAACCGTTCCGATAGATGCCGATGGGGCCGGAGTCGTAGCTGATCCACACCTCCCCGCTGCTACGGACCAGCAGTGAGCCCACGTCATTGTTGCCAAGCGCGTTGCCCGGTCTGGGCAGATATTCAAAGGCGACGCCATCGAACCGGTAGAGACCATCACCCGTACCCAGTAGAAGATAGCCGTCACCGGCCTGTACGATCGACCTGATCCCTGCGGGCGCGCCATCTTCGAACGTCCAGCGGCGATGCTTGAACTGGGAGAGTTCGCGTGCCGGGTCGAGTGCGCCGGCCTCGCCAGACCACAGAGCGGTCAGCAGCATGAACAGGCAGAGGGCAATCTTGTTCAAC
Organism: Hyphomonadaceae bacterium; assembly: GCA_036795465.1. Classification (GTDB taxonomy): domain Bacteria; phylum Pseudomonadota; class Alphaproteobacteria; order Caulobacterales; family Hyphomonadaceae; genus UBA7672. The sequence goes on from DAIRES010000069.1 coordinate 13,065, forward strand.
TTTTCCTGCCCCGTTCGCTGCGACCCGCGCCGTCGCGCCAACCGTAGCACATTCTCCTATCTTGCACGCATCAGGCAGTCCTCGACGGAGTGGGGCGCAGCCTACCCGAACGGGTATTTCCCGGCGGCCCGGTCAGCCATATGTCCCCGAAGTGGAAACGTTCTCGGTCTATCCGGCCGGCGCCCAAGGCGCTGCCTTGCTGGCTCTCCGCGCATCGCTCGGATGCATGCTGATTTCGCGCTCCCTTTCTTCCACATCGTCTCTTCCAGATATTGTTCTGCTGATCACCGCCGGCGTTCTGCTTATTGGAGGCGCCGTTCGCATCATCGCGACCTGCGCCGTTGCGCTTGCAACAGTTGATCTCGTTGCGCTGAATACTGCCAGCACAATTCACCTGCTGGATAGCGTGGCGGTGGCGATTCTTGGACCTGGCGCATACTCACTCGATGCACGTCTGTTCGGTCGTCGGGTGATCCGTATCGGGCGCCCGAGATTGCCTTCATTGCCGCCCCCAGACGGGTAGTCGCACGCTGCCCCGATCAGGCATTCTGCTTTTGGCGCCACGATGACAGCCTCCAGGCATATTCAGGAGGTTGCGATGCAAACCCATCTTGCCGGTGCGCTGTCGCCATACTTGTCAGAAGCGCTGAGTGTCCTGCTTGTCGAAGCGCAAAGATCACTTCAGAAAAATCCGACGAGCGCGGAAATCTGCATCAGCCGTGCAGTTGACCTGCTTGCGCGCATTGCTCGACCAGACACCTCCGACGGGACGCTCCCATCTGGCGGCCTCTTGCCCTGGCGGATGCATCGTGTCCGCAAGCTGATCGAAGAAAGAATTGACGAGCAGCTTTCAAGCTCTGACCTGGCCGCTGCGGTCGGGCTAAGTCCCAGCCAGTTCGCGAGAGCTTTCAAATTGAGCTTCGGCACGACGCCACATCAATATCTCATGCGTGCGCGTATCGATCGCACCAAGATGCTTATGCTGACGTCGCTGGATGCCTTGTCGGATATTGCCCTCGCCTGCGGTCTGGCGGACCAATCGCACTTTTCGCGGCTCTTCCACAAGCTGGAGGGCGAAACGCCGGCAGCATGGCGTCGCCGGCAATCCTGCCAAAGCGGCGGAACTCTTCCGTGAGGCCCTGTCGAATGATCGCACGCGGACCAGGGCACGAACCAATCTCGATCTGGCGGAAGTGCTTGCTGGCGTATCGACGCCGATCAACGGAACCCGGGACGCGAGAGAACTGGCCAGACGGCTGAACAACTTCGCCTATGTTGCAGAAATGCAGGACAGGCGCGACGACGCGATCCATCTGTACGAAGCAGCCATTCAGCAGCATCCGTCCTTCTATGCCAAGGCGTTCAACAGCCTTGCGGAGCTTAAGCAGAGCCCGGCACAGCCCGATCGCAAGATCGCTGTCCCGCCGGCGCCCATACCTGTCAACGCGTACAGCAGGTAACCACCGCCGAATACCGCAACCCGACAGCAAAATGCAGCCCGTTCCGATCGGGAGCCAGGCCAATCGGCGCCGCCACGGCAAACAGCGCGACCACAGCAACGCGGCCGACATCGATCACCCTCGCTCCGTCGACTGACGGAACGCAAACATCGTGCCCGATCGCCCTGTCAGAATGCGACGTATACGCCTATGCGGGCTTCGTGGCGCTTGTCGTCGCTGAAGCGACCCTGATAGCCTGCCGTGAGACTAGCTGTATCGCTCAGCGCCCATTTACATTGCGGGTCGTGGACTGGTCCATCGCGCCGTAGAGCACGCCACCGCCGATTGACGCGGCATCGAACCGGTATCGCGCGAACGCTGAAGCCAGCATGCTATCCTGCTTTCCGCCGCCGCCATTGCCGCCCGGCGAGACATCGCCTTGCGACCAGCCCAGCGATACGCCCCCATCGATTTGGTCGGTGAGAGCGCCGCGCATGCCGAACGACACGCCTGTGCTGTCATGATCGGAGGCAAGCGTCTGTCCCGCCGCGTCACGCGATCTGTTGGCGGAGAAGGCTTCAGACCAGACGCCATTGCCCTGCCCGGGGCGAAGAGCATTTCTGGCGGCCATGTCGGCGAAGGCCATCATGGTGTCAGATACGGCAAGCGCCTGGCTGTTGAAGGTAGCGGGGCGCGCGCTCAACACGGATGGCGCAGCGATGCGAATGAGACGTGGTTTGCTGCACTTGCTAACGCCTCTGGAATCGCATCCTTGCCGTTGCTCTCCGAAGGGAAAAGGAGGCGCCGCGTGTGTGCGCTTCCCGGCGCCGTGGCCCTCGCTCAATTGGCGAGCATTGGCGCATCACGAAAGAATCGACCCTATTTCACCATCTGACCAAACTTCACGACCAAGTGAGCCCAGCGAAAAACGGCTCTATTATTGAACCCGCGATCCCTTCGGTTTGGTCGTCTGCTTACGGCGCGCTCCCACATTTGTTACGTTGATTGGCTTGGTGTTCGTCTCGATTTGGCGACCGGCGTCCAAGCTGCCAAAATGCGCTCACGGCTGTTCACGTGCGTCGTGTGGCCCCTCTCCCACAACAGGCCCGTCACGCTGGACAGCGACACATGACGATGCCCTATTTGAAAAAACACACCGTTGGCATCAGACCATCGGCAAGGGGAGGAACTGATGAAGACCTACATTA
>DAIRES010000296.1:0-3098 GCA_036795465.1 Hyphomonadaceae bacterium
CTCCATCCCCCATTCTCGCATCACGCCTGTGGCTCTGGGTCCCGGCTTTCGCCGGAATGAGCGGGGGGGCTGGTTGGTAGCGATCAACCAACCTCCCCGTCGCAGCCCCTGCGAGAATGCGCTCCCGCGACCTCTGCAAACCCGCTAACATGGCGGCCAATGCGCGATCCCGTCCTCTATCCATTCTATTCCGATCTATCGAGCCTTCCTGGCGTCGGGCCGAAGGTGCGCCCGGTGCTGGCCCGGCTGATCGGCGGGGAAACGTGGCTTGATCTGCTGTTTCACCTGCCAACGAGCTGGATCGACCGGCGCAATCGCGCGTCGATCGAAGCCCTCCAGATCGGTGAAGTCGCCACCGTCACCGCCACGGTCGACCAGCTACAGCTCAGCCGCGGGAAATGGCCTACGCGCGTGCGCCTGCGCGATGAAACCGGATTTCTCACCCTCATCTATTTCCACGCCAACAACCAATGGCTCGAACGCACTTTCAAGGTGGGCGAGGACGTCATGGTTTCGGGCCTCGTTGATGACTATCAGGGCGGTCGCCAGATCACCCATCCGGACCATGTCGTCAGCCCGGAAAAGGATGACGAGCTTCCGGAAGTTGAACCTGTCTATCCGATGACGGCGAACCTGACGGCGAAGGCGCTGCGCAAATTCATGGCTGCCGCGCTCGATGGCACGCCCGATCTCGATGAATGGATCGATCCGCATCTGATGAAGCGCAACGCGTGGCCCAGCTTCAAGCAGGCCCTGCTCCGTCTGCATCAGCCAAAGGTCTATGACCCGGAAGGATTTGAAACCGCACGCCGTCGCCTCGCCTATGACGAGGCCTTGGCTCGGGAGATGGCGATGGGACAGGCGCGCCTCGCCCGGGAGCGCCGCTTTTCCCGCGCCATTCCCCGCGCGGTCGGGGCCGAGCGCAACATCATCGAAGCGCTGCCGTTCAAGCCGACCCGCGCCCAGATGGACGCCTATTCCGAAGTGGCGATCGACATGGGCCGCCCCGTGCCGATGCGGCGCATGATCCAGGGCGATGTGGGGTCCGGCAAAACCCTCGTCGCCGCGCTTGCCGCCGCGCAGGTTGCGGCCGATGGCGGCATCACGGCCTTCATGTCGCCGACCGAGGTCCTTGCGCGTCAGCAGGCCGAAGCGATTGGACGCTTCCTCGCACCCGTCGGCGTTCGCGTCGCCGCCCTCACCGGCCGGGACAAAGGCGCGGCGCGCGAGGCGATCCTCAACGATGTCCGCAACGGCAAGATACAAGTCCTTTCCGGCACGCAGGCGCTGTATCAGTCGGACGTCGATCTGCCGGAGCTGTCGCTGGTGGTGATTGACGAGCAGCATCGCTTTGGCGTGGCCGATCGCATGAAGCTGAATGCGAAAGGCGCGAGCCCGCATATGCTGGTGATGAGCGCAACGCCCATTCCGCGCACCATGGCGCTGGCCGTTCATGGCGATCTCGATATCTCCGTCATCCGCGAGAAGCCTGTCAACCGGCAGGAGGTGACCACGGCAGCTGTGCCGGATACGCGCATAGATGAAGTGATGTCCGCCGTTGCCCGCGCGATCGAACGGGGCGAGCGCGCCTTCTGGATATGCCCCGCCGTGGACAGCGAAGATGCGGGCGATGCGTCGGCCGTCCAGCGTCGAGATGTTCTCGCCGAGATCGTGAAGGCGCCGGTTGCGCTGGTTCATGGCCGGATGCCCGGCCCGGAACGCGACGCGGCGCTGGACAAGCTGCGCACCGGCGAAGCCGGCGTTCTCGTCGCCACCACTGTCATCGAAGTCGGCGTCGATGTGCCTGAAGCCACCATCATCGTGATCGAGCATGCCGAGAAATTCGGGCTGGCCCAGCTTCACCAGCTGCGCGGTCGCGTGGGGCGCGGCGAGAAAGCATCGAGTTGCCTGTTGCTCTATCAGGCTCCGCTGACGGAGGCGGGCAAGGAAAGGCTTGATACGCTTCGCAAGACCACCGATGGCTTCGAGATTGCGGAAGCAGATTTCAAGTTGCGTGGGCCGGGCGACCTGCTTGGCCTGCGCCAGTCGGGCTTGCCCACTTTCAGGGTTCTCAACATCACGGAAGACAGCAACCTGATCGAAACCGCGCGCACTGACGCCAAGTCGATCCTAATGGCCGATCCGCATCTCGATGGCGCGCGCGGACTCGCCGTGCGGCGTGCGCGGGATCTGTTTGCGCCGCGCCTTGCGTCTGTGGTGGCGGAAAACGAGTAGCTATTTGCCCATGTGGTCTGGCCGGCCGGTGCTTTCGAGCGCGGAAGCTTCCGTCAGTATGCCGAACGAGATGATCAGCTTCGCGGCCTGCTCAACCGACATGTCGAGCTTCTTCAGCCGCTCGGGCGAGACATAGACAAGCTGCCCCATCGCGGGGTTTGGCGAGGCAGGAATAAGAACGGCAATCGCATCCGGCACGTTGGCGACGATTTCGGGATCGGGCGTGCGGCTGGTTACGAAACCGATCACCCAGAGGCCCTTGCCGGGATATTCGACCAGCACGGCTTCCTTGAACGACGACGCATCGTTCGAGGCAAACGTCTCGATCACCTGCTTGAGGACGGCATAGATCGAACGCACCAGCGGCACGCGGGCCACCAGTCGCTCGCCCGACCGAAGCGCCCAGCGGCCGAACAGGTTCGCGGCGAACGCTCCGAGCACGACGAGGCCGACGACGGCGACGACGATGCCGAGGCCCGGCAGGCCGAAGTCGAGATAGGTCTCCGGGTTCAGCGAGCGCGGGATCAGCGGCTTGATGTGCCGATCCACGAAGGACACGAAGCTCCACACCAGCCAGATCGTGATGCCGATAGGGGCCGCAACCACGACGCCGGCGAAGAACCAGTTGCGCAGCGTGGTGAGCGGGCCGGCCTTGGGGGGCTGCGGTGCGGGTTGTGTCGGCTTGCCTGTGGGCATCCGCGATCCTCCGTGGGTCTTGTCGCGTGATTCCAGTCGCGTGTGGCGTGAATATGGTCCCGCACCCATGCGGTTTCATGACCCGCCCGCCTTGTGGGCGCCCTATGGCCGCCATGGACGCAGGGGATCATTGCCGTTATCGCTTCGAACGAAGCCAACGGGGGTTG
>DAIRES010000070.1:0-3503 GCA_036795465.1 Hyphomonadaceae bacterium
CTCTGGACCACGACGCTGGGCCATTCGGCGATGAACGTCGTCGCCTGGCACGGCAATCTCGCGCCGTACCGCTATGACCTCCGGCGCTTCAACACGATCAACACCGTGTCGTACGATCACCCTGATCCGTCGATCTTCACCGTGCTCACGTCGCCGAGCGACACGCCCGGCACGGCCAACTGTGATTTCGTGATCTTCCCGCCGCGCTGGATGGTGGCTGAGGATACTTTCCGGCCGCCATGGTTCCATCGCAACATCATGAGCGAGTTCATGGGGCTGGTGCACGGCGCGTATGATGCGAAGGAAGGCGGGTTCGAGCCCGGCGGCTCTTCGCTGCACAACTGCATGAGCGGACACGGGCCGGACGTTGCGAGCTATGAAAAGGCCGTTGCCGCCAATCTGGCCCCGCACCGGATCAACGACACGATGGCCTTCATGTTCGAAAGCAGGAACGTGATCCAGCCCACGCGGTGGGCCATGGAAACGCCGTTGCTTCAAAAAGACTACGACAGCGCCTGGCGCGGCTTCCCGAAGGCGAAACTGCCGAAATAGCCGCCGTTAGTGCTGGCTCTCCGGCGTCGTCACTTTCAGGCCGTCGAGATCGTCGCGGATCTTGATCTGGCACGAAAGCCGCGAGTTCTCTTTCACGTTCTCCGCGAAATCGAGCATCGACTGTTCCATCGCCGAAGGCTTGCCGACCTTGTCGGTGAAGGCGGCGTCGACATAGACGTGGCAGGTGGCGCATGCGCACGCGCCGCCGCAATCGGCGTCGATGCCCGGAATGTTGTGCTTGATGGCCGTCTCCATGACGGTCATGCCATTCTTGGCTTCGACGACCCGTTCCTTGCCGGAGGCATCGATGTAGGTGATCTTCGGCATGGGCTTCGCGCCGCTCCCTCGAATTCCGAACTAACCCAGCGCGCGAGCGCCGATGTCCTTCATGGAAATGGATTTATCCACTAGTTCGCCCGGCGCAACCCGCGCCTGTGACGCAACCAGCTTCTTTCCGACAATGTATTCTGGAGCAGAGTTAACCGCGTCCACCGCGATGACCCTGCCTTCCTTGAGGTAAAACACCGCAAAAGCGCGCGTTTGCGGGTCTCCACGCACGATCGTTTCGTCCGCCCCGGTCCACAGGCCGGCGGTCTGCAGCTTCAGGTCGAACTGGTCGGACCAGAACCACGGCACATCCAGGGCGGGCGGGGCCAGGCCCAACATGGCGGCGGCGGCCAGCTTGCCGCCCTCGATGGCGTTGTGGACCGACTCCAGCCTGCCCTCCCGCCTGTAATGGACCAGCGGCCGCCAGGCGACGTCGCCTGCCGCGAAGACATCTGGGTGGCTTGTGCGCATGTCAGCGTCGACCACGATCCCGTTGCCGCAGACCAGCCCCGCTTCCAGCGCCAGTTCGAGGTTCGGCAGCACGCCAACACCGACCAGCACCAGATCCGCCGGAACGATCTCGCCGCCATGGAGCCGCACGCCCGTCACCTGCCCCAGCCCTTCGAAGGCTTCGAGCCGGGTGCCGAGGCGAATATCCGTTCCCGCCGCGCGATGAATGTGCGTGTAGAACGCGCCAATCTCTGGCCCTGCTACCCGCGAGAGAACCTGCGGCATAGCCTCCAGTACGGTCACCTTCAGCCCGAGCTGCGAGCCCACCGCCGCCGCCTCGAGCCCGATATAGCCTGCGCCCACCACGACCAGCCGCGCGCCCGGTACGGCGATCGTCTTCAGATCATCGACATCAGCCAGCGTTCGCAATTCGGTGATGTTGCGAAGGTGCGATCCCTCGACAGCAAGCTTGCGCGGCCGCGCGCCGGTCGCGATCACCAGCTTGTCCCAAGGAACAGACGCCCCGCCCTCGATCTCGACCTGCTTCGCCTGAAGGTCGATGGCGGTTGCCGCCTTGCCGGTGATCAGGTCGATATTGTGCTCGGCGTAATATTCCAGCGGCTTGAGGAACAGCCGCTCTGCCTCCATCTCACCCTTGAAATATGCCTTCGACAGAGGCGGCCGCTGGTAAGGCGGCGCGGGTTCGTCGCCGATCAGCGTGATTGCCCCCTCATATCCCGCCAGCCGCAGCGAATACGCAGCCTGCCCACCAGCCTGGCCTGCGCCGATGATTGCTATGCGCTGAGGGGCGCCTGACATGCGAAATCCCTTCCCGAGAGGCCCGCCTCATAGCATGGCCGCTTTGCGAAAACAGGGCGCATTCATGGTAGGAATGCGGATTGCTTTTGGACTTCCGGGTCTGCCACAAGCCATTACCATTGCGGCCACCCAGACCCGTCGGGGACGATACATGCAATTTGACGATGTTATTCTCGGCCGCCGCAGCATCCGGGGCTACAAGCCGGATCCGGTTCCCCGGAAACTGATCGAGGAAATCATCGCCCTCGCCATGCGCGCGCCCTCGTCGATGAACACGCAACCGTGGAATTTCTACGTCATCACCGGCGAGCCGCTGAACCGTATCCGCGCCGGCAACACCGAACGCATGACGGCCGGCGTCCCGCAATCGCGTGAATTCCGCACCGGACAGGCCTTCGCCGGCATCCACCGCGACAGACAGATCGGTGTCGCCAAGCAATTGTTTTCCGCGATGGGCATCGAGCGGGACGACAAGGAACGTCGCCAGGACTGGGTGCTGCGCGGCTTCCGGCAGTTCGACGCGCCCGTGTGCGTGATCGTCACCTACGATCGCGCGCTCGACGGCAGCGACGACACACCTTTCGATTGCGGCGCCGTGACGACTGCTCTCGTCAACGCCGCCTGGTCGCGCGGCCTCGGGGCCGTGATCAACAGCCAGGGTATCATGCAGTCGCCGGTTGTGCGCGAGCATGCCGGGATCGCCGAGGACCAGGTCATCATGAAAAGCATCGCGCTCGGCTGGCCCGACGAAACCTTCCCGGCAAATGCAGTGGTATCGACCCGCAAGCCCGTAGATGAAGCGGCGGTATTCGTTGGCTTCGACGAGTAGCTTTCGACGTCAGAAACTCGTGGCAACTTGCTGGGTGAAAGCCTACACCGCACCCAAGCTTAAGGGGCGTTGAAGGACTTCCGCGCGTGGACTTTCCCCACCTCCAAACCAGCGACGAAGCGCTGCCTCCAGTTCAGTCGTAACACCGGGCGCGCGCGCCGATGCCCAAGCCACATGGCCATCCGGCCGCACCAGCAACGCTTCAGTGCCGCAAGCCTCGCGAAGCCCTCGCCCGGCCACCTCGATCCGCAGGCGATCGCCATACATTCCCAGCAAGTTGCGCAATCGCCTCGCCGGCTTCGGGCCAAGCCACAGTCCGCGACCATCGCGCAGCAGCTCGACAATTCGCCGCGCACCCGCCGAAGTTCTGAGCACACCTTCTGGAGCGAACAGTCCAACGAGCGGATGCTCCACATCGCCGGCGTTCTCATACCGTGTATCCAGTTGCCCGAGACGCGACAGCAGACGCTTGATCACTTCCGGCACGCTGGTCAGGCTGCTCATCACCTCGCGAATGGCCTGGCCC
>DAIRES010000070.1:3603-10767 GCA_036795465.1 Hyphomonadaceae bacterium
GATCACTTCCGGCACGCTGGTCAGGCTGCTCATCACCTCGCGAATGGCCTGGCCCGTCTCCGTCTTTTCCGCGACCGCCCCCTGCGCACGCGTATGCACGAGAACGCCATGCGCAACAGGCCGGCGTTCGGTCTCGTATGTATCCAGCAGCGCCTCATCAGCCCTACCGCGAACAACAGCGCCCAGCTTGAAGCCAAGGTTCAGCGCATCGCCAAATCCGGTGAGCAGACCCGGCCCACCAGAACGCAGATGAATATGTGCCGCATCACCGGCAAGAAACACGCGCCCTTTGCGATAGGCATCGGCCAACCCGCTGGCGTTGGTGAAACGCGAAAGCCACCGCGCCTCCGCCAGAGGAATGTCCACGCCATAAGACCGACGGCCACTCTCGCGCAGCTCGTCCAGCGTCATGGGCGTCGTCCGGTCGAATCCCTCCACCAATGGCTCGTTGGTGATCATCCGCAGATAGCCGTCGCCAAGCGGAACGAGAAAGCGCGGCACTGGCGCGCCTTCCGCAAGTTTGACATCGCCCAGACGAAGCAGCGCGGTCGGTTTGGTCGTCGGGAAGCCGATGCCGGCCAGATTGCGGATCGTACTGTGCGCGCCATCGCACCCGACCACATAGCGGGCGCTTATCTCCTCGCCCGCCGCCATACTCAAAGTCACCTGATCGGATGACTGGGAAAGCCCCGTCACCTCGACGCCAGCGCGAACTTCCACGCCCAATGACAGCGCATGCTCCAGCAGGATCGCTTCCGTTATGGATTGCGGAACAAACACGCCCTTTGGCTGCAGGTCAGTCTTGGAGATATCAAGCGGCAGCATGCCGAAATGCAGGAGTGAAACCGGCGAAAACGGCAACACTGGCGCCCGCTCGCGAAATCGCTCCAGAAGCCCGCGCATATCGAGGTAGTCCTGCGCACGCCCCACCAGCGCCAGCGCCTTCGACAAGCCGGTCGGCTCAGCAAGCCGCTCGACAATCGTTACCGAAACAGAAGCCAGCCTCAGCTCAGCCGCAAGCAACAGTCCCACCGGACCCGCGCCGACGATGACAACATCCGCGCTCACGGCGCGGCGCCCCGCAGAACCAGCTCGAGAACCTCCTCGACAAGCCGGTCCCGTCGCTTCTCGTTGTCCCGCATGATCTCGAAGCGGCCCGACAGAAGATACCCCGCCGTCATCGCGCCAAGCGCCGCGAGATAGACACTCTCGAAACGAACATCGCTGCGAAACGCCCCCTCCTTCTGCGCCCGCTTGAACAGTCCGGTGAGAGACTTCGGAACCTCGCTCAGCGTCACGGCCGGCATGTTGCGCCAACCGCCCAGCGCTTCATGAAGCATCAGCGACAGGAAGTAGGGTCGCTCGATCAACCCGCGCATGACCTGCGTCATCGCCACGCCGAACGCTTCGCGTGGATCGCCCGTCACGTCCCCGGCCGGCATATGGGCCATCACCGATGTCTGCTGATCGACAAGCACCGCCTCATAGAGACCCTGCTTGCTGCCGAAATGGTGGTAGATCATCCGCTCGTTGACGCCGGCGCGCTTCACGATGGCCTGCATGCGCGCGCCATCGAGCCCGCTCAACGCAAACTCCGCAGCCGCAGCATCCAGCAGAATACGTTTCGTATCGCGAATTTCACTCATGCAGTAAATGTTTACTTCATATGCTATTAGTGCGCAATGGTGGCCATGGCAGACGTTCTGAACGACAACTCGCGAGCGGTCAGTTGACGCTCGCCGCAGCTTCCCCGAAAGACGCATATCGGCCTCAATCGGAGCGCTCAAACCACCCCAATGGCGCACCCCGTGCTCACCCTCGACCTGCCTGACGATGCCGCCACCGCCGCCCTCGGCGCCCGGCTCGGCGCGGCCGCGCGCGCGGGCGATGTGATCGCCCTCCATGGCGACCTCGGCGCAGGCAAGACGACGCTGGCCCGTGGCTTGATCCGGCATCTGATCGGTCCCGAAACGGAAGCGCCAAGCCCCACTTTCACGCTGGTGCAGACCTACCAGGGCCCCGTCTTCCCGATCTGGCATTTCGACCTTTACCGGCTCGAACACCCCGGCGAAGCCCGCGAACTGGGGCTGGAGGAAGCTGTGGATGGGCTGGCGCTCATTGAATGGCCGGAAAGACTTGGCCGCGATCTTCCGGCCCAACGGCTGGAAGTTCAGCTAAGCTTCGGCGGTAACGGGCGAATCGCCCGGCTTTTGGACCTCGACGACTGGAGTTCGCGTATCGATGGCGACTGGCGCACCCAAACTTGAGCAAGGCCGCGATGAGTAACAACCTGCGCGGCAGCGAGATCCAGGAATTCCTCACCCGCAGCGGTTGGGGCGAGGCAGCGCGCACGCCCCTCAACGCCGACGCCTCAACGCGCCGGTATGAACGCCTGCGCCGCAAGACCGAGACTGCCATGTTGATGGATGCCCCGCCGCTCGAATCCCAACCCTGCCCGCCCGGCGCAGATGACGAAGAACGACTAAAGCTCGGCTGGAACGCAGTCTCGCGCCTGGCCGCCTCGCGCGTCGAAGCCTTTGCCGCCGTCGCCGGTCATCTAGTGAACCTCGGCCTGTCGGCGCCGAATATCCTCGATCAGGATATCACGCACGGCCTCGCCATCCTCGAAGACCTTGGCGACGATCTCTTCGCCGAAGTCATCGCGCGCGGCGGCGACGAGATCGCGCTCTATGCGGCGGCTGGCGAAGTGCTCGCCGCTGTCCACCGCGCCCCCGCGCCTTTCACGCTGCCCTATCGCGGCGGCGAGTGGCCGATCCTCACCTACGATCACCTGGCCCTCTCCGCGAACGTCGATCTGTTCGTCGAATGGATGCCGCAGCGCGATCTCAACATGCGCATCAACGAGCAAACGCGCCTGCGCTGGGAACGCGTGCGCGAGAACCTGATCGCCAAGGCGGAAGACTATCCCCGCGCCCTTATCCTGCGTGATACGCACGCCGAAAACCTGATTTGGCTCCCGCAACGCGACGGCCTCGCCCGCGTAGGCCTGCTGGACTTCCAGGACGCCGTCCTTGGCTGGGGCGAGTGGGATATGTCGATGCTGCTGCACGACGCCCGTCGCGATGTCTCGCCCGCAGCCCGCGAAGCCGCCATCCGCGCCTATCTCGAAGGCACGGGCGGCACGCGCCGCGATTTCGACGAACGCTTCTCTGTGCTCGGCGCGATGAACACGATGCGTATCATGGGCATTTTCGCAAGACTGGTCACACGCGACAAGAAACCCCGCTACGACACGTTCCAGCCGCGCCTGCGCGGCCTGCTAAACGAAACGCTGTCCCATCCCGCCATGTCGGAAGCGCGCGGTTTCGTCGAAGCCGTCGCACCGCATCTTCTGGTCGTCGCATGACAAAGATCACCACTGCCATGCTTCTCGCGGCCGGCCTCGGCACGCGCATGAAGCCACTCACCGACAATCTCCCCAAGCCGCTGATCGAAGTCGGCGGCCGCACGCTGGTCGATCGCGTACTCGACAAGCTGGTCGCGCAGGGCGTCACGCGCGCTGTCGTCAACGTCCACTACCTCGCGGACATGATGATCGCGCACCTGAGGGCCCGCAAGGATATCGAGATCGTCATCTCGGACGAGCGCGCCGTGCTGCTCGAAACCGGCGGCGGCGTGATCCAGGCACTGCCCCTTCTCGGCAAAGATCCTTTCTTCGTAATCAACACGGATGTGACCTGGGCGACGCCCGGCGACACCACCTTCCTGAAGATGGCCGAAGCCTACGATCCGAACGACATGGACGCGCTTCTGCTGCTCGCCGACATGAACGCCACGCTCGGTTTCCGCGGTCCCGGCGACTTCTTCCTCGGTCATGACGGCCAGCTGCAGCGTCGTGGCGACAAGCCCGACGCGCCATATGTTTTCGCCGGCACCCACATCACCCGCGCCGACCTCCTGCGCGATTACGAGATCAAGCCCTTCTCCGCCAACGTCTATTGGAACGCGATGGGCCGCGCCGGCCGCCTCTATGGCACGGTCATGAGCCCCTTCTGGATGCACGTCGGCGACCCCACCGGCCGCGATGAAGCGGAAGCCCGCCTGAGAACCATGGGGCCGGCAAGCTGACGCGCGCAGCCGCAGTCGGGGGCATCTTCGCTGAAGGCTCGAAAGTCTTCTCCCTCCCCGGCTCGTCCTTCTTCCTCGACGAACTCGCGAAAGGCCTGATCGACGCAACCAACGCGCGTGACAATCCGGAGCTCCTCGCCGACGCGCTCATCTTCACGCCCAACCAGCGCGCCGCCCGCGAGCTTGCCCTCGCCCTCTACCGCGCCATGGATGGCACACTCCTCACGCCCGATATCCGTACCCTCGGCGACATCGACGAAGAAGACGGCATCGCAGCTTTCGGTCCGGACGCACTCGAACTCCCGCCAGCGCTTTCCTCCGCCCGCCGCCGTGGCGCGCTCGCAAGGCTGATCCAGGCCTGGCGCCGCGCGCAGAAGGAAGACCCGCTTCCGCCCTCATCGCTGCTATCCGCAGCAGACGAACTCGCCGCGCTGATGGATCAGGCCTCCCTCGCCGGTGGCGTCGACTGGGACAAGCTGAAAGGCCTCTCCGGCGAACTCGCGCCCAATCTCGCCGAGCACTGGCAGGTCTCCGCAGACTTCCTCGACATCGTCATGCACGCCTGGCCGGACCACCTGAAAGAGCAAGGCGTCATCGACGCGCAGACCCGCCGCCTCGCCGCCGCCGAAGCGCTCAAGACACGCTGGCGCAATGAGCAGCCCGAACATCCTGTCATCATCGCCGGCTCAACGGGCACGGGCGCAGCGACGCGCATCCTGATGGATGCCGTGCTGAAACTCCCGCGCGGTCTCATCGTGCTTCCGGGCCTCGACCCGGATCTTACCAACAAGGGCTGGGCCGCCGTCGCTGACGCCGCCAGCCACCCGCAGCACGCCTTCGGCGAAACGCTGAAATGGCTGCGCCTCAAGCCCGCCGACGTCCGCCGCTGGCCCAACAGCGACGAGAACCCGCGCGAAACCGCCCGACGCCGCCTCCTCAACGAAGCCCTCGCCCCCGCCACCGAAACCCGCGACTGGACCGAGCGCCTCGCCCACCTCGCGTCCCCCGGCAAACCGCACGACCTCGTCACGCAAGCCCTCGATGGCCTCTCCCTCATCGAAGCGGAAGACGAAAGCGAGGAAGCCCTCGTCGCTGCCCTGCTACTGCGCGAAACGCTGGAAACACCTGACAAGACTGTCGCCCTCGTCACGCCCGAAGCCCAGCTCGCCCGCCGGGTCGCCGCGATCCTCGAACGCTGGAGCCTCGACATCGCGCCGTCCTCCGGCACGCCGCTCACGCGCTGCCAGATTGGCGCGTTCCTCCTGCTCCTCTGCCGCTGGGTTCGCGATCCGGCCGAACCCGTCAGCCTCCTCGCTGTCCTGAAACACCAGTTCGCCAGCATCGGCCGCAACCCCGATCATCTCCACAAACTCGTCAGCGAGATCGAACGGGAATCCCTGCGCGGCCCCCGCCGCCACTCCACGCTGGAAGACCTCGCCGATCGCCTCGAAAATCCGCGCAACGACAACGAAGACGAAGAACGCAAGAAGAAGCCCCGCCCCCACTGCGCCGCCCTCATCCGCGACATCGACAAGCTGCACTATCCCGCCCGCGCCGCTTTCTTCGATGACCAGATCGACGGCAAAGCCGCCGCCGAAGCCATCGCCCGCCTGGCCGAAGCCATCGCTGGCGGCCCGCATATCTGGGCCGGCAAGCCAGGCGCACAGGCCGCGCAATTCATCACGCAACTCGGCGAACTCTCAGACGCCATGGGCCTCATGGACTCCGCCGATTTCGCTGACTTCGCCGAAACCGTCATGCAGCGCATGATCGCCGCGCCAGACGCGGCCGAGCATCCCCGCATCGCCATCTGGGGCCCACTCGAAGCCCGCCTTCAACGCCGCGACCGCGTCATCCTCGCCAGCCTCAACGAAGGCTCGTGGCCAAAGCCCGCTGCCGCAGACGCCTTCCTCAATCGCACGCTGCGCAAGCAGATCGGCCTGCCCGATCCAGACGAACGCGTCGGCCTCTCCGCGCACGATTTCGCGCAAATGGCCAACGCGCCGGAAGTCATCCTGCTCCGCGCCAAGCGCGTCGACGATAAACCCGCCGTCGCTTCGCGCTGGCTCTGGCGTCTTCGCACGCTCGCCGCCGGCGGCCTCGATGGCCGCGAACAGGCCGAAGCCGCTCTCAAGCCCAAGCCCGGCCATGATCCCCTCGTCTGGGCCCACGCCCTCCGCCACGCGGACAAGGTGACGCCCGCAAGAATGCCGACGCCTACGCCGCCCGTCGACAAGCGCCGCCTCGACAAATTCTCACCCAGCCGCGTCGTCACGCTGATCCGTGACCCCTACGCCGATTACGCCCGCCGCATCCTCCGCCTCGAACCGCTCCGCCGCGTCGCCGAAGACATCGACGCCCGCGAACGCGGCACAGCCGTCCACCTCGCCGTCGAGACGTTCGAGGAGAAGGACAACGAACGCGCCATCGACGAACTCATCACTACCAGCCTCACGGATGCAGGCGCACCGCCCGAACTCATCGAACTCGAAAAGCCGCTCTGGCTCCGCGCCGGCCGCGCCTATCTCCGCTGGTCCGCCCAACGCGACCATCATCGCGTCGACTTCGCCACCGAGAAGAAAGCCGGCATCACCTTCCAGTCCTCGCTCGGCCCCGTCCGCCTCGAAGCCACCGCCGACCGCGTCGAGAAACTCGCAGACGGCACGCTCGCCATCGTCGACTTCAAGACAGGCCAGCCGAAAACCGCGCCACAGGTCGAACGCGGCCTCGAACCCCAGCTCGCGCTCGAAGCCGCCATCGCCGCCGAATCCGCTTTCGGCCACATCGGCCCCGCGTCCACATCCGAGCTGATCTATTTCCACATGTCGCTCAGCGCGCAGACCATGAGCGAGAAGAACGGCCAACCGCTGGAATTTGAAACCGGCACGACGATGCAGATCGCCGAAGCCGCCCTCGAAGGCCTGAAGCACCTCATCGAACAATACGCCGATCCCGCCCAGCCCTACTATTCCAAGCCGCGCGTTGAATTCGCCTGGTCCGTCTCCGACTACGACAACCTGGCCCGCCGCGCCGAATGGACCACCGATGAAGGAGGCGACGAATGACGCCCCCCGA
>DAIRES010000070.1:10867-15419 GCA_036795465.1 Hyphomonadaceae bacterium
GCCCGCCGCGCCGAATGGACCACCGATGAAGGAGGCGACGAATGACGCCCCCCGACACGTCATGGCCCGAATACGCCGCCGCCAGCGAAGGCCAGCGCCTCGCCGCCCTGCCCAGCCACTCCGCCTGGGTCGAAGCGAACGCGGGCTCAGGCAAAACCAAAGTCCTGATCGACCGCGTCGCGCGCCTGCTGCTGAAGCGCGTCGAGCCTGACTCGATCCTCTGCGTCACCTACACCAAGGCTGCCGCCAGCGAGATGCAGTCCCGCCTCTTCGCGCGTCTCGGCGACTGGTGCGTGATGGACGATGGCAAGCTCCGCAAGGAGCTCGCCAGCCTCGAACACCGCCCCGAGACCGACTACGATCATGAAGACATCGGCCGCGCCCGCGAACTCTTCGCGAAAGCGCTCGAGACGCCCGGCGGCCTGCGCATCGAGACGATCCACGCCTTCTCCGGCCGCGTCCTCCGCCGCTTCCCGCTCGAGGCCGGCATCGCTCCGGGCTTCTCCGAACTCGATGACGATGACGCCGCCGATATCTGGGATGCCGCCTTCCGCGCCATGGGCCGCCGCGTCGTGCGCGGCGACACCGCCCTTGTCGAAGCAGCCCGCTTCGCCGCCGAAGCCGGCGGCGGCAAGGGTTTCGAAGCCGTCCGCGCCCTGCTCCCCCGCCGCGCCGCCATCCAGCGCTACATCGCAAACGCCGGCGGCATCGACACAGCCGTCGAACGCCTCGCCCGCGAGATCGGCGCCCCGGCTCTCGGCACGGCCGACCTGCTCGACAAGGCGATGGGCGCAGACCTCCCGCGCAAGGCCCTGCAGGACCTGCTTGGCGCCGTCCCCACCGCCAAGAAATCCGACGCCGAACTCGCCGCCACGCTCGCAACCGTCCTGTCGGATACGCCAGCGCAGGAACGCTTCGCCGCCTACGCCTCGCTCGCCTTCACCAAGTCCGGCGACCCGCGCAAATCCAACCCCTACACCGCCGAAGCCCTGAAACAGGCCCCCGCCGTCGCGCTCTTCTTCCAGACGAAAGACGTGCCGCAAGGCAGCGAGATCCACCGCATCCTCGCCATCGCCGAAGCCCTCAACGCCGCGCGCCTGTTCGAACGCTCCGCAGCCCTGCTCCGCCTTGCCGACACCCTGTTCGACGAATTCGATCGCCGCAAGCGCGCCCGCGCAGGCCTCGACTTCGACGACCTCATCGAAACCACATCCCGCCTGCTCACGCGCGAACACGCCGCCGAATGGGTGCTGTGGAAACTCGACGGCGGCATCTCCCACATCCTGCTCGACGAGGCTCAAGACACCAGCCCCGCCCAGTGGAAAATCCTCACCGCCCTCACCGCCGACATCTTCTCCGGCCACGGCGCCGTGCGCGACGAACGCCGCACGCTCTTCGTCGTCGGCGACCGCAAGCAGTCGATCTATTCCTTCCAGGGCGCAGACCCGGAGTTCTTCCTGCTCCAGAAGCAGGGCTTCATCGACAACGCCGAAACCGCCAAGCTCGACCACGAAATCCCCAATCTCGCCATGTCCTTCCGCTCATCCCCGGAAGTGCTCGACTATGTCGACACCGTCTTCGACACTGATGTCTTCACGCCCGACGCGCCGTTCACCGTCGCCCCGCCCGACGCCGCCGACGTGATGCGCCACACCTCTTTCCGCCGTGACCAGCCCGGCTCGGTCGAACTCTGGCCCCTCGAACCGAAGACAGACGTGACGCCCGCCGAACCCTGGGCCGCGCCACAGGGACAGGAATCCGCCGCCAGCCCGAAAGCCCGCCTCGCCAACCGCATCGCGAAATTCATCCGCCGCGAGATCGAAACCGGCGCCGTCGTCTGGGAGAAGAAGCAGCAACGCCCCTGCCGCCCCGGCGACTTCCTCATCCTCGTCCGCGGCCGCACCGGCGGCCTGTTCGACGGCATCCTGCAAGCGCTGAAGCGCGAGAACATTCCCGTCGCCGGCGCCGACCGCATCCAGCTGCTGGATTCGCTCGCCGTGCAGGACCTGCTCAACCTCGTCCGCTTCGCCCTCTGCCCGGAAGACGACCTCGCCCTCGCCGAAATCCTCAAAGGTCCGTTCGGCGGCCTCGACGACGAGCAACTCTTCGCCATCGCCAACCCACGCCAAGGCCGCCTCTGGCCCGCCGTGCCGGAAGCAAAACTCCCGATCACCGCCTTCCTCGAAAACGTGCTCGAACGTCGTCATCAGTCGCCGTTCGAATTCCTCACCCACGCGCTCGAACGCGGCGTCGGCCTGCCGCGCCCCGGCTGGGAGCTGATCCTCTCCCGCTTCGGCGGCCCCGCGCGTGAGCCCGTCACCGCCCTTATCGACCGCGCCGCCGCCTTCGACGCGGGCGACGCGCCCAGCCTCCAGATCTTCCTCAACGCTGTCGAACGCCGTGGCGGCGAAGTGAAGCGCGAACTCTCCGGCCCGCAGGACGAAGTCCGCGTGATGACTGTCCACGGCGCCAAGGGCCTCGAAGCCCCCATCGTCATCCTGCCAGACACCTGCTCGGCCCATCGCGGCGAACGCGACGGCGTCTTCATCACCGAAGACGGCGCGCCCATATGGGCCGGGCCGAAAACCAGCGACATCGAACTCAGCGCCAGACTCCGCGCCATCGCCGAAGCCCGCGCGCTGCGCGAACACCGCCGCCTGCTCTACGTCGCCCTCACCCGCGCACAGGATCGCCTCATCGTCTGCGGCGCCTTCACCGGCCACCCCAAGGGCGCCGGCCACACCGAAACGTCGTGGTACACGATCGCCCAGTCCGCCATGCAACGCCTCGTCACGAACGGTCGCGCCAGCGAAATCGAAGACACAGACCGCACCCTCCTCCGCTTCGGCGCCGCGCCTGCCCGCGTCACACCCGCCGCCATCGCCACCACCAGCGCCACTCAACTCCCCGCCTGGCTCACCCGCCCCATCACGCTCGAGTTCAAGGGACAGGTCCTCTCCCCCTCTCGCCTCACCTCATCTTCCGAACCACCCGTCATTTCCCCCTTCGGCGCCGGCCGCGCCGAACGCCTGCGCCGCGGCACGCTCATCCACCTGATGTTCGAAGCCCTGCCCGAGATCGCACCAAAAGGTCGCCGCAAAGCCGCCGAAGCCTTCCTGAAAAAACAGCCCGACCTCACCCCCGCCCAGCGCAAGGAAATGCTCGAAGCCGCCATGGGCGTTCTGGAAGACAAGGACTTCGCCACAGTCTTCGCCCCCGGCGGCCGCTCGGAAGCGCCCGTCATCGGCCGCCTTGGCGACAACACCATCAACGGCCGGGTCGACCGGCTGGTCGTCACCCCCACCGAAATTCTGGTCGTCGATTACAAGACCGACCGCCCCTCCCCCCCCACGATCGAGGGCGTTGGCGAGGCGTATATCGCCCAGATGGCCGCCTATCGCGCCGTGTTGACGCAACGCTGGCCAAACCGTCCCATTCGGTGCCTGCTGGTCTGGACAGACGGCCCCAGACTCATGGAAATACCCCCCTCCGCCCTGGATCGAGCGCTCAAGGCTATCCGGCCATGAACCGTCCCTTTAGCGGCGCTCTGTTTGATGCGGGACGGGCCCTCCCTACTTAAGGTCCCTGAGTTCCAGAGGTATCCCATGTCCGTCTCCGCCATCTCCGACGACAGCTTCGATGCAGACGTCCTCGCCTCCGAAAAGCCGGTGATCGTCGATTTCTGGGCCGAATGGTGCGGCCCGTGCAAACAAGTCTCCGCCCACTTCGAAGCCCTCGCCGATGAACTCGGCGACAAGGTGAAAGTCGTGAAGATCAACATCGACGACAACCCGCTGACCGCCGGCCGCTTTGGCGTTCGTGGTCTCCCCACCTTCATGATCTTCGAAAAAGGCAACGTCACCGCCACGCATCTCGGCGCGATGAGCAAGTCGCGCATGGTCGAGTGGCTGAAAGAATCCGCGCCGTCAGTCGCCTGACGCACAGCCGCGAAGCGGCGCATCACACCTCACAAGGAAATACGCATATGGCCCTCGCTGAAGTCACCGACGACACTTTCGAAGCCGAAGTGATGCAGGCCACCGGCCCCGTCGTCGTCGATCTCTGGGCCGAATGGTGCGGCTCCTGCAAACAGATGATGCCTGCTTTCGAACAGCTCGCGGGAGAGTTCGAAGGCAAGGCCAAGCTGGTGAAATTCAACGCCGACGAAAACCCGATGACGCCGGGCAAGTTCGGTGTCCGCGGCCTGCCCACCCTGCTCATCTTCGAGAACGGCAAACTGCTCTCGATGAAAACCGGCGCCATGACCAAAACCAAACTCGCCGAATGGATCCGCGAAACCTCACCTTCGGTCGCCTGATCAGACGCAATAGCAAATCATCAAGGCCCGCTGAAAACAGCGGGCCTTTTCTTTTGCGCGACCCGCCAACTTCTCTGGCCGTCATTCTCGCAAGCCCGAAGGGCGCAAGCGGGAACCCAGAGCCACACGCACCGCTGCCCGCTTCCCCCTCCCCCTTGTGGGGAGGGGCGCAGGGGTGGGGGGGGCGGCTCCGCATGCGCGATGTCGATGCAGCTTACCGCTCAACAGCCCCCC
>DAIRES010000071.1:0-15325 GCA_036795465.1 Hyphomonadaceae bacterium
GAGCGCGACATGGTCCGCAGCCTTGTCGACAAGAGCGAGTTCATCGAAGTGTTCGTGGATGCGCCGCTGGCCGTAGCCGAGAGCCGCGATCCCAAAGGCCTCTACAAAAAGGCCCGCGCAGGTCAGATCCGGAACTTCACCGGCATCGACAGCCCCTATGAGCCGCCTCTGGACGCGGAACTTCGCCTCGATACATCGAACGCGACGGCGGAAGCGCTGGCAGATGAAGTCATCGCTTATCTGCACAAGCAGGGCATTGTCGGCTCGTCTGTGGATCAGTCTCTCGACTTCAGTATCTGATCCGGGGCTGTCTGAGGCCGGCGGCCGAAATCGAGGCTTGCCCGGCAGGTGTTACTATGTAACACAAGCGCGCGGGCTTCTCGGCCTGCGGCGGAATCCTGATGTCTGGCTCTGAAGCAGCTATTGTCCTTGGCGCAGGCGCGCTTTCCGTTGCCGGCGTGGCGTTCGCGCTGCTGGCCGCGACAATGGCGAAGCGCGTCACTGACTATGTCGGCCTGCTTGGCGGCGTTGTGATCCTGCTCGTCGCAATTACCCATCTCGCGCCTGAAGCCCTCGAAGCGGGAAATGTCGAGCGCATGTTCCTGCTTGGCGGCGCCGCCGCTGGCGTCGTGCTGGAGCTGATCTTCCGCGCGCGCTCGACGCCATCGCCTTCCACTCAGCGCGTAGCCGCGTGGTTAGGCGTCATTCTTCTTGCCATTCATTCAACGCTCGATGGCGCGGTTTACACCGCTGTTTTCTGGCATGGCGAAGGCTCGGGACTTCTCGCGTCGCTTGGTTTGATCCTGCACGAGGCGCCCGAGGGCGTCGTCGCCATGGCGCTGGCCTTGCAGGCCGGTTTGCGCCCGCCGATCGCCGCTATGGCTGCCATTCTCGCGTCTTCCGTTACGACGCCGATAGGCTGGGTGATTGCCCATGCGATCGGCGAGTCGGGCCATGGCGTCATGCAAGCCATGTTTGCCGCTTCCGCGGGACTTCTTCTTTATGTCGGCTGGCATCTCATCGCGGGCGGTTGGCGGGCGCTTCGTGCCAAGGGAAGCGTCTGAGCCCCTGTGCTCCGCACGTATTGATCTTTATCTGCCGCTCATGCGCACGAGCATTCCAAAACCCTATCGAGTTCGTTCCGAAATATTGGGTTCATAAGGACGCCCCGCACGTTTCGTTCGCGCGTCGCTGCGCTATATAACCCGGCAAACGCCGGAGACTCTCATGGCCGACATCTTTGACAATCCGCTGGGCACAGACGGTTTCGAGTTCGTTGAATACACGTCGCCTAATCCGCATGAACTCGGGAAGCTGTTCGAGGCTTTCGGCTTCACTGCCGTCTCGAAACATCGCTCCAAGAATGTTGTCCGTTACAAGCAGGGCGACATCAACTTCATACTGAACATGGAGCCTTCAGGGCAGCCCGCCGCTTTCCGGGGCGTACACGGCGCCGGCGCCAACGCTATGGCGTTCCGGGTAAAGGATGCATCGAAAGCCTACGCCGAAGCCCTCAAGCGCGGCGCTGAACCCGCCTTCGGAAATGTCGGCCCGATGGAGTTGAACATCCCCGCCATCCAGGCCATCGGCGGGGCCTACATCTATCTGGTCGATCGGTATGGCGCACACGGCATCTACGATATCGACTTCGTGCCCATCCCCGGCGCCGATGAGAAGAAGAATTCGGTCGGTCTCACCTATCTCGACCACCTCACGCACAACCTGCATCGCGGCAACATGGCGAAATGGGCGGATTACTACGAGCGCATCTTCAACTTCCGCGAAATCCGCTACTTCGACATCGAGGGCAAGCAGACCGGTCTCGTCTCGAAAGCTATGACCAGCCCGTGCGGCAAAATCCGCATCCCGCTCAACGAGAGCCGCGACGACAAGAGCCAGATCGAAGAGTTCCTCAAGGACTATGGCGGCGAGGGCATCCAGCACATCGCGCTGGGCACCGACGATATCTATGCCAGCGTCGAAGCCCTGCGTGAGCGCGGCATCCCGTTCCAGACCGCGCCCGACACATACTTCGAAGGCATCGGCCAGCGTCTCGGCGCCCATGGCGAGGACGTGCCGCGTCTCCAGGCGAACCACATCCTCATCGACGGCGCGCCGACCAAGGGGCAGGGCCTCCTGCTCCAGATTTTCACGGCCAACCAGATCGGCCCGATTTTCTTCGAGCTGATCCAGCGCAAAGGCAATGAAGGCTTCGGCGAAGGCAATTTCCGCGCGTTGTTCGAGTCGATCGAAGCTGATCAGGTGCGCCGCGGCGTTCTGAAAGCAGAGTAGGAATTGCCGATGACCTTACAGTTCCCCGTCGAAGGCAGCTGCATGTGCGGGCGCGTGAAGCTGCGTGTCACGCTTCCGCCGATCATGACTGCGGCTTGTCATTGCGGCGGTTGCCAGAAGCTCAGCGCCAGCGCGTTTTCGCTGACCGCGATGATCCCGACTGAGGGTGTTGAGGTGATTGGCGATACAGCCATTGGCGGGCTGCACAACGCTTCAAAGTATGAATACTGCCCGCATTGCCTGAACTGGCTGATCACCCGCCCGGCGGGAATGCCATTCGTGAATGTGCGGCCGACCATGTTCAGTGTTCCGGCCTGGTCCACGCCTTTCATGGAAACCTGCGCGGGCGAGAAGCTGCCGTGGGCAAAAACATCGGCGGTCCACAGCTTCGACCGCTATCCGCAAGAGGCTGACTATGGCCCCTTGATGCAGGAATACGCAGCGAGAGCAGGCCAATGACCGGAACGATCCTTTACGGCTACTGGCGCTCCTCCGCGACATACCGCACGCGCATTGCGCTCAATCTCAAAGGCATCGCCTACAAGACGGTCGGCGTTCACCTGTTGAAGGACGAGCAGTCCCAACCTGCTCATCTCGCGCGCCATCCATCCGGCCGGGTGCCAATTCTGGAGATCGACGGCCATCGCATCGGCCAGTCCATGGCGATGGTGGAATATCTGGATGAAACCCGCCCAGAGCCGCCGCTGCTTTCGCGCGACGCATATCTTCGCGCTCACGTTCGAGATCTGAAAGATCAGATCGTCGCCGACATACACCCGCTCAACAATACATCGACGCTGGCGAGGTTGCGCTCGCAGTTTGGCGCCGACGATGCTGCCATCGCTACTTGGTATGAACACTGGATCGTTCGTGGGTTCCAGGTTCTGGAGCAGATGCTGCCATCGACTGGTGATTTCTGTGTCGGCAATGCGGTGACGCTGGCTGATATCGTTCTGGTGCCGCAGGTAGCCAACGCTCGCCGCTATCCGCAGATCGATCTCAAACAGTTTCCGAACATTCTCAGGATCGATGCGGCGTTGCGCCAGATCGAAGCCTTTGCGAAAGCCGCGCCTGAAAATCAGCCGGAAGCCAAGGAAGCTCCCTGAGTTCCTAGCGTTTCGCGTTGGTGTAATTGAGCCCGGCGACGAGTACGGAGACCGGCATCAGGTAGGCGCATACGGCCGCATAAAAACAGGCGCGGGTGAAATACATTGCTCAACTCCCGAAGCAGGCGGTGGGTGCGGGTCGTGAACTCTGTTACGCTCCGGACAGGATGCGCCCCGATTGTTAATGAGCTATGGATTGTCTCAGGGCTCACACGCTCCATGTTCTGGACGGACTTCAACATCCTGCTCGTGAGACTTCCATGACTCGCTTGTTCGTCGCGACCGCGGCCGCAGCTCTTCTTCTGAGTGCCTGCGGAGGCGAGCCGGCCCCTGCTGCTCCGGCCGAACCGACCGCGCCGGTCGAGTCATCCACGACACCAGCCGCGCCAGATGCGACCGCCTTGCCGATGCCGGCGGTCGGACCGTCGGGCGTTGCCGCGATGAACCTGATGTGCGGCGGCGCCACGTTCCGCGTGGCTTTCGTTGATACGCATGCCGAAGTCGTCAACGACGACGGGACGACGACAGAGCTTCCGGCGTTGGCGGCAGACGCCAACTCCGCGCCCGGCGTGACGACCTATACCGATGGCAAAATGACGTTCGCCAAATCAGGCGGCGGCGACACGCAAACCGTGATCCGCTTTGCCCGTGGCCGCATGGCCTTCCAGGATTGCGCAATCGCCGTGAACTGACGAGGGCGAAACGCTGCTTTCACGCAGGCGTCAGCAAAGAAATGTCTTCACGGCATTTCGTTGCGACAGAGTTTGATCCCAGCCGCATTTGACGGCATAGAGACGGGATGAAACTCGCTTCTCTGAAACACGGCCGTGATGGCAGGCTTGTTGTCGTCTCCCGCGATCTGACGCGATGCGCCGACGCCTCGCACGTCGCTCCGACCCTTCAGTCCGCACTCGACAACTGGAAACGTGCGGAGCCACGCCTTCAGACACTGGCGGAGGAAGTTGAGCTCGGGTCAGTCCCCACGGAACGCTTTCACGAACATGAGTGTGCATCGCCCCTGCCTCGCGCTTATCAGTGGGCGGATGGTTCGGCCTACGTGAACCACGTCGAACTCGTGCGCAAAGCGCGGGGCGCGGATATGCCCGCAACGTTCTGGACGGACCCGTTGATGTATCAGGGCGGCTCCGACACCTTCCTCGGTCCCAGAGACGTCATCCCGCTCGCGGACGAGTCGTGGGGCTGCGACATGGAAGGCGAGGTCGCCGTCATCGTCGGCGACGTGCGCGGCGGCGCGACAGTTGACGAAGCGCAGAAGGCTATCCGCCTGGTCATGCTTGCCAACGATGTCTCTCTTCGCAATCTGATCCCGAACGAACTGGCCAAAGGTTTCGGCTTCTTCCAGTCCAAGCCATCGTCGGCCTTTTCGCCGGTTGCGGTCACGCCGGATGAACTCGGGCCGATGTGGGATGGCGCGCGCCTCAACGGCGCTCTCAACGTGAAGCTCAACGGCGAGCTTTTCGGCAAGGCGTCCACCAAGGTCGACATGACCTTCGATTTCCCCGCCCTGATCGCTCACGCCGCCAAAACACGTTCCTTGTCCGCCGGCACGATTGTTGGTTCCGGCACAGTCTCCAATCGCGGCGAGGATGGCGGGCCGGGCAAGGCAATTGCCGAAGGCGGTGTCGGTTATTCATGCATCGCTGAGGTGAGAATGATCGAAACAATCAACCAGGGCGCGCCGAAGACAGGTTTTCTGAAGCGCGGCGATCGTGTTGAGATAGAAATGCTCGACAGCAAGTCGCATTCGATATTCGGTCGCATTGATCAGGTCGTCGGCTGACCGGATTCAGCTGAAGCAGGCTAGGGGTTACGCATGGCAGGCAAAGTCTATCCCAACGCGCAAGCGGCTCTCGAAGGCAAGCTGTTCGACGGCATGACGATCATGGCCGGAGGCTTCGGCCTGTGCGGTATTCCCGAAAACCTGATTGCCGAGGTCAAACGGTCGGGCGCGAAGAACCTCACGGTGATCTCGAACAATGCTGGCGTGGACGGCTTTGGTCTCGGCGTTCTGCTGAACACCAAGCAGGTGAAGAAGATGATCTCGTCCTATGTCGGCGAGAACAAGGAATTCGAACGCCAGTATCTCTCCGGCGAACTCGAGCTTGAATTCAATCCGCAGGGCACGCTGGCCGAACGTTGTCGCGCGGGCGGCGCTGGTATTCCGGGCTTCTACACCAAGACTGGCGTCGGCACGATTGTCGCTGACGGCAAGGAGCATCGCGAGTTCAACGGCCAGACCTACATCCTTGAAACGGCGCTGATCTCGGACCTGTCGATCGTCAAGGCATGGAAGGCCGACGCACAGGGCAATCTCGTCTTCCGCAAGACGGCTCGCAACTTCAATCCAGACATGGCGACTGCTGGCAGGTTCTGCGTCGTCGAGGTCGAGGAGATCGTGCCCGTGGGCTCGCTCGACCCTGATCAGATCCACCTGCCAGGAATTTTTGTGAACCGCATCATTCAGGGCAAGTTCGAGAAGCGCATCGAACAGCGTACCGTTCGCAAGAAAGTCACGGCCTGATCCATGCTGCGTGTTCGCGTCATGCTGCAGCCTCTCGCCGGCGGCGATCACCAGACGATCTGGGATCGCCCGCTGCACGTGAAGCATGAGGATCGCAAGCTGAAGGAATTCCGCGAACTGTCGTGGGATACGCAGAAATTCGGTGAACGCATGGAAATGAGCTTCGACGATGGTTCGGGTAGCCGATGCCGCGTCGATGCATCGTTTCAGGGTGCGCATATCTTTCCGGTAGATGGCGGAACGCAGGTCGACCTGACTTTCGCCGGTGACAAGTACAGGGTCTGGTAAAACAGACTACAGGAGACGGACATGGCCTGGGATCGCGATCAGATGGCCGCCCGCGCGGCGCAGGAACTTAAAGACGGGTTCTATGTGAACCTCGGCATCGGTATCCCGACGCTTGTGGCCAACCACATTCCCGAGGGCGTGGACGTGACCCTGCAATCGGAAAACGGAATGCTAGGCATGGGCCCTTTCCCGTTCGAGGGCGAGGAAGACCCTGACCTGATCAACGCCGGCAAGCAGACGATCACCGAGCTTGATCGCTCCGTCTATTTCTCGTCGTCGCAGTCCTTCGGCATGATCCGTGGCGGCCATATTGATCTTGCCATTCTCGGCGCGATGGAAGTTTCCGAAAAGGGTGATCTTGCGAACTGGATGATCCCGGGCAAGCTCGTAAAGGGCATGGGCGGCGCGATGGATCTCGTCGCCGGCGTGAAGCGCGTCGTTGTCATCATGGACCACGCCAGCAAGGCCGGCGAGACGAAGCTTCTGAAGGAATGCTCGCTGCCGTTGACTGGCAAGGCTGTAGTCGATCGCATCATCACCAATCTTGGCGTTTTCGACGTTGTCGATGGCGGCCTGAAGGTCGTGGAGATGGCTCCTGGCGTTACACGTGACGAAGTTGATCGGATGACCCAGGCCAAGCTGGTCTAACCAGAAGGAAAAGCGCGATGGTGAGATTGCTGCCTGTTGTGGCCTCTGCAGTGGCGCTCGCTGCCGCTTGTTCCGGTTCCACGCCTGCATCACTCGTCGGAAGCTGGTCGGGCACAATCACTTGCTACAGCATGGATTCGCCGCTCAGCATGACTGTCACTGCTGCGGCGCCGTCGCGAGCCGCCATGGCCATGGGCGATGATGGCGTTTTCCCGTGGGAAGCTGCCATAACTGTCGATGGGTCACGCGTGACGATCAAGTCGGATATACCAAGCGGCGACGCGCAGGTTCTGACCGGTGCGCTCGATGCCGCTGGCAACGCGATTACCGGTGAAATGCAGGGCCAGCTCTGCAACAAGTTCACGCTGACTCGCAAAGTCTGACGTTCCGACAAAATCCTGCCGCAAGCATCCACGAATGTCCGGCTGATTGCCGGGGACGTTCATGATCCGCTTCAGTTGTCTCGCGCTTGTCGCGACCGTGCTTGCGCCGGTTGCCTCCGCTCAGGATGTGACGGGTGAATGGACGGGACGCTATATCTGCGGCCAGGGCGTCACGGCGCTCAATCTCACAATCGTCAAGGCGGCCTCCCCCAGCGCGCTGACGGCGACGTTCCGCTTTGGCCCGCTGCCGGAAAATCCCGAGGTGCCGAAGGGCTCCTATCAGATGCGCGGCACGTTTGATTCCGCTTCGCGGCATGTGCGTCTGGACGGCGTCAGATGGATTGATGCGCCCTCGGGCTACATCATGGTGGGGCTCGACGGCCACGTGAATGTGTCGGGAAGCCGGATTACCGGCTCCGTGCCGGACATGTTTCCGTGCAGCTCGTTTGAAGTCTGGCGGGCTGATCCACTGGTGGGCTGATCTACGGAAACGGAACCGCAGAGTCAGTTTGCTCGGGAACACCCGTGATAAGCAGCCGTTCTTCCATCCAGATATTGGTTGGATATTTCAGATGGTGCTCAGCACAACGGCTCTTCTACTTATTGTCGTTCTTCTGGTTCTGGTGCTTGGCGTCGTGCCTTCATGGCCGCACAGCCGCAGCTGGGGCTATGCCCCATCGGGCACGCTCGGCACAATCCTCGTGATCGTCCTGATCTTTGCGCTGCTCGGCTATCTCTAGGCCTTGCGAACCGGAGGGACTTTCCACGACCGGTTGCGCAATTCTGCTTTCGGCAGATAGGCGCGAAGAGACATCCGCATCTGGCCTGCAGCAGCTGGCAGCCAGTTTGATGCCAGTGCTCCTGTCGGCGCGTCACGCTGGATCAAGATGTCGATCGATCCATCTGCGTTCCTGACAAGGTCTGGAGTGCGATCTCCAATCGAAAACCGATTGATCGGGTTCTTCACGAGGAAGAAGCGACCGTCGGTTTCTGTCTGGTACATCGTCAGCGACCAGAACGCTCCAGCGGGCACGCCGTCGGGCGGAATGCGCCAAACGTACTTGTTGGCTCCATCGAGGCGAGCGCCGGCTTCGTCGTTGGTCGCCTGAAAGTACATGGCTTCCGCTTCCGGCAGAGCCGCGAGGCCGCCGAGTGCGATCGCCGCGCGCAGATAATCGCTGGCCGAAGCCTCGCCAACGCCCTTTTCCTGATAGCCCCAGCCATTGACGGTGAGGTCGCGGAAAATGAATTTCTCTTTCAGTTTCGCGATGCCCTTGGGCAGGTAGGCGCTCCACATCGCGATCATCTCTGGCGTTGGCGTGAGACCGGGGCCAACGCCGACCATGGCGAAGTTGGATGCACGCGACATGTGTCCAAGTCCGCCCGGCGAGCGCGCCATCATGTCGTTGACGACGGCGAGGAAGTTCGCGGCATCCTCGGCATTGGTGCAGGCAACGCCGAATGGTTTCGGCGGCGTTGTCGCCAGCGACCTGATGCGGATCTTGTCCTGCACGGCTTTCGCCGCGGCGAGATCGGCTGGCCCTTCCACCACGATGCGGCCGAGCATCCAGACGTCGTTGGTGGATGAGCGGAGCACTGTCACGCCAGCAGGCGCGGCGCCTGACCATTGCGGGCCGACGACCCAGAATGTGCCGCCCTTTCCGTTCGTCAGGCGTGTGCCGATGCCCGCGAAATTGTCGGTGAAGGCGTCCATGAAGGTGATGTTGAAATAACGGTCGGTCTCGGTCGGTGCGATGACCTCGATCGGGCCGCCGGAGAGTTCGAGCTGTGCGGAGGAATAGACGGTGTCGTTGTTCGGTGCGGTGATCTGGCGGGAGGTGTCGTCGGAAAGAACGGCGCGGGCGCCGAGTTTGTTGAGGCCCGGCAAGGCAGCGCGATTCTGGCCGGTGCGGGCGATTTCGTAGAGCGGGAAGGCGTAGAAGAACGCAGCCTCAAGGCCTGCTTCGTTGGCTTCAACCGGATCCGTCGCGCCAACTGTGCTGCACGCTGACGCCGCAAGCGCGCCTGTTGCGCCGATGCCCCACAAAACATCACGACGACGCATTCAACCCTCCATCGATACCAATCGGTAGCATTCAGCATCATTCGTGCGACCACGCAAGTCTGGCCCGCCACGAATGAAAAGTCCCGCGCTGTAGCGCGCGGGACTCGAAGGTCAGCGTGGAGATTTCTCTCAGTTGAAAGCGGCTTCGGCGGCGAGTGTGCGGGAGACTGCGTTTACGACGGCGCCGATGCGAACAGAGGCCTGGATCTGTTCGGTCGTGAAGCCCGCCTTGCGGAGTTCAGCTTCGTGCGCGTCCATGCACATGCCGCAGCCGTTCACGGCGGAGACGGCCATGCACCACAGTTCGAAGTCCGGCTTCTCGACGCCCGGCGCGCCGATCACCGTCATCCGCAGCTTGGCGGGCGTCGTGCGATAGACTTCGTTGTGAACGAGGTGAGTGAAACGATAATAGACGTTGTTCATGCCCATGATCGCGGCGGCGGCCTTGGCGGCCTTCACGGCTTCCGGGGTGAGTTTGCCTTCCGTCTCGCCGATCAGCGCGCGCACGGTGGTCGCTTCTCCCACTGCGAACGCGCAGGCGAGGAATGTTCCCCACTTCTGCTGGTCGGTCAGTGATGTCTCGTTCGAGAGCGTGCCGAGGTTGAGCTTCAGGTCCTTGGCGTAGTCAGGCAGAGCGGTCTTCAGCGTTTCGAAATTCATGGTTGGCCCGTATCAGTAAAATGAAAGCCTCCCGGCCGTGGTTGGGAGCGGTCCGGGAGGCTTCCTCTGTTTCTTAAGGTGTCAGTCCGCGTGATTACGCAGCTTTCAGCGTCTCGCCGCCAACCGCGCGGTTGCACGGGCAGAGTTCGTCGGTCTGCAGGGCGTCGAGAACGCGCAGCGTGTCCGCCGGCGCGCGGCCAACGTTGAGGTTGGTGACATAGACGTGCTGCACGACGTTGTGCGGATCGACGACGTAGGTGGCGCGCAGGGCGACGCCCGATGCGTCGCGAACGCCGAGGCCGTCCGTCAGCGAGCCGTTGGTGTCGGCGAACTGCCAGATCGGGAGCTTGGCGAGGTCCTTGTGGTCGCGGCGCCAGGCAAGTTTCACGAACTCGTTGTCGGTCGAACCGCCAAGGACGACTGCGTCACGGTCAGCGAACTCGCCGCCGAGGCGGGCGAATTCGGCGATCTCGGTCGGGCAGACGAAGGTAAAATCCTTCGGGTAGAAGAAGATGACCTTCCATTTGCCTTCGAACGAGTCCTGGTTGAGGGCCTCGAAAGCCGACTGGCCGTTTTCTTCGTGGTTCATGAAACCCGGCTTCACGCCGGTGATTTCAAAAGCGGGGAGTTTCTGGCCAACGCCGAGCATCTCGTATCTCCAAATTATTGTCGTTTCGGCCCAGCAGTCCCTACGGAAACCAGCACCGTTGTGGGGACATAGAGGGCGCTGTTCGCATCTGCAACAAGAAATTAGAACGATTCCATTTTTGTCGCAGGTTGGAGTGGTGTTGCGCGATTTGTGGGCGGGGCGGATGGGCGTTTGTGCTTGGTTTGCCCTTTCGGTTTTGCAGCGAAGATGCGGTCGTCCTCCATTATGCCAAGCCAACAACCTGTCATCCCGGAAGCGCGGAGCGCTATCCGGGAACCATTGTGAGAGCACGACGGCGTCCCGATGGGTCCCGGCTCTCCGCTTCGCTGCGGCCGGGATGACAGTTAGTGGGCGCACTCTCTCATTCGCACGGGCGCGGCCCTGCGTGATGCTGTAGCTCGTCTCCCCGTTGAGGGAGCGGGGCGCGGTGTGAAGCGCCGTGGGTAGTCCTGTGCCTGCCTTGCGACAGGCGCTGCGCGTCGCAACGCGCCCCGTATCGGCCGTTCATTCCCGGTTGGTTTGCCTCCCCATGCGTAGCAGCGGGAGGTGTAGCTCGCGGCGGCGAGCACGTCGGTTCAGGCCGCCTGTGCGAAGCCTTCAATTTGCGCCTGCATGGCGCGCTGGAAGGCGGGGCGGGATTCGCAGCGGAGTTTGTAGGCCTTGAGGGTGGGGAACTCATCGACGATGCCGGTTGAGTCGATGATGCGGAGGACGTCGGCCATCATGAGGTCGCCGACGGTGAAGCGGCCTTCGAGATAATCCTTGTCGCCGAGGGCGTGGGCGAGCTGGCCGAGGCGTAGGCGGACGAATTGCTCGACTTGCGGGCGGCGTTCCTTCGCCCACGCCGCGTCCTTGTGGAAGAAGATGATCGAGCCGAGTTCCTGCACCGCGTTCTCGATGGAGTTGAGAGCGGAGAAAACCCAGGCGGTGGCGCGTTCGCGGCCGACGCGGTCTTTCGGCATGAGGGCCTCGCTGGTCTCGGCGATGTAGAGAGCGATGGCGCCGCTTTCATGCATGACGAGGCCGTCTTCCTCGATCGCGGGGGCCTGTCCGAAGGGCTGGCGGGCGAGGTGTTCGGGCGATTTCTGTTCAGCGCCGAGAGAGACGAGGCGAACATTGTAGGGCTGGCCTGCTTCCTCAAGCGCCCAGCGGACGCGGAAGGCGCGCATCAGGGGCTGGGCGAAGTCGGGCACCCATTTGTAGGTGGTGAGCGTGATCATATCTGCAATCCAAGCTTGATGCCGTAGGCGAGGTTTTCGGCGTAGATCTGTTCGTCGTTGATGAAGGAGTTCCAGCCGCCGAGATGGTTGTCGCGTTCCTTCACGGTCTCGAATGGGGTCTGGTGGAAGGTCTGGATCGTCTTGCCGTTCTTCTCGGCGAAGGTGACGGTGACGACAGTGTCCATGTCCGGGCCGGACTCGTGGGTCCAGGCGAAGGTGAAGACGATCTTTTCGTTCTTCACGATCTCCCTGTATTCGCCGCCCATCTTGCTGATCTTCCATTCCCTGGAGACCATGGTGGCGTTCCATTTGCCGCCGGGGCGAAAATCCATCTCGAGTTCCGTGGTGGTGAATTTCTCCGGCCCCCACCAGCGGATGGCGTGGTCACGCTCCTGCCAGATGCGGAAGACGAGTTCGACGGGCGCGTCGAATTCGCGTTCGATGAAGAGTTCGTCGTCGCGCATGGAGCGTGTCATTGCTTTTTGCCTTTCGCGGCCGGTTTCTGGATCTGGGCGAGATAAACGTCCATGCGATCGAACGAGCCTTCCCAGAAGTGGCGGTATTTCGAGAGCCAACCGTCGAGCTGCTTGAGCGGTTCCGCCTTGAGCTTGCACGGGCGCCACTGGGCGTCGCGGCCGCGCGTGATGAGGCCGGCGCTTTCCAGCACTTTGAGATGGCGCGAGACGGCGGGGAGGGAAATGTCGAACGGCCGGGCGAGATCGTTGACGGTGGCTTCACCCTGGGCGAGGCGCGCAAGGATGGCGCGGCGCGTTGGGTCTGCGAGGGCCGAGAGCGTTTGGGAGAGGGGGTCGTGTGTCGGCATCATTTAACAACAATGTTAATTAACATGATTGCTAAATAGTGACGGAAACCCCTTTGGTCAAGCGGGTTGGAGGAGGCGCGCGCATTCGCTTCCGTTCCGCCATGTTTCGGGTATAAGCCGCGCACATCGGAGTGTGGCGCAGTCTGGTAGCGCATCTGCTTTGGGAGCAGAGGGTCGTTGGTTCGAATCCAGCCACTCCGACCATTTCCCTTCATTTGTGGCCTGAATCAGCAGCCTTAACGGCGGCGTGGATGGCCTGTGTCTTGCTGTCTGACGGGGTGGCTTGTGGCTGGCGGCGTGGTTGCCGTTTACCAGCAGGATGCAGGGCCGACAGGGATTTCGGGTGACGTCGCAGGGATCGCAAATGCCGCCGGGTGCGGCGCCGGCCGCTCTGGAGCTGCCGTCGCTGACCTCGCTGCGCATTTTCGCGGCGAGCATCGTGGTGCTCTATCACTTCAAGACCAATGTGGCGTTGCCGGCTGAATTGCTCGGGCCGCTGGAGTTCGGGCAGACGGGCGTCGACCTGTTCTTCATGCTGAGCGGGTTCATTCTCGCCTACGTGTATCGTCCGCAATTCGATGCGCGGAAGTTCGATCACAAGCGCTTCCTGCAGAAACGGCTGGCGCGGATCTATCCCGTGCATCTGGTGACGATGGCGATCGTGGCGGCGTGGTATCTGTGGGAGCAGGCGGCGCTGGGTGGCGTTGGGCCGAACCCGTATGACGTGCTCGCCAACGTGTTGTTGGTGCATGCGTGGGGCACGGTGGATGGCGTGGCGCTGAACTATCCGTCGTGGTCGATCTCGGCGGAGTGGTTTGCGTATCTGGCGTTTCCGATTCCGATGATCATCGCGTTCCGGCAGAAGCGCGTGTTACTGGCGCTTGGCTTTGCGCTGGCGGCGTTTGGCGTAGCCTATTTGGGGCTGGCGGAGGCGGGTAAGCCGCTGCTGAAGCAGACGGGCCTGTTGTCGCTGGGGCGGATTGCGATCGAGTTCTCTATCGGGGTGACGCTGTTCGCGGCGGCTTCGGCGCGGCCGCGCGAGACGTTGTGGGTGCTGGTTGCGGCTTTCGTGGCTAGCATTGTCGCGTGCCTGGCGGGCTTCATCGATGCGGGGTTGCCCGTGGTGATGGCGATGCCGCTGATCATCTTCGTGCTGTTCCGCAGGCCGACGCTGATGGCGCACCCGGCGCTGGTCTATGGCGGGCATATTTCCTACAGCCTCTACATGGTGCACGCGCTGGTGCAGATCATCGGGTTCAAGACGGTGGAGCGGCTGACGGATTATCCGCCGGGGCAGTTGCCGGTGTGGTGGCTGGTTCCCGCGATCATCGTGACGTTCGCGGCGGCGGCGGCGCTCTATCATTTCGTCGAGGAGCCGGGGCGGCGGTGGATCACGTCGCTGGGCGCGCGGCGGGTTGCTGGCGCAGGCGCGAGTGTGCGATAGCTCTATCGCAATCTGACTTCGTGGTAGGCTGATGACTGATCGCCCCGTGATCCTGCTGGCGGCGCATGGCGAGCGCGGCGGGGCTGCGAACAATGCGCGGCTGGCGAAGCTTGTCGAAGATGTGGGCGCGGCGATACCCGAGGCAGACGTCGGCTCGATCCTTGTGAACGTCGAAGGTGTGGCGGAGCGGACGCTGGCGGCGTGTGGCGGGCGGAAGGTGGTGTGCCTGCCGCTACTGTTCTCGGACGGGTATTTCTACACGCAGAGGCTGAAGCCGTTCTTCGTGGCGCCGGAGCATGTGCTGGCGCCTCCGGTGGCGCTGTGGCGGTCGTTCGCGCCGTTCCTGGCGGACAATCTGGCGCTGCGGACGATCAGCCATGCGGCGGACCCGCGCGTGGTTCTGGTGGCGCATGGATCGAAGCAGACGGGCAGGTCGGCGGCGTGCGCGCGGCAGGTGGCCACGCTGATGCAGGCGCGTTACGGGCGGATCGAGGTGGGGTTCCTGGAGGAGGCGCCGTTTGCCAGCGATCTGGCGGCGGCGGCGACACCACCCTGGTCAGCGATCGGGCTGTTCCTGGGCGAGGGGATGCATGGGGGCGAGGATTTCGACGTGCTGGTTTCGACCGCCAGAAACGCCCCGGTTGCAGCGTTTACAGCGGGAGAATTGCCCGGTCTGGCCAATCTGATCGTGGCGGAAGCCCGCGACCGCCTGCGCAGTTGAATTTTCACCCTTTTGCGGGCAGATGGGTGGCTCCACGGAGTCGCCTTATGCTCGCGAAAATCTACCGCCCCGCCCGGAACGCCATGCAATCCGGCACGGCCAAATCCCAGGACTGGCTGCTCGAATTCGACAGCGAGACGGCGCGCACGGTCGATCCGCTGATGGGCTGGATCTCGAACGGCGACACCAACCCGCAGGTGCGCATGACGTTTGCGACGCGCGAGGAAGCGATCGATTTCGCCAGACGGCAGGGCATTCCCTTCCAGGTGACCGAGCCGCGCGAAGCCAAGCGCGTGATCAAGGCCTATGCCGACAACTTCTCGGCTGTGCGCCGGAAACAGTGGACCCACTAGAGGCATCTGGCCTCCGTCCGTGAACCCGCATAAAGACGCCTCTGCTGCGCCAGAGATCCCGTAGCTCAACTGGATAGAGCACCCGCCTTCTAAGCGGGTGGTTGCAGGTTCAAGTCCTGCCGGGATCGCCA
>DAIRES010000297.1:0-3063 GCA_036795465.1 Hyphomonadaceae bacterium
GTGACAGTTGCGCTTCATATTTCTCACACGCTCGTCGTCGTCACCGATCTGCTCAGCGACATGGATGTGCTCGATTTTGATGGACTGGATTATCTTGAGGGTGAGCTGAGGCGGATGCACCCGGAAGCGGATGAGATTCGCTTCGTTGCCCCCGGACGCGAACAGGCAACGCCGCGCACGTGAGGCACAGGTTCGCCTCTAGGGCCTCCAAGCCCAGGGCAGCAGCTCGTCGAGGCGGCTGGCGGGATGCCCGGCGAGCATGCGGGTGAGCACGTCCTTGAGCCATGCGTAGGGCTCGACCCCGTTCAGCTTTGCCGTTTCGATCAGCGATCCGACGACCGCCCAACGCTCGGCCCCACCGTCAGATCCGGCGAACAGATGGTTCTTGCGCCCGAGCGCCACCGGCCGGATTGCCCGCTCGACGGGATTGGTGTCGAGTTCGATGCGGCCGTCGTCGAGGAACCGCGTCAGGCCGTCCCATCGGGTAAGGGCATAGCGCATTGCCTCGGCGAGCTTTCCACGAGGAGGCAGGCTGGGCAGCGTCGCTTCAAGCCAGCTTTGCAACGCGTCCACGATCGGCTTCGAGCGCGCCCGGCGGACCGCCAACCGATGCGCCGGAGACTGGCCCCGCACCAGCTCTTCCACCGCGTACAGCAGGGCGATGCGGCGTAGCGCTTCGGTCGCCAGCGGTGTCACCTCAGCCTCGGCGATCTCATAAAACTTGCGCCGCGTGTGCGCCCAGCAGGCGGCGAGCTTGATCTTGCCGCTGGCGGTCAGCCGTTCGAACCCGGCGTAGCCATCGACATGCAACACGCCTTCGAACCGCGCCAGATGCGCCTCCGGTCGTTCGGCTCTCCGATCCGGCGCGTAGATGAAGACCGCGGCCGGCGGATCGGCGCCGCTCCACCCGCGCTGCTCGCGGGCATAGGCCCAGAGCCTGCCGGTCTTGGTCCGGCCGCGTCCGGGATCGAGCACCGGAACCGGCGTGTCGTCAGCGAACAGGATGTCGGAGGCGAACACATGCTCGCTCAGCCGGCGGTGCAAGGCTTCAAGCCACCACGAAGCGCCGCCGACCCAACCGGCCAGCGTCGAACGCGGCAGGTCGACGCCATGACGGGCGAAGATCTTCGACTGCCGATAGAGAGGGGTGTGATCGCAGTATTTGGCGACCAGCACCTGGGCGATAAGGCCCGGGGTTGCGAGGCCATTTGCGATCAGCCGCTCCGGCGCAGGCGCCTGCACCACGTTTTTGCAGGTGCGGCAGGCGTACTTCGGACGCAGGATACGCAACACCCTCAGCTGCGCAGGAACCCAGTCGAGCATCTCGCTGACGCTCTCACCGATGGCGTGAACCGCTCCTCCGCAGCAAGGACAAGCATCGCCCCCGACATCGAGGACGACGGTTTCGCGCGGAAGATGGTCCGGCAGCGGCTTGCGCGAAGGTGACGAGGGTGGATCGGCTGGCGCGCTCGGAACGCTTTCTTCGATGCGCGCGATGTCGGCGTCGAGATCTTCAAGGGCAAGCAACAGTTGGCTGGGGTCGAGTTGCTCCGAGCGTTTGCCGAACTGCATGCGCTGAAGCTGCTTGATAAGCGCCTGCAGCCGACCGATTTCGCCATCGCGGGTGGCGACCGCTCCCGCCATGTCGCGCACCAGGCGCTGCAGGAGCTCCACGTCGGACGGAAGATTGTCCAGATCGAGCCGCATGCCTGATTCTGGCTGCGTTCGACATGACCGCCAAGAGGAATGCGGTGAGCGCCGTGGATTTTTCTCATCGTCTCTGGTTCAAGCGGCTCTGGTCGGTTTCCATCGACGTTCGGGATTTCGCCAGTCGATGCCTTCCAGCAGAAGAGCGAGCTGGCCAGAGGAGAGCGCAACCGCATCGCCAGCTTCACCCATCATCGGCCAGGCGAACACCCCGCCATCAAGACGCTTGGTGAACAGGCAGAGGCCGGTGCCATCCCAGAACAGAATCTTGATGACGTTCGCTTTCCGGCCGCGGAAGCAGAACAGGTGGCCGCAGAAGGGATCGAGCTTCAAGGCCTCTTGCACAAGCGCGGAGAGACCCTCCATGCCCTTGCGCATATCCGTGTGGCCGAACGCGAGATGCACTTTGACGCCAGCGGGAGCGATCATCATCGGCTGCTCTCCTGTTGGGCGACGTGCTCGCGGACGGCTGCGGCATCAATGCCGATGGCGGCGTACACATGCCGGCCATCGCCAATGTCCACCGGCGTCATGCCCTCCGGAACCGGGATCAACCCGTCCAGGATCAGCGGGGCAGACCCGGCGTCGGCGCCTGTGGTGACGAAGGCGAGGTGCGCCTGCGGTTTACGGCGAAGGCCATACTGGACCCGCCAGCGGAACAGCATGCTGGTGACGATGCCATGCTTCCGGCAGACGTCCGCAGCAGTGACGCCCCGCGCCTCGGACTCCGCCACGATGGCTCGTTTCTCCTCGTCGCTGAAGGTTCGGCGCGTGACGGGAGGTTTTGGCGGCGCGGTTTCCGTCAAGGCCAAATCCGCTGCTTGTTGCCTAGCAGCGCTGCTTGTCTTGCGCAGCGTTCGGGGACGCGCCGCAGGGTGAACCATCTCCCGCCAGTCGGTTTCGAGTGGGGTCTCCTCGAAACGGATGCGCCATTCGCGCAAGGTGGAGGCGCAGAGGTTGTGAGCCTTGGCATACCCCTGCGCCGAGAAGCCGCTCCACAGCATCGCCTCGACATGCATCGCCCAGAACGCCTGCACGGCCTTGCTCCGCGCTGATCGGGATGACGGATGATGCCGCCCAAAACCAGGGCGTTTTTCCTTTTCGGTCAAGACATGCGGGGCAAGCCGTCTCACCCAGCAGTTCATCGAACTAGTGTGAAGGCCGTGCGCGCGACAGTAGTCATTGCGCTTCAACCGGCTCGCCAGCCAGGCCTCGATATGGCCCGCCCAGTAGTCTCGCACCGAGGTATCGACTGGCTTCGTGTCGCTCATCGGACGTCTCCTCACTCGCTGTCAGGAGAACGTTGTGATTCAAATCCGGTGTGCGGAACAATCGTGCAACGACCGGACGGTTACG
>DAIRES010000072.1:0-15251 GCA_036795465.1 Hyphomonadaceae bacterium
GCCTCAATAAACCTTCTCGATCCGGTCGAGCGAATAGATCTCCCCGCCCCGGCAGAAGAAGCTCACGCGCTTGTACAGCGGATCGGGAACCGGCTCGCGGTACGCCACGCGTCCCGCCACCGGCGCAGTCGGCGCTGTGCGGATCTCCAGCACCAGCGTGTCGCCCGTGCTCGCCACTGACTTCAGGATCACAGCCGTATCCGTTGCCTCGACCAGCCGCACATCGACATGCAGCTCGCGCGCCGATCGTCCCGGTCCCGGCATGTGGTTCACCCACGCAGACGCCTCTGCGATCCGGTGCGGACACGCCAGCTGCGCCAGCGCCTGCCCCGTCGTCTTCGGCTTCATCGGATCCTCAACTGGCGCCACAGGCGAAGCGCACGCCGCCGCAAGGATCACCATCGAACTCAGCAGGAAGCGCATGGCCCGGCTCCGAATCATCGCAGCAAGGCTAAGGCCGTATCCGGCGAAAGCCTACAACCGTCACCCTACCACCGGCGTGCGGATGCGGCTCCGCCCCCGCCACAGCTTCCACCCTGCCTCCGCCAGCAGCGCGATCACCAGCAGCACCAGCACGCCCTCGGTCGTCGCATTCGCCGCCTCCTGTACGAACACCCGCCCGCCGAACACGATCCACATCAGCAACGCACACAACGCCAGCGTCAGCCCCAGCTCGATCCGCCGAGTCAGAGACCGCCACCGCCCTTCGATGATCAACACCACAAACAGCGCAATCGTCGCCGCCCAGTAGAGCAACACCAGCGGCGCCCGCGTCGCCAGGAATTCCGCGTCGAACTCAAACACGCCCGCCAGATGGTTCGTCCCCGCATAGGTCGTCGCCCACCACGCCAGCGCCACCCACACGCCAACCCCCAGCAGCGCAAACCCGAGCCCCACCGCATACATCGGCCGGTTCACATGATCGCGGTCCACCAGCTTCGGCTTCCACGCATCAACCGCCGCCGGCCAGCGCAGCCGCACGAACGCCGCAACCATCGTCACCGAAACCAGGAACCCCGGCCACCAGAACGCGCCGAGACCATAGCTCGTCCACCAGCCGCCGATCCAGTTCGGCGCACCAGAGCCCGCAGCCATCGGCAACGTCACCGCCCACTGCAGCGCAACGCCAACCAGCGACGTCCACGCAAACGCCACGGTCTGTTGCGGCGGAATGATCGGCACGCCCGGCGGATGATAGCGCGCCGCCACATCGTCCGGCCGCCCAAAGCCCTGCAGCAGCTCCAGCGTCATCGCCTCGTCCGGCAACCGCCCCGCATCCGCGGCTCGCCCGCGCAGCTCCTCGCCCAGCAACGCACGCAGCTCGAAGCCCACATCGTTGCGCTGCTTCATAGGCAGATGCTTCATCACATCGCCGACGTAAGCCGCGATGAGATCATCAGGTTTGGGAAATTGAGCGCTCATGGCGCAGCCTTCTTTCTCGATTTCTCATCGCCGATCAGCCCATCGACAATGCCCGTGAGATTGCGCCAGCTCTGCGTGAGACTAGCGAACAACGTCTCGCCCTGCGCGCTCAGCGTGTAGTAGCGGCGCGGCGGCCCATCCTCGATCCGCCACTCGCTCACCAGTAGCCCCTGTCCCTCAAGCCGGCGCAGCAGCGGATAGAGCGTGCCCTCCTCGATCGCCATGCCGCGTTCGGCCAGCGCCTGTCGCAGCGAATATCCGTACTGGGCGCTACGCAGCTGCGACAGCGTCGCCAGCATGATCACGCCACGGCGGAGTTCCTGCTCCAGCTTCGCACTGACCTCTTGCGGACTATCGGCCATCTACGGAATCCGAACCGTGACATCGCCATTCGGCCCCGGAATGGCGAACGTGTCGCCTGACTTCTTCCCCGCCGGGTAGACAGCGCACGTCTCCATCAGCGTCTCGTTCGCCGTCGAGCAAAGCTTGTCGCCCACGATCTTCCACACGCCAGACGACGCCCCGCCCATGGCGGTGAACTTGCCGTCGGCGGCAAACTTCACGTCGATCTCCAGGTCCGGCAGCACGATGACGACGCCATGCGCAATCACTTGCGCATACGTATCCGCGTTGGCGGCAGGCGTCTGGGCGAAGGCCGGGGCGCCACTGAGGACAATCCCGGCAAGAGAAGCGACAGGGAGGAAACGCATCAAAAATGTCCTTTTATCAGCCATTTGGCTTTGTCGTATGTGTCTATGCACCTTGTATGACACTATACATAGCTTTACACAGTGTGCGCCGTCAAGCCGGATTCAGCGCGGCGCTGTAACCGGCTGGGCGTTTCGCACGAATGGGTGTGAAAACCCGGGCTGCTGCGCGTTTTACATCCCAAGACCGTGAGCGCAGTCGATCCTTTGGATCGGCAAGACTAAAGTGATCGGCAAGACTAAGCTGCTCGTAAGAAGCCGTGCGTTCGCCACCAAAGAGGACAGCGAGATGGACCTGAAGTTCCGCCGCAACCCGGATTACCAGTCACTCCGGGAGGAGATGACGCCAGAGGGCGCCTTCATGGATCGCCGTCACATCCTCACCGCCGCCGGCTTCCTCGGCGCCGGCTCGATCCTCGGCGCGCTGCCCGCCTGCTCCGAACCGCAACAGACGCCGGCTCCCGTCGCCGCTGGCGCCGGCGGACACCCCGCTCCCGGCGCTGCGCTCAAGGCGAAAAAGGCGGCCTACGCCGTCGCCGATCAGGCGTCGATCGAAGACGCATTCACCGGCTACTGCAATTTCTACGAATTCGGCACGGGCAAGGAAGATCCCGCGCGCTACGCCAGCATGATGAATGTCTCGCCGTGGGAGATCACCATCGAAGGCGAAACCGACGCCCCCGGTAAACTCGCGCTGAAAGACCTGATCGACTATTCGAAACTCGAAGAGCGCGTCTATCGCCATCGCTGCGTCGAAGCCTGGTCGATGGTCGTGCCATGGATCGGCGTCCCGATGGCTGACGTCATCAAGAAGCTCAAACCGAAATCGACCGCGAAGTTCGTTCAGTTCGAGACCTATCTCAACAAGAAGGAAATGCCGGGCGTGAACCGCCCCAGCCTGCGCTGGCCCTATGTCGAGGGTCTGCGCCTCGACGAAGCCATGAACGAACTCCCGCTGTTCGCCGTCGGCGCCTATGGCAAGGCCCTCGCGAAACAGAACGGCGCGCCGCTGCGCACGGTCATCCCGTGGAAGTACGGCTTCAAGGCCACGAAATCGATCGTGAAGATCCGCTTCCTCGCCGAACAGCCACCCACCTCGTGGAACAAGGCCAATGCCAGCGAATACGGCTTCTATTCCAACGTGAACCCCAACGCGCCTCACCCGCGCTGGAGCCAGGCGAGCGAGCGCGTCATCGGCGGCAAGGGCGGCTTCAACGAGAAGCGCAACACCGAAATGTTCAACGGCTACGAAAAACAGGTGGCCGCGCTCTACACCGGCATGGACCTGAAGAAGAACTACTAGCGCATGGCCGGTAACGCATACCTCCGCACGTTCGGCAAACACTGGATGAAGCCGCTCACGCTCATCGCGTTGATCGCGCCCTTCGCCTATCTCGCCGTTCTGTGGACTCTGATGCTGACCAACACCGATCCCTACATCATGGGGTTCAATCCGGTTCAGTGGACGCATCGCTATCTCGGCGATACCGCGATCCGCGTGCTGCTCGTCACGCTCGCCATCTCGCCGATCCGCGACATCACGGGCTGGCAACCCATCGCCCTGATCCGCCGCCGCATCGGCCTCGCGGCTTTCTTCTACGCCTTCCTGCACATGCTGGCCTATCTCGGCCTCGACCGTGAATGGTCGCTCGCCAAGCTCTGGGAAGACGTGATGCTGCGCACCTACATCATGCTCGGCATGGCCGCGCTCGTGCTCATGATCCCGCTCGCCGTCACGTCGACCAACGGCATGATCCGCCGCCTCGGCCGCAAGATGTGGGACCGCCTGCACTGGCTTATCTATCCCCTCGCCATCCTCGCCGTCGCGCACAACCTCCTGATGGTGAAACTCATCGACGGCGACCCGACAATCCACGCCGTCATTCTCGCGGCGCTCCTGCTCTGGCGCCTCGGCCGCTTCGGCCTCAAACGCCT
Source organism: Hyphomonadaceae bacterium (assembly GCA_036795465.1). Classification (GTDB taxonomy): domain Bacteria; phylum Pseudomonadota; class Alphaproteobacteria; order Caulobacterales; family Hyphomonadaceae; genus UBA7672. Next base: position 4,065 of record DAIRES010000072.1, read on the forward strand.
GAAGCCCGCGCAAGCCGCGACCTGAATCGCGATCACGGCGAAACGCCTAGACCACCGCTGTTCACGTCCTCCCGCAGCTGATAGATTGCGCTATTGATCATGGGGGATCAGATGCGCCTTGCCCGCCTTCTCCTTGTTCCTTTCGCGCTCTCCATCGCCGCCTGCACGCCAAAGCCCGAGACAGACGCCGAACTCGCAAAGCGCGCGGGCGCGCCGCTGTTCACCGGCATGGGCGAATTCCACCGCGTCATCGACACGAAAGACCCCGGCGCCCAGCGCTATTTCGACCAGGGCATGGTCCTCGCCTTCGGCTTCAACCATGCGGAATCGATCCGATCCTTCCGCGCCGCGCAGAAGCTCGATCCCGAATGCGCGATGTGCTTCTGGGGTGAAGCGCTGGCCACCGGCCCGAACATCAACGTGACCGCCAAGGGCAAGGCGGTCATGTCCGACAGTGAGCAGGCATCCGCATGGGCCGCGCTCGAAAAGGCCAGGGCCGTCGCCGCGAAGAAACCCGAAGCCGAACGCGACCTGATCGACGCGCTCGCCAAGCGCTACGCGGCCGAACCCGTCGCTGATCGCGCATCATTCGACCATGCCTACGCCGAAGCTCTTGGTGCGCTCGTGCAGAAATATCCCAAGGACGATGACATCGCCGCCATGTATGGCGAGGCGTGGATGAACACCATGCCGTGGAACTACTGGTCAGACGCGACGACGCCCCGCCCGGAAATCGTCCCCGTCATCGCCGCGCTCGAAAAAACCATCGCCCGCAGCCCGAAGCACCCGCTCGCTTTGCACCTCTATCTTCACGCGATGGAAGCCTCCGCTGACGCCGCAAAGGCCGAAGCTGCCGCCGACACGCTCTACAAGCTCGTCCCCGGCTCAGGCCATCTCGTTCACATGCCCTCGCACATCTTCTGGCGCGTCGGCCGCTATAACGACGCGGCGCAGGCCAATATAGACGCGGCGAAGGTCGATGAAGACTACATCGCCCAATGCAACGCGCAGGGTTTCTACCCAGCGATGTACTATCCCCACAACATCCACTTCCTCTGGTCTGCCGCGTCGATGCAGGGCCAGAGCAAGGTGGCGATCGAAGCCGCGCGCAAGCTCGCCGACAATGTCAGCCTCGAACAGATCGACCAGTTCCCCACCATCGAGCTCTTCAAGACTGTGCCGCTTCTCTCGCTGGTCCAGTTCGGCCACTGGGATGAAATCCTGGCCGAGCCGCAACCGCGCGCAGACCTCGGCTTCTCCAACGCCATCTGGCGCTATGCCCGCGGCGTCGCCCTCGCCAACAAGGGCGACGTAAAGGGCGCCAAGGCTGAACTCGCCGCGCTCGTCCCGCTCAAGGCCAATCCGAAAGTCATGGTGCTCGACGGCAACGATTATCCCGCGAGCGCCCTCCTCCAGATCGCCGACGATCTCCTGCAGGGCGAGATCGCGCTTGCCGGCAACGACACGAAAGCCGCTGTCGCAAAATTCACCGCCGCCGTCGCTGGACAGGACCTGCTTCCCTACACCGAGCCGCCCTTCTGGTATTATCCCACCCGCCAGTCCCTCGGCGCCGCCCTGATGAAAGCCGGTAAGCCCGCAGAGGCGCAGGCCGTCTATGAGAAGGACCTCCAGCAATACCCGCACAATGGCTGGTCAACCTCCGGCCTGATCGATGTGCTGGAGGCTCAAGGGAAGAAAGACGAAGCCGCCATGCACCGCGAGCACTTCACCCCGATGTGGCAGTTCGCAGACATCAAGCTCAAAGGCTCACGCATCGACGACACGCCGACCTGATCGATCAGCCCCGCCGCGCCGCGGCGATCTTCGCCACGTCGATCTTCTGCATCGTCATCATCGCGTCGAATGCGCGCTTGGCTTCATCGCCGCCCGCCGCCATCGCTTCGGTCAGCACGCGGGGCGTGATCTGCCAGTTGACGCCCCACCTGTCCTTGCACCAGCCGCACTCGCTCTCCTGCCCGCCATTGCCGACAATGGCGTTCCAGTAGCGGTCGGTCTCCTCCTGATCTTCCGTCATGATCTGGAACGAGAACGCCTCGCTCTGCTTGAAGACCGGCCCGCCATTCAGCCCGATGCACGGTATGCCCACCACGGTGAACTCCACCGTCAGCACATCGTCCTTCTTGCCGCCCGGAAAATCGCTCGGCGCGCGCGACACCGCCCCGACGGAGCTGTCGGGAAACACCTCCGCATAAAACCGCGCAGCCGCCTCGGCTTCCTTGTCATACCAGATGCAGATCGTGTTCTTTTCCATCGCCATTCCTCCCTCGAATAACCCTTCCCATAAACCCGGGTTCCGCGCGCGACTGGCTCTCCCTCACGTGAACAGATGATAGGTCATCATGCGGCGGATAAGCTTGACACTCCCCACCCACCCGACCCAACTGCCGCCCATAAAGAACGTCGGGGAGGCGTCGCGGGTGTTTCACGATCTGCTCCAATGGCTGCAGGATGTTCCCGGCGCCACAGACGGCGACCCGTCAACATCATGGAGCCAGCAACTCGCCGGCTCACTCCACCTCTGGGCGCTGATCGAGGGCACCCACGTCATCTCCCTCATGCTGTTCGCCGGCACGATCCTGATCGTCGACCTGCGCATGCTGGGCGCAGCGTTCAGGAACGTCCCCTACTCGACGCTGAACAACAAGGTCCTGCCGCTCACCATCGCCGGCTTCGTCCTCGTGATGCTCACCGGGTTCGTGCTCTTCTTCTCGAACCCGGTCCATTATTATCATTCGGTCTGGTTCCGCGCGAAGGTGATCTTCATCTTCATCGCCGCCGCCAACATCTTCTGGTTCCACTTCCGCACCCACAAGACGATCTCCGAATGGGATGAGCGCCCCAACCCGCCCGCCATGGTGAAACTTTCCGCAGGCATCTCGCTCGCCTCGTGGATATTCGTCATCATCTTCGGCCGCCTGATGGCCTTCGTCTTCTTCGAGTGCGAGAGCATGCCGCCCGGCTCGTTCGGCTACGCCTTCGCGGAGTGCGAATCCGAAATGCGCGCCCTCAACGAAGCGACCGAAGAGTTCGAAGGCGAAATCTCCGAAGAGGTAACCGAGGAAGGCACGGAAGAGCCCTCCGAAGCCCCGACCCCAGAAGCGACCGAAGAAGCCACCCCAGCCGAGCCGCAGGAGTAACGATGAATTTCGCGACCCTCCTGCCCGAACTCAAACCCGCCCTCGATGCGCTCGCCGCAACGTGGCCCTTCCCGCTCATCAAGGAATCGAGCTGGGTGATGCCGGCGGTTCTCTGCCTGCACGTCCTCTCCCTCGCCGTCCTCGGCGGCGCGACCATCCTGCCCGGCCTCCGCCTCATGGGCGCCGGCATGAGCAGCGTCTCCGCCTCGTCAATCGAGAAGACAGTGCGCCCATGGCTGTGGGGCGCGCTCATCGTTCTCACCCTTACCGGCTTCATCATGATCGCCGTCAACACAATGAAGATCTATCGCTCGCCCGCCTTCTTCGTGAAGGTGCTGGCGCTCATCCCCGCCCTCATCCTGTCCCTCGGCGTCGTCCGCTCGATCGCCAGCCGCGACGGCGTGCTGACAGAGCAGGCCCGCATCTTCGCCGCCATCGCCGCCGCGCTGTGGGGCGCCACGATCCTGATCTTCGCCACGTCGTATTACGCCGCCCCCGGCACGCTGCACATCACCATCGCCGGCTGGCTCATCGTCATGGCCTTCGGCTCGAACCGCACGCGCATCGTCCTCGGGGCCATTACGGCGGTCATCATCGTGTGGATGTTCCTCTCCACCATGCTGCTGCACAACCCGCTCGACGACTACGACCTCGTCATGGAGATCGACCGCTACACGGCCCGCATCACCGCGCTCGTCGTCGCCTTCTTCCTGGTCTGGGAATTCACCCGCACCCGCCCGACGGATACGGCGCCGATTGCCAACCGCCTGATCGGCATTCTCACCATCCTCGCCTGGATCACAGTCGCCGCCGCCGGCCGCTGGATCGGACTCGGCGGCAGCGGAGGCTGAGCCGAACCGAACGCGCTGCCCCCTCAACCTGTCATCCTTCCCCCGCCCTGGGGACAGGGAAGCCACCGCCAGATCCCGCAGATTTCGACCAGCAGAACTGTGGCCTGCAACTCCCAAAACTCCTCTCCCACAACGCCTTCCGCCCTCCCAGCTGTAGGAAAGCGGTAAACACGAACCCCCACCCCGCACGGCCCGCCATAAACTGCGCGCCATGAACACACGCGCCAGCACCACAGGCGACCACCATGCCATGTCCGCTCACACGCGCGGCCTTTGGGCGGAAGCGTGCGGCTGGCTGGCATGGCTGCTCGGCAGGTTCGAACGCGACACGCTCCGCACAAAAGGCATCAGCCGCGAAGACGGCGTGCGTCACCACCTGCGTGACTGCCGCTGCATCATCCCCGCGCTGCCCCGGCTTCCGCGTCTTCCGCCTGAATGGCGCCAGCGCCGCCGAGCCGCGCGAGACCTCGCGCGCCGACGCAGCCGCCAAACCCTATGGCCACGTTCCCTTCAAGGCAGACCCTCTGCTCAGCCTCGGCGTCGCGCGGCCATCAACGCCACGCACTGCACCCACGGCTCAACTCACGGCCCGCGCCCGTAATCCGCTCGACCGCTGGGTCCGCCCCTGTCGTCAGGACCCGGACTGGCGACCGCCAGAGGACAATGATCGCGGCTACAGCCTGGTGCGCAACGCCGCCATCGCTCCTGCTCCTCGCGCCCCAACAATCAAAGCCGCCACAAGTCCCGCCCAAAAGCGCATGCCATGGCTTGCACCCAGCCTGTTCGACTGGCGACGCCGCTATGATGCGTGGACGCAGCCCGTGCCCGCGCCCGATCTCGCTGCGCGTCTCGATGCGCTCGCTCATGTCGTCAGCAATCCTGCCGCGATCATCGCAAACGCTGCACGCCGCCTGCATCGCTCTGCAACGCCCGCGTCGCCCCTGATGCGCTGCGCGCCGCCAGCCGCGCGCCCGCCCCGGCGCGCCGCTCACATCGAAACCCTAAGCGACGCGTCCGACCTCGCGCGACGATGCCACGCGCATCTCCCCGCGCCCGACACCAGCTGAATTTTTGCAAAACCAGATCATCCAGCCCGCTGACGCCCTCAGCAGGAACGCGATCCTATGGCCGCCAGCTATCGCCCTTGCGCCAGTTGCAGTCGGCATGCGCGAGCTGAAGATTCGAAGGCTCATCGCCGCCACCCTTCACCCTCGGCCTGATGTGATCAAACGTCGGCCGCTTCTTCTTCCACACCGTCGCATGCGGAACATCAAACCGCTCCGCCGGCATCGCCTCACCACAGATGGCGCAACGGCCTTCCTGCTTCGCCCAGAGTTCGTCGAACAGACTCAGGCTTCCAGCTCCGCCGGCACAGCCCATCCACGTCGCGCGCAAGCGGCCAGAACCGTGTTCCGCAGCAGGCACGCCACCGTCATCAGGCCAACCCCGCCCGGCACCGGCGTAATGAAGCCCGCCACTTCACGGCACTCGGCAAAGTGCGCATCGCCGACGACTCGCGTTTTTCCCTCGCCCTTTTCCGGCGCCGGAATGCGATTGATGCCCACATCGATCACCACCGATCCCGGCTTGACCCAGTCGCCACGCACCATCTCGGGCCGGCCCACTGCCGGCACCAGAATGTCCGCCGTCCGACAAAGCTCTTTCAGGTTCGCGCTCTTGGAATGCGCAATCGTCACCGTGCAGCTCTCAGCGAGAAACAGCATCGCCGCCGGTTTGCCCACCAGGATCGATCGCCCGATCACCACGACATTCTTGCCGCCAAGATCATTCCCTAGCGCATGCTTCGCCATGATCACGCACCCCACCGGCGTGCACGGCCGCAAGCCCGGCTTGCCGAGCAGAAGCCGCCCCGCCGAAAGCTCGGTCAGTCCATCGACATCCTTCAGCGGATCGATGCACGCCAGCGCCTTCGGCTCATCCAGATGCTTCGGCAGAGGAAGCTGCAACAATATGCCATCAACTTCCGGATCGGCGCTCAGCGCCTTCAGCTCGGCCTCGATCTCATCCTGCGTCGCGCTCGCCGGATACCGCTTGGTGATCGAGCGCATCCCCGCCGCTTCGGTCTTCTCACCCTTGGATTTCACATACAGCGCACTCGCGGGATCATCGCCCACCAGCACCACCGCAAGGCACGGCTTGCCCGGCAGCTTCGCCACCGAGGCGGCCGCCGCCGCCCTCACCTTTTCGGAGACAATCTTCCCGTCGATCAGTTCAGCCGGCATCGCCATCACCTACGAGAGCCTGAATGGCCGCTCCTATAGACGGGTCAGCGGAGATTCGCACGGTCTTGATGCGTTGGGTCTCGCCCTTGTCCACCGAAACAGCGGATTTCGGCACGCCAAGCGCCTTGGCGAGCACCTGTTCGATCGCCGCATTGGCCTTGCCCTTCTCCGGCACGGCCCTGACGCGAACCTTCAGGAAGGTCTGCCCGGCCGCGTCCTCGCCCAGCCCCTCAACGGCGTCCTTCGACGCATTGGGCTGCGCCCGCACCCGGATTTCCGCCCCGCCCGGAACCAGCCGCCAGCAGGGCAAAGCCATGGCTCAGAACGGAACCAGCATGATCAGGCGCGGTATCGCATAGCCTTGCAGGAAGCCGATGATCAGCATCAGCGCAAACAGGGAAAGGTCGAGATTGCCAAAGGTCGGCAGGATCCGGCGCAAAGGCCGCGCCAGCGGCTCGATGATGGCGCCGCAGAACTGCATGATCTGACGCGTGGTCGGGTTGTACCTCTGAACCACCCCCCCGACGATCAGCCAGCTCAGCACCACATACACGATGATAACGATCTGGAGCAGCCAGAGAACCGGCGAAATGAAGTAAACAAACAAGGCTCCAAGCAGCTCTCTCACGTCCGTCTCCCGTATGGCCAAAAGCGCCGGCCCGTCCCGACCCGGTTCGAGGGCCACGTCTGGCATATGGGCGCCAGCCGATCGATCTCATACCGTTCGGGTTTAGAATTGGGAAACGGAAGAATCGCGCGACCCGCCTTTAGGGCAGTTTCGTTCATTCGGCATCAGAGTCGAGTGCCCCTATCCAGCGGGGCGGATGATCCCTACGATTTGCGCCGCGATCTGGCGCGGGGTGAGCTTTCCGGGCTGGTACCAGACCGTGACGGTATTCAGCGTCGCCAGCAGGTTCAGCCGGAGCACGCTTCGATCCAGGCGCGCAGGCAGCGGCAGGTCCGCGATCAGCTGCTTGTACTGGATCTCGAACACATCGCGGTCGGCGACGAGGGCTTTGCGCATCTCGCCCGACATGGCGGACTTGTCGTTGATCATGGGCCAGGTGATCGAGCCGGGATCGAGCTGGCCTTCGAGCTGGGCCGCAATCGCCGCTTCCAGCCGCGCCCAGGGGGCGGCGATCTTCTCGATGGCTGCGGTGATGCGCTGGGCCGAGCGCGCCAGCGCGGCGCGGTGGACGGCGAGGTAGATCTCCTGCTTCGACTTGAAATGGTAATACAGCGAGCCGGGCAGAATTCCCGCGACGTCGGCAATGTCTCTCATGCCGACGCCGTCATACCCGGCCTTGCTGAACAGCTTGGCGGCAGCTTCGAGGATTTCGGCGCGCCGCGCGGAATTTTTGTCCTTGGGGTCTAGGCTGACGAGCAACTTGCCCTGCCCTTTTCGCGACCCGCCTTCGGCCTTCATCCTGCGCTCCCAAACCCTGCGCCCGGCCGCCATCCCCATGTCGCCCGGACAGGCGCTTCTAGTGTACCGGGTCATTTGTTCAAACGACAGTCTGGCTGCTGGCCGGCACGACATGATTGCTGCGGCTGCGTGCGTCTTCGTCCTGCCGTTGCGGGAGCCTTTGAAAGCAAAAAGGCGCGGCGATCATCTCGCCGCGCCTTCAAACCGGGCCGCCGTCGCGACCTACTTTTTCCGCTCGTTCAGCCGGGCGCCGAGCAGGATGCCTTCGAGGCCGTAATTGCCTTCGTGGCAGGCGTACTCATAGACGCGGCTTTGCGGATGGAAGCTCAACTCGGCCTTCCACGGCTTGGTGTAATAGACCGGATCGTCGACGATGAATTCGTAGAACACTTCCGTGTTGTTCAGCCGGGTGAACCGCTCCGTCACCTTGCCCGTTGGTGAAATGCGGAAGGCGCTGACCGAGCCCTGCTTTTCGTTGACGCCAGTCGTCTCCGCAACCAGCGTATCGCCTTCCCACCATGCAACACTGTCGCCCAGCCATGGCGTGATCGCGGCCGGCTTGTGACTGGCACGGGCGCGCTGCGCGGTGTCGAAAATCGGGATGATGCGGGCGTCGTGCGCCATCTCGACCAGGATCATCAGGTGATCCTGCGTCTGCACGAACTGGTAGTTGTTGTTGTACCCGGCGCTCAGCATGCCCGGTCCACCGGTGTTGCTGAAGCCGATGAGGCAGCGCTCCGCGATAGTTGTTGCTTCGGGACCATCATAGTCCGCATTGCCGAGCGCGTAGTCGGACGCGCGTTGCCGCTGCTCCTTCTGGACCTTCGCCGGGTCGATATACGGCGCCTGCCCGCTCGGCGGATCGACGATGTAGGACGAGCGCAGCTCTCCCTTCACGCGCGCGAAGGTGTCGCCGGACGCCAGCCAGAAGCTGTCATAGCCCTTGACCCCGAAATCATCATCGCCCTTCTCGGGCGCTCCAGCCTCAGGGTTGGAATACTGCGCCTTGTTCCACGTCTTGTCGGCGCGAAGGCCGCCTCTGGCCGCGATGATTTCCTGGGCCTCGTTTTCGGTCACGACCAGCTTGTCGACGCCCCTGTCGCGCGTGAGTTGCGTGAGAGATGCGTTCGACCAGACGCCGGAGAATTCAGGCGTTCCCCAGGGCGTGCGCTGGACCTGCGCCTCCGCCGCGAGGGCGACACTGCCAATCAGGGCCAGCAGGGATACGTGGATCAGTCGGTTCAACATGTGTCGGCTCCGCAGCTTGTCACCAGATCGTTTCATAAGCTTGCTCGTCGTCACGCACGGGACATTCACGAGAGCGAGCCCGTAGCGCGCGCTCATCCCGGGCTAGTTGGACGGCTTGAATGCCAGCATCACGTTGCCGGGTCCGACGCCGAACACGCCATAGCCCGAATTGACGATCAGCAAGCCGTTCACAGCGACAATCGATGCATTGTCGATCGAGGCGCCATTGCCCTGAATGCCGCCAATGCCGGTGTAGGCGCGCGCGGTGTTGTAGCTCCACACCAGCTTGCCGGTTGTCTTGTCGAGAACATAGAGCATGCCGTTCTGTCCGCCGACGATCACGCGATTTCCGACGACCGTTGGCGCACCCGACAAACCAAAAGCCGCGTCGCAGCGTGGAACAAATTGACGGGCTTCTTCCGAGCAGCCCGGCTCGACATGGAACGCCCAGTCGACCTTACCGCTCTCGAGATTGAGCGCGTAGATTCCGTGCTTGATGCTGGCCGGGACCTTCTGGCCCGGAATGTCTTTTCCGGGCGAGCTGATCGGTGCGTACACATGCGTATCGTCCGCCGCGATGCCCCAGTGGACGCCGCCGCCGGGACCGCCCGTGCCCAGATCGGTGCGCCAGATGATCTTCCCGCTGTCGGGGTCCATCGCCCAGACCGTTCCGGACTTCTGACCACCGAGAACCATGTCGCGGCCAGAAGCCGTTCTGGCGATGATGGTCGATGCGCCGAAATCAACGTCGCGATAGACCGTCTGCACTTCGGGAACGCAGTTGAGGCGCGTCGAGCCTTGCCGGGGTGCGCCGGTGGGCGAGCAACCGCCGATGTAGATGTCATTCGCCGTCGCCTGATGCGACCAGCGAACCTTCCCGTCGGCCAGACCAATCGCCATCAGCGCATCCGTGTTGGCGTGAGCCGGGGGCGATGTCGCCTCTCCTGTTCCGATATAGAACTGGCCGCGCTTCAGATCGATGGATGGCGAATTCCAGACCGGCGCGCCGGACGGACCCCAGAGCATCTGGCCATCGCCGCGATCCTTGAGCGGCTTTGCGTCTTCCATCGTGTGGGCTTCCCACACGCGCTTGCCCGTCATGGCGTCCAGCGCCACGACGCCGCCGTGCGTCTTGCAGCACAGGTGGGCATCGTAACCCGCCATCATGATTTCGTACTGCGAGACCGGAGCAATGACCTTGTTCCCGACAAGCACGGGCGTTCCGGTTGCGATCGATCCGGCGAACAGGGCAATCGAAGCGGCCCAGACTTCCGAGCCCGTCTTGGCGTCGATCATGTGGACCTGCGCACTGACGTCGCCGACCAGAATGACCTGACGGCCATCGGCGCGAACACCATAGCCGGCGCTGGAGCGCAGGGCCTTGTCGCCTTCGTAAACCCACTGAATGCAGGGCTTCTCACGGTCCGAAACGTCGAACGCAAACAACCGGTTCTTGTATTCCCCCGCCGGCAGGAACAGCGTGTTGCCGACAACCGCGGCTTGCGAGCGCATGGAAACCGTCTGCGGAAAAGCAACCGTCCAGGCAAGTTCCAGCTTGTCGAAATCCTTGTCCTGCAGTCCCGCCTGCGTGTTTGAAAGCTCACGGGAGTTTGCCAGATCGAAGCCGAATGTCGAAACGGCTGGCGTCGCTGAAAGGCCAGGCGTGCGGCGGTCGAGCGGACACATGGATGCGTTGATCCACTCGTCGCCGACGTCCTGAACGTCTGACAGGTATTCCGCCACCAGCGAGACTTGCTCTGAGGAGAGGGGCGCAGCCTGGGCGATCATCTTGCCGGTCATCATGGCGTTTACGATCTGGCCCGGCGCCATGCGCGCAAGCGTGGCGCGATCCGGCGCACCTGTCGCCGTCGAGTTCTCGTGACACGCCGCGCAGTTCTGGGTGTATGTCGCCTGCCCCAGCGCAGCTGCATCCGTCTTTGCATCCACGACGGCCGTCGGAGCGGGCGCATCCGGAGCGCGCTGTTCCGCGCAACCGGACAGCATTGCCAACCCTATCGACGCGGCGATCGCACCAAGGCTGACCCAGCGGGCTGCACGCATGCTCGTTCCTCCTGTGCCGTTGGCGCACTTCGTCGCCTTTAGCCGCGCGATGTGACCAGAACGGCATTCGCAGTCAACATTATTCTAACGCTTGTTTGGTGAGCACTAAACTGTCCGCACGCGCCGGACAAAGCCCTCGCCATCCGCACAAAAGAGAAGCCCGCTGTCCCTGGGGGACAGCGGGCTTCAATCAGATCAGC
>DAIRES010000298.1:0-3051 GCA_036795465.1 Hyphomonadaceae bacterium
GATTTAGGTTCCAGCGGGGCAACCCGTGGGGGTTCGAGTCCCTCCACCCGCACCAGGTTCCCGCCTCGAGGCGGCGAAAGGCGCTGGCGGGCAGGGGACTCAGATGGCCCCTTTACCATCGCGCTCGCGCCATCCTGCGCAAAACCCCCGCTTTCCAAGGCAAACCCTGCATGGACAGGCCGTTCTGGCGTGTGTAAGACACCCGCCTTCTCCCGCCCGGTTTACGCCGCAGGCGGGGCCAACCATTCAATACATCTGGGGTTCCCTGATGAACGTCACAGAGACGAAATCGGAAGGTCTTTCGCGGGAGTTCCGCGTGTCCATTCCCAAGGGCGAACTCGCTGCCAAGCTCAATGACAAGATCACTGAGATGCAGCCCAAGATGAACCTCAAGGGATTCCGTCCCGGCAAGGTTCCCGCCGCGCACATCAAGAAGATGTACGGCAAGTCGATCATGGGCGACATCGTCAACGATCTCGTCAACGAAAGCTCCAGCAAGGCGCTTGAAGAGAAGTCGCTTCGCGCCGCTTCGCGCCCCTCGATCCATCTCGACGTTGCCGCGGATGCGGTCGTCGCCGGCGAAGCCGACCTCGACTACCACATGCATGTCGAAGTGATGCCCGAGTTCGAGCCGACCGACGTGTCGTCCATCTCGATCGAGCGCATGGTCGCCGAGCCGACGGAAGACGAGATCAACGACTCGCTCAAGCGCATCGCCGAAAACAACAAGTCGTACGCCACCAAAGATGGCAAGGCCGAGAAAGACGACCAGGTCGTGATCGACTTCGTCGGCTCGATCGATGGCGAGAAGTTCGATGGCGGCGCAGCTGAAGACATGCCGCTCGTGATCGGCTCGGGCCGTTTCATTCCGGGCTTCGAAGACCAGCTGATCGGCGTTTCCGCCGGCGACGAAGTGAACGTCAATGTCACCTTCCCGGAAGAATACCAGGTCGAAACCCTCAAGGGCAAACCGGCGCTGTTCGAGGTGAAGGTCAAGGAAGTCAAAGGTCCCAAGGAAACCGAACTCAACGACGAGTTCGCCAAGACGCTTGGCCTGGAAGACCTTGAAGCTCTCAAGGGCGCTCTCAAGAATCAGCTGTCCGGCGACCTGAACTTCGCCACCCGTCAGCAGGTGAAGCGCGTTCTGCTCGACGCTCTCGACGAGCGTCACGCGTTTGATCTCCCGCCGCTGATGGTCAAAGCCGAGTTCGACCAGATCTGGGCCCAGTTCGAACAAGAGAAGACCGCTGGCCGCCTGTCGGAAGAAGACAAGGACAAGTCGGACGAGGATCTGAAAGCCGAATACCAGAAGATCGCCGATCGCCGCGTGCGCCTCGGTCTGGTGCTGGCCGAAATCGGCCGCCGCGCCGGTGTCCAGGTCACGAACGAGGAACTCAGCCAGGTTCTCCGCCAGGAAGCGTCGCGCTATCCGGGTCAGGAACGTCAGGTCATCGACTTCTACCGCCAGAATCCCGGCGCGCTCTCGCAGCTGCAGGCCCCGGTCTATGAGGAGAAAGTCGTCGACTACATCCTCTCCAAGGCGACCGTGACCGATAAATCGGTGACTCGCGAAGAGCTGATGAAGGAAGTCGGCGACGAATAATCGCCGTTTCCTCCAATATACTTGGATAAACAGCCGAAATCAGATGGCCCGGGGCAAGGGGACTTGCGCCGGGCCATTCGCGTTCGGATATTGTTAGTCCCACCCGTGATTTGAGTCTGAGTGGCCCCTGATGGGCCGGAGAAGAAGAACCGCCATGGACGACATGATTACCAAGGCCATGAACCTGGTCCCCATGGTTGTGGAGCAATCCAGCCGTGGCGAGCGCGCCTACGACATCTTCTCGCGTCTTCTGAAGGACCGGATCATCTTCGTGACGGGGGGAATCGAGGATGGCATGGCCAGCCTGATCACCGCCCAATTGCTCTTCCTTGAGTCGGAAAACCCCAAGAAAGAGATCGCGATGTACATCAATTCCCCGGGAGGCCACGTCCATTCCGGCCTCGCGATCTACGATACGATGCAATACATCCGCAGCCCGGTTTCCACCGCCTGCATCGGCATGGCGGCGTCCATGGGCGCTCTTCTTCTCGCGGCAGGCGAGAAGGGCATGCGCTTCTCGACCCCGAATTCCCGCATCATGGTCCACCAGCCGTCAGGCGGTTTCCGCGGCGTGGCCAGCGATATCGAGCGCCATGCCCTTGATATCCTTTCAGTTAAGAAGCGCCTGAACGAGATCTACGTTAAGCACACCGGCCAGCCTTATGAGACAGTCGAGAAGACTCTGGACCGCGATTCGTTCATGACCGCGTCTGACGCTCAGGCGTGGGGCATCGTCGACAAAGTGTATGAAAAACGAGCCGCTCCGGCGGATTGAGCCAGGTTTTCAGCAGTTTCGGGCAGGGGAATGCGCAGCCTGTAACCTTGCGGCGCCCCCCTTGCTATGATCGAGTGGCCTGACTTGAACCTATCAATAACGATTGAAATATAGGATTCGAGGCTTGGGCGCGTGGGTTAACCCCCATGGGTTTGCACCCTTGGGTGTTTTGAGGTGTCTATGAACAAGAACACTTCCAGCGGCGACAGCAAGAACACGCTGTATTGCTCGTTCTGCGGCAAGTCCCAGCACGAGGTCAAAAAGCTGATCGCGGGGCCGACCGTATTCATCTGCGATGAATGCGTCGAACTCTGCATGGATATCATCCGTGAGGAGTCGAAGACGGCTCTAGTGAAGTCGCGCGACGGCGTCCCCACGCCCCGCGAAATCTGCGACGTGCTCGACGACTACGTGATCGGCCAGTTCAAGGCCAAGCGCGTGCTCTCGGTGGCCGTCCACAACCACTACAAGCGCCTCAACCACTCCGCCAAGAATTCGGATGTTGAGCTCGCCAAGTCGAACATCTTGCTGATCGGACCGACCGGCACGGGCAAGACGCTGCTCGCGCAGACGCTCGCCCGCATCATCGACGTTCCTTTCACGATGGCCGACGCCACAACGCTGACCGAAGCCGGTTACGTCGGCGAAGACGTCGAGAACATCATCCTCAAGC
>DAIRES010000299.1:0-3049 GCA_036795465.1 Hyphomonadaceae bacterium
CCCAGATAAACCAGCCGCCTGATCGCTTCAGACCGGCTCGGCAGGTCCTGCTGCGTCCGCCGCCAGTCATCGACATCCTTCCCGAAGCTTTGCGAAGCCACGAGCTGAATGCGCTGGTCGAGCTTTTCCTCGTCGCTCAATGAAAAGGCCTCCGGGGCGGTGAAGCCGGGACTCTAGCAACTTACACACCAAAAGCCAATCTATTGGCTGCCCGAGGGAAATTCCTGACCCAAAGGTTAACGCAGATAGTTCATCCAGCCCCTGCGGCCTCAACCGGAAAATTACCTTGCTGGTTTACCTTGATCGGGAACTCAGAATGGGTGGACAGCTTAAATGCACGATCCGAGAAAACCTCGGCCGTTGAAACCAAGGACTCTTCAGGTCCTGGTTGCCGACTCCAACGCCTTCAGCCGCGGCCTGATCGGCGAAATCCTGCGCAGCCTGAACGTCACCAACATCTCCTCCGCCCGCAGCGAGGAAATGGCCGCCAACTTCCTGATCGAACGCCCCACCGACATGATCCTAGTGTCGTGGGAAGAAGGCGACGCATTCGACGGCCTCGGCTTTGTCCGCAAGATGCGCAAGCACGAAGATGATCGCATTCGCCGCCTCCCCGTCGTCCTGATCACGGCGGGCCTCACCCGCCAGATGGTCATCAACGGCCGCGACGCTGGCGTGGACGAATTCCTCGCCAAGCCGATCTCGCCCATGGCCATGCGCCAGCGCCTCGAAATGGTCGTCGAGACGCCGCGCCCGTTCATCGACTGCAACGTCTTCCTCGGCCCCTGCCGCCGCCGCAAGAACCCCGCCGACTATTACGGCGCCAAGCGCCGCGCGGGCGAGCGCGTCGCCGAACGCCCCGCCATGATCGACCAGGATGAAGTCGCGGCGCAGACGCCGATCCGCCTCGTCCTCTCGCAACTCCGCCAGACCTGCGCCCACCTTCGCGCCAGCCGTCCCGAAGCGCTGGCCGCCGCTATCGACCAGCTTCGCACGGCGAAAGAGATCGCGATCGAGACCAAGGATCACGCGCTCCACGCCGGCCTCGCCTCGTTCGAATCCTATGTCGGCGTCGCAACACCGCTGGGCCAGCTCGAGGAGCCGGTGATCACCACCGCTCTCACCGCGCTCGAACAGCTTGCTGCCCTGCCGCAGAACTACGCCGAAGCGCGCGACAGCGTCGCTATCGCCCTTGGTAAAGCCATCCAGAAGAAATTGGCCGCCTGATGACCGACGAACGCACGCTCAACCAGTCCGACCTCAAGAAGATGAAGGTCCTCATCGTGGACCCGAACGCGTTCATGCGCGGTGTGGTGGCGGATTCGCTCCGCCGCCTGATGGTCACCAACATCAACGCCGCCGCCTCCGCGATGGAAGCCTTCACCGTGGGTCGCACGTTCAAGCCCGATATCGTCTTCGTCGACTGGGACGCTGGCCGCATGTCCGGCCTCGAATTCACGCGCGAAGTCCGCCGCAACACAACGGGCATGTCGCGTGAAACGCCGATCATCCTGCTCGCCGGCGTGATCGATCACGACCAGCTGATGTCCGCCCGCCAGTCCGGCATCAACGAATTTCTCCTGAAGCCCGTTTCCGCCCAGGGCGTGCTCTCGCGCGTCGAGGAAGTCGTCCTGCGCCCGCGCAAGTTCATCGACAGCCGCAACTATGTCGGGCCCTGCCGCCGCCGCAAGGATGAACCCAACTACGCCGGCCCGTGGCGCCGCCTCACCGACGAGCCGCCGCAGAAAGCCACCAGCGAGATGGCGAAGGAAAACGCTTTCAAGCTGCGCTCGATCATCGAAGGCCTCACGCAGTACGCCGACCGAACCAATGTCGACCGCACGGCCGGCATCCGTGGCATGTACCGCATGCTCCAGCAGAACGCTGACGAAGTCGGCCGCCTGGGCGACGACGTGATCGTGAAAGTCTGGTCCACCGCCCTGCGCTACATCGAAGGCGTGGGCATGACCGACACCTACGACATCGAGGTCGTGAAGTACCACTTCCAGACCATCGCCCTCATTCTCGACATGCCCGAAGAAGCCTTCCTCCATCGCGCCTCCGTCTCCAACGAGCTGGACCGCCTGGTGAACAAGAAGATCCACTCGGCTCACGAGAAGAAACACGACGTGGCGTAGCGCTTACGCGCTCGCACTCATCACCCTTGTCATCCCGGAAGCGCGCAGCGCTATCCGGGACCCATTGTGAGAGCACGACACTGTCTCGATGGTTCCCGGCTCTCCGCTACGCTGCGGCCGGGATGACAGCCGTTGGCGGTGGGTGAGCCCTACCCAAACAACCGCGTCTCAATCGCCGCGCGCTTGCCTGCATCCACGCCCAGCACGTCGCGCAGGTAAGCCTCGACCCCGCCGCTCTGCGCATCGATCTCCGCCAGCGACCGCTCCAGATAGGCGGGCTCCACGCCCATCACCATCCGCATCGTCTCCAGCGTAGGCCCCACCCCACGCTCAGCCGTGATCGCATCCGCCCACTGCTTGCCGAACGCCTCGAACCGCGCCGGATCATTCGTCAGCAGATAGTCCGCCACGATGTCATCGCGATGCACGCCCGCCAGCATGTGCGTCAGCGCCACGATCAGCCCCGTGCGATCCTTGCCCGCCGCGCAGTGCACCACCAGCGCGCCCTCGCCCGTCGCCAGCACATCGAAGTATCGCCGATACAGTTCCACCAGGCGCGGCGTATGTGGCGCGCGCGTGTAGTACCGCATCATGTAACCGCGAAAACTTTCCTCGGTCATGTCCCACTGGGACATGAACACGTCCCACGTCTCAGCGCCTTCGTCGTGATCGTCATTCTCGACCACGACGCCCGCAAAATCGGCCCACCGCCGCGAAGGCTGCCGTTCGCGCTCTGAAGGCCGACGCAGGTCGATCACCGCGCCGATCCCCATCTCCCTCAGGCGCGCCAGATCCGCCTCGGATGCCAGCGCATGGTTGGCCGACCGGAAAAACCTCCCCGTCACCATCTTCCGGCCCCCGGCGTCATACCCGCCAAAGTCCCTGAAGTTATGCAGCCCGTCGAACAGATG
>DAIRES010000073.1:0-15141 GCA_036795465.1 Hyphomonadaceae bacterium
GCTCGTTGATGAGCAGCTGCACGCCATGCTCGATGACGATGACATGGGCTTCGACGCCGGCGCAGGTTTCCGGGTTGGTGAGGAAGTCGTTGAGCTTCTGCGGGTCTTCGAGGCAGGTGACGAGCCAGTTGAGATATTCGCGCGTGATCTCGCGCAGCCGCGCGACGGGGTCGAGCGGGAACAGGATGCGCAAGAGAACGAGGAACAGCTCGGTCATGGGTTGGAGTATGACCCCAGCTTCTGGCCCGGTTGAATCTGGCTCGCGCTGTCCCCCATCCTTGTTGGCTAGAGCGGTGAAATCAGGAGCGAAGAATTTCGGCCGTCCTACGAACTGGATACCGCTCCATCCCCCATTCTCGCATCAGCCTTGTGTCCCGTCGGAAGCAGTCTAACAATTTGAAAGCACTGCTGAGGGGGATCACTATGGTGCGTAGACTCTTCATGGCCGCAGGACTGCTGCTTGCTGCAACTGCGGGAGCGTGCGCCGCAGGCGCCAAAAAGACGGACGACGCAATCCAGATTGTGATGGGTCCGGACGGCAAGGCGACCCTCATCATGCCCGAAGGAGCCTCGGCCGAAGATGCGGCGATGCTGACGCTCATGCAGGCGGCGCTGGACGGCAAGCTCGATGAAGCGCTCGCCGAAGCCGACGCGGAACCACTGACTGAAGAGCAGATCTGGAACCGGGATGCGGACGGCAATCTTGCGCATATCCAGTCGGGCGCCACCTGCCCCGCCGTATGGGCCGGCATGCAGCGCACGCAAGCGCAGATTTTCCGCGATGACGGAACGGATGTGGGCTGCAATTATGGCGCGCCCAATTCAGCGACCGTGATGACGTTCTACGTCTATGCGACGGAAGACGATATCAGCCCGGCGGATGAGGCGCGCGCAGTGCTGGAGACAATGA
Organism: Hyphomonadaceae bacterium; assembly: GCA_036795465.1. Lineage (GTDB taxonomy): Bacteria > Pseudomonadota > Alphaproteobacteria > Caulobacterales > Hyphomonadaceae > UBA7672. Next base: position 911 of record DAIRES010000073.1, read on the forward strand.
AGACGCGGCAGCCCGTGGCGAAGGAGACGGCGTATCTCGCCCCTTCCCGGAATGGCCAGTACGAGGCGCTGACGCTGGCCTACGACAATGCAGACGGAAGCAAGATGCGGACGAGCGTTCTCGTGGCGCGAGCGGGCCAATGGCTGTTGAAGATCCGGCTTACCTGCCTTGAAGGCGACGCGCGCATTGCCGAGGGGGCGGCGGGCCTTGCCCTCATCGGACAGGCAGACCGCCTGAACGGTTCGCCTGCGCCGAAGATGGTGAGACCTGACCCGGTCTAGGCGGCTTTAGGCTTCGCGAGAGCTGCGGGCTTTGCTTCCGCTTCTTCTGCGCCGGTCCACAGGCGGCCGTCGGCTTCCATCGGGTGATGGTAGTGGCGGCGGGCAAGTTGGGCCTTGTAGAAGCCGTCATAGTCGGTGAGCGCGCCCATTTCACGCAGCTCGTGATCCTGCGTGACGCCGATCTCGAAATAGTTGTCGAGATTGGTGAGGTTGGGCTGCGGGAGATTGCCGGAGCGGTAGTCGTCGCGCATCTGGCGGTAGAGAGCTTCGAGCGAGCGCGAGAGCTTGGCCACATCGAACAGCGTGCAGGTGTCGCGGTTGGCCAGCAGGCGGGCGCGGATGACTTCGAGTTCGCCCCTGCCCTGACCCGCCAGATGGATGGCGCGGGCGGTGAATTCTTCCGGCGTTTCGGTGACGAGATCGGCCAGGCCGGCGGAGCGAAGGAGGCTGCCGCAGACGCGGCTGGAGAAGGAGCGGCCCGACCATGTCAGCACGGGCACGCCCATCCAGAGCGCGTCTGACGCGGTGGTGTGGGCGCCGTAGGGCGTGCAGTCGAGGAAGAGGTCAGCCAGCGGATAGCGCGCAAGGTGGCGCGGGTTCGGCAGCTTGGGCGCGAAGAAGAGACGATCGCCGGAGACGCCGCGCGCCTCGGCCTGTTCGCGCAGGCGCTGGTTGGTTTCGGGCGCGTAGTCGAGCAGCCAGAGGGCGCTGTTCTCGGTGGTGCGCAGGATTTCCATCCAGCGGTCGAAGGCGAAGCGCGTGAATTTGTGGCTGGCGTTGAAGCAGCAGAACAGGAAGGCGTCTTCCGGCAGGCCGAAATCGGCGCGCGTGGGGATGTTTTCGTCGACAATGCGCTTGCGGTCGTTGGGCTGGTAGCACGGCACGCGGAGGACTTTTTCGGAGTACCAGTCTTCGGCGTAGGCCGGGATCGTCCAGTCGTCGGCGACGATGTAGTGGTGGAAGGACGAGCCCATCGTGCCGGGATAGCCGAGCCAGTTGACCTGGATGGGCGCTGGCCGGCGCGCGAAGACGCCGAGGCGTGCATCCCGCGTGTGGCCGTTGACGTCGACCAGGATATCGATGCCGTCTTCCGCGATCAGAGCGGCGGCTTCATCGTCCGTGATGTTGCGGATATCGCGCCAGTGATCGCATGACGCCTTGATGCGGGCCTGGATCGGATCTTCGGCCTTGATGCCGGTGTAATAGGCGAAAACCTCGAAATCGGCGTGGTCGTGCTCTTCGAAGAAGTTGACCATCAGGTAGCCGACCGCGTGGTGGCGCAGATCCGAGCTGACATAGCCGATGCGCAGCTTGCGGTTCATCTCGATCGGCGCGGAGCGGCGGTCGAAGCGCGTGGTGCGATCTTCGATCGGGGCCATGGTGCGCACGTATTTGTCGGAGGCGGCGAGCTGGAACAGCGGATCGTCGGTGTAGGCGCAGACGGAGAGCGGATGGAGGCGCGAGACCAGCGTGCGGCGCGAGACTTTCGAGCCTTCCGGCGTCATCGGCCATTTGCACTGCGACAGGCGGGCGGCGACGTATTGTTCGGCCACATCGCGGGCTTCTGGCGCGAGTTCAAGGCATTGCGTGAGTGCGATCTCGGCGGTGGAGAGCGCCTGGTTATCTGAAAGGACGCGGCTGATCTGCTTGAGCAGCGTGGTCTTGTAGCTGATGGCGTCGCCCGAGACGGCGGCCATCTGTTCGACGCCATTGCGCCATTCGTCCACGGCTTCCTTGGCCATGCCGCGGCGCTCGTAGGCCGAGCCGAGATTGATGCAGGCGGGAGCGAAATCGGGCTTGAGCGCGAGGGCGGCCTTGAGTTCGGCCTCTCCGCCCTGCTCGTCTCCCATCTGCTGGAGCAGGGTCGAGCAGTTGAAATGGGCGATGAAGAGCAGCGGGTGGGTTTTGTTGAACGAGATCCAGACCTGATAGAGCTGGCGCGCGTGGTCGGGTTCGAGGCCCTGGCTGGCGATGAGCAGCTCGTCGAGCGGCAGGCCGCCGGCGGTGATCTTCTGGATGGCCGCAAGGAATGAGGTGTTCGACATCGATCGCTGCCCGGAAGGCGCAACACGCGCCAGTGCCGGTCAGGATTGAAGTTCGTTGCTCAACAAATGGTAAATCTGCGGGGGCGGCGTGTTTACGCCGCCCCCGCGGACCTTGATTTTACTGCTTTCCTGCCCTGCCCGCTTACGCGATGCCGAGGAGGTAAGCTTCCAGCTGCGGGTCGTCGAAGCTGGCGACCTGGGTCGATGTGAAGGCCATCAGCTGGGTCGAGGACAGAGCCGAGAGGTTCGTGGTCGACAGATGGTCGATCTGCGTCGTGCCGAGTTGCGCGAGCTGCGTCGTGTCGAAGGCGGCGATTGCGTTCGACGAGATGGCGCCGATCACGGTGGTGGTGATCGCCTTGACCTGGGCGGTCGAGAGCGCTGCCACTTGCGTGGTCGTGAACTCGTCGAGGTCGGTCGCGTCGAGCGCGGCGATCTGGCTGGTCGTGAACGACTGGACCTGCGTGGCCGAGAGCGAGCCGAGCTGGGTGGCGTCGAGGGCGTGAACCACGGCGTTGGTCAGGCGGCCGATCTGCGTCGTCGTCAGGGCGGCGACCTGCGTATCGGCCAGCGTGGCGACGTTGGTGGCTGTCAGCGCCGAAACCTGGGCGGTCGTCATGGCTTCGAGCTGGGTGTTGGCCATCTCCGCGATATCGGTGGCTTCGAGCGCGCCGATCTGCGTGGCGGTCAGCGCCTTGACCTGCGTGGTCGAGAGCTGGCCGAACTGCGTCTGGTCGAGCGCGCGGAGGTTGGTCGTCGACAGGCCGGCGAGCTGGGTCGTCGACAGGCCGCCCATGTGCGTCGCATTGAGCGCCGCCATCTGCGTCTGGTCGAAGGCCGAGAGGTTGCTCGCGGAGATCGACTGGACCTGCGTGAGCGTCATCGCGGCGATCTGCGCGTCGGAGAGCGCGGCGTATTTGGTGGAGCTGAACGCGCCGAGCTGGGTCACGGTCAGGGCCGCGATCTGGTCGGTGGTGAACTCCTGCACGTCGCCGGTCGACATCGCGGTGATCTGCGCGGTGGTGATCGAGCGGACCTGCGTGGTCGTGAGGGCCGCAACCTGGGTCGCGTCGAGATCCGAGATCGAGGTCGTCGAGAGAGCCTGGACCTGGGCGGTCGTCAGCGCGGCGACCTGCGTTTCGGCAAGCGCGCCGACAGCCGTGGCTGTGAGGGCGCGGACCTGCGTGGCCGTCAGGTTGGCGACCTGCGTTTCGGTGAACTCGGCGACGTCGCCGGCGCCGAGAGCCGCGATCTGCGTGGTCGTGAACGACTGGAGCTGCGTCGAGTTGAGGCCGCCGATCTGCGTCGCGTCGAGGGCGACGACAGCCTGCGTGGTCAGGCGGGACAGCAGCGTGCCGGTCATCGCGCCGATCTGCGTCGCGTCAAGCTCGCCGATATCGGTGGCGTTGAGCGCGCCGGCCTGGGTCGTGGTGAGGCCAGCGATCTGCGTGGTCGTGAGCGCCGCGGCCTGCGTGCCGTCGAGGGCCGACAGGTTCGTCGTGGACAGCGACTTGATCTGCGTCGCCGTGATGGCGCCGATCTGGGTTTCGGTCAGCGCGGTCACGCTGGTGGCCGTCAGCGCGCCGATCTGGGTGGCGCTGAGGTTGGCGACCTGCGTGGCGGCGAGCGCGGCGATCTGCGTGGCGCCGAGCGAGTTGAGGTTGGTCGCCGAGATCGAGGCGACCTGCGCGGTGGTGAGCGCTTCGATCTGCGTTTCCGTGAAGGCGCCGAACTTTGTGGAGTTGAGCGCATTCAGCTGCGTGTTGGAGAGCGAGGCGGCCTGCTGCGTGGTGAGCGAGGCGAGCTGGGTCGTGGTCATCGACGCGATGTTGGTCGAGGACATGGCGCGCAGCGAGGTTGTCGTCAGGGCCTGGATCTGGGTTTCGACCAAGTCAGCCATGTTGGTGGACGTGAGCGCTGCGGCTTGCGTGGTCGTCAGAGCGCCGAGCTGGTCGGTCGTGAACTCTGCGACGTCGGTCGCCGTGAGGCCGGTGATGTGCGTCGCGGTGAGCGAGCGGACCTGCGTCGTGGTGAGCTGGCCGACCTGCGTCGCATCCAGCGCCGAGAGGTTCGTGGTCGAGAACGAAGCCAGCTGCGTGGTCGAGAGCGCAAGAACCTGCGTGTCGGACAGCGCGCCGATGTTCGTCGTGGAGATGCCGCGGACCTGCGCCGTGGTGAGCTGACCAATCTGTGTGGTGGTCAGTTCGCCGATGTCGGTGGTGGTCAGGCCGTTGAGCTGCGTGGTCGAGAGCGTCTGCAGCTGGGTGGTGCGGAAGGCGTTGATCTGGGTTGCGTCCAGCGCCGAGAGGTTCGTCGTGGAGATCGCGGCGACCTGGCTGGTGGTGAGCGCGCCGATCTGCGTTTCCGTGAAGGATGCGAACTTGGTCGAGTTCAGCGCCTGGAGCTGCGAGGTCGTCAGCGAGGCGACCTGGGTGGTCGACAGGGCCGCAAGCTGCGTTTCAGCGAAGGCCGCGAAGGTGGTGGTCGTGAAGACCTTGACGCCGATCGTGGCGATCGCAGCCATCTGCGTTTCCGACAGGCTGGCCATGTTGGTCGAGGTCAGCGCGAGGAGCTGCGTGTTGGCCAGAGCGCCGATCTGCGTCGTCGTGAATTCGGCGACGTCGGCGGCATCGAGACCGGTCATCTGCGTGGCGGTGAGCGCCTTGACCTGCGTGGTCGTCAGGGCGGCGACCTGCGTGCCGTCAAGCGCCGAGAGGTTGGTCACGGTCAGAGCCGCGACCTGAGCGGTCGTGAGGGCCGCAACCTGCGTGGCGGAGAGCGACTGGGCGTTGGTGGACGTCAGGCCAGCGACCTGCGCCGTCGTCAGCGACTGGAGCTGCGTCGTGGTGAACTCGCCGATATCGCTGGAGTCGAGCGCGCCAAGCTGGGTCGTGGTCAGGCCCTGGATCTGCGTGGTGCGCATGGCGGCGACCTGCGTGGTCGTCAGCGCCGAGACGGCGTCCGTCGCCAGGTTCGCGATCTGGCTGGTGACCAGCGACTGGATCTGCGTGGTGGTCATCTCGCCGATATCGCCGGCGACGAGGCCCGCGATCTGCGTCGTCGACAGGGACGCGATCTGCGTGGCCGTGAGGGCGGCCATCTGCGTGGTGTCGAGCGCCGAGAGGTTGCTGGTCGAGAGCGACTTCAGCTGCGTGCCGTTGAGCTGGGTGAGCTGCGTCGTCGTGAACGAGGCGACCTGGCCGGCGTCGACGTTGGCGATCTGCGTGGTCGACAGCGAGCGCATCTGCGTGGTCGTCAGGGCGCCGACCTGCGTGGAATCGAGCTGGGCGAAGTTGGTGGAGCCGAGGGCCGCGACCTGCGCGCCCGTGAGCGCCGCGACCTGGGTGGCGGCGAGCGAGGCGACATTGGTCGTGTCGAAGGCGGCGACCTGTGTCGTCAGGAGGTTGGCGACCTGCGCGGTGGTGAGCGCGGCGATCTGCGTATCGACGAAGGCGACCAGCGCCGTCGTGGTGAGCGACTGGACCTGCGCCGTGGTCATCGCGGCGATCTGGGTGGCGGCAAGCGCGGTCACGGCCGTATCGGTGAGGCCGCGAACCTGCGTCGTCGCGAGGCCGGCGATCTGCGTCGTGGTGAATTCGGCGATGTCGGCGGCTTCAAGGTTGCCGAGCTGCGTGGTGGTCAGAGCGCGAACCTGCGTGGCGCTGAGAGCGCCGAACTGCGTCGCGTCGAAGGCGATCAGCGCTTCGCTGCTGAGACGGCCGAGCTGGGCCGCCGTGAGAGCACCGGCCTGCGTGGTGGTGAGCGAGGCGACGTTGGTGGCGGACAGCGCGGCGGCCTGCGTGGTCGAAAGGCCCGAGACCTGCGTCGTGGTGAGCGCGGCCATCTGCGTGTTGGTCAGCGCGTTGAGGTTGGTCGAGGACAGCGCATTCAGCTGGGTCGTCGCGAACGCCTGCATCTGGGTGGCGGCGAGATCACCGATGCCGGTCGAGGTGAGCGCGCCGACCTGGGCGAGGCTCATGGCGGCGATCTGGGTCGTGCCGAATTTCGCGACGTCGGCGCTGTCGAGGCCGCCGATCTGGGTGGTGGTGAAGGCCTTGACCTGCGTGGCTGTCAGGGCGCCGTAGCGCGTCGAATCAAGCGCCGACAGGGTGGTGGCGTCGAAGGCGGTGAGCTGCGTGCTGGTGAGGCCGCGGACCTGCGTGGCGTTCAGCGAGTTCAGCTTGGTCGCTTCGATCGAGTTGAGGTTCGTGGTCGACAGGCTCGAGATCTGCGTGGCCGTGAGGGCCGCGACCTGCGTGGTGTCGAGAGCGGCGAGAATGTCGGTGGTCAGGTTGCGGACCTGGGTGGTCGACAGGTTGGCGATCTGCGTGGTCGTGAAGGCCTGGATCTGCGTGTCGGCGAGACCTGCGAGCTGCGTCGAGGTCAGCGACTGGGCCTGCGTGTTCGTGAGGGCGCCGATCTGGGTCGTGGTGAATTCGCCGACGTCGGTGGCGTTGAGCGAGCCGAGCTGTGTTGTTGTCAGGCTGCGGAGCTGGGTCGTGGTCAGGGCGGCGGCTTGCGTGCCGTCGAGCGCCGAGAGGTTGGTGGTGGTGAGCGAGCCGAGCTGCGTGGTGGTGAGCGCGGCGACCTGCGTGTCGCTCAGGCCCGAAAGGAATGTCGTGCCGAGGCCGCGGATCTGCGTGGTCGACAGGTTGGCGATCTGGGTGGTGGAGAATTCAGCGACGTCTGCGGCTTCGAGCGCGCCGAGTTGCGTGGCGTTCAGCGCCTGCAGGACGGTGGTTGAGATCGCGCCCATCTGCGTGGTGTCGAGCGCGGCGACGGATTCCGTGCCGAGGCGCACGATCTGCGTGCGCGTGAAGGCGCTGACCTGCGTGGATGTGAGTTCGCCGATGTCGGTGGCGCTCAGGCCGCCGACCTGTGTTGTCGAGAATGCGCCGACCTGTGTGGTGGTGAGCGCGCCGGCCTGCGTCTGGTCGAGGCTGGACAGGTTGGTCGACGAGAAACCGCCGATCTGCGTGATGGTGAAGCCGCGGATAGCCGTTGTGTCCATCGTGGCGACCTGCGCGGTGCCGAGAACACTGAGCTGCTGGGCGCTGAGCACCAGGAGCTGGCCGGATGTGAAGGAAACGCTCGAATTGATCGAGGGGATCTGGGTGGTTGCGAGCGCCCTCACCTGCGTGGTGGAGAAATCGCCGAACTGGGTGGAGCTGAGCGCCCCGATCCCCGTTGTCGTGAAAGCCGCGACCTGCGTGGTCGTCAGCGACTGGATCGACGTGGTCGACAGGCTCTGGATGGCCGTGGTCGACAGAGAGCGAATCTGTGCGACTGAAAGGGCTGAGATAGACATGTCCGGACCATCCTGGTCGTGTAGTACAAATCGACGTTCGGTCGACGCGCAGCTGCGGAAAACGGATTGCCGATTTCCACGCTGGCACTTTTCTCATTGAATCCTTTCCATCCGGTTTCCGGCAAATTTTGCCGATTCATGAGGAGTCACAAAGGGTTCCACGCGTTAACGGCAAAGCGATTCCGAGGCGGATTTCGAACAGGCGCGCGGACGAAATCTCCAGCGCCTGCGCGCGCATATCCCTCGCGCCACAATGGTTTTCGATGTGTCGGAGCAGCGTGCGCAGCAGCAGGCAGGGCGATTAGGAATTCGGCAACATTCGTTACCCGCGCGGCGGCGGGCCGATGTTCGCGACTCACGGCTCGACTCAGGCAAGCCCCGGTGATGATGTCCGGAAGACGATGGCGGAGGGGTCGATGAGAAAACTTTTTGTGAGCGTGGCGGCGATTTGCGCGGCGTGCCAGCCGGCGGAAGCGCCGAAGGAAACTGTCGCGACCGAAGGGTTCGCGGGGCTGGTGGTTGAGCCGAAAACAGCCGTGCAGGTTGCGGCGGATATAGCGGGCAAGACGGCGAGCGCCGAAGCGGTGACGCAGGCCTATCTCGACCGCATCGCGGCGGTGGACGATGCCGGGCCGATGCTGAATGCGGTGCTGGCGATCAATCCGAAGGCGCTGGAGGATGCCAGGGCGCTGGATGCGATGGGCGCGAGCAAGGGGCCGCTGCATGGCGTGCCGATCCTGCTGAAGGACAATATCGACACGCTGGATATGCCGACCACAGCGGGGTCGCTGGCGCTGGCGGACAACATGACGGGGCGTGATTCGCCGCTGGTTGCGCGCCTGAGGGCGGCGGGGGCCGTGATCCTGGGCAAGACCAATCTGAGCGAATGGGCCAATTTCCGGTCGACTTCGTCCACCTCGGGGTGGAGCGGTGTGGGCGGGCAGACGCGCAATCCGCACGTGCTGGACCGTAATCCGTGCGGGTCTTCGTCTGGATCGGGGTCGGCCGTGGCGGCAGGGCTGGCGGCGGGAGCGATCGGGACGGAGACGGATGGGTCGGTGATCTGCCCCTCGTCGGTCAGTGGGATTGTGGGCATCAAGCCGACGGTTGGACTGGTGCCGCGCACCCATATCGTGCCGATCTCGTCGACGCAGGATACGGCGGGGCCGATGGCGCTGACCGTGGCGGACGCGGCCCTGCTGCTGACGGTGATGGCGGGATCGGACCCGAGCGATCCGGCGAGCGCCGAGGCGGATGCGAAGAAGAGCGACTATTCGAAAGCGCTGGACGCCAACGCGTTGCAGGGCAAGCGCATCGGCGTGGCGCGCTATCTGGCCGGCTATCACAAGGGCACCGATGCTGCGTTCGAGAAGGCGCTGGCGGAGCTGAAAGCTGCGGGCGCGGAGCTGGTCGAGCTGAAGGAGCCGGCGGGCAAGGACGAGATGGGCGCGGCGGAGTTCACCATCCTGCTCGCGGAGTTCAAGGCGGGGCTGAATGGCTATCTCGCGACGACGCCGGCAGCGGTGAAGGCGCGCACGCTGGACGACCTGATGAAGTTCAACGCGGAGTCGCCAGCCGAGCTAGAGTATTTCGACCAGAGCATTTTTGAACTAGCGGCCAAGGCCCCTGCCCTGACTGACAAGGCCTATCTGGATGCGAAGGCTACGGCGGCGCGGCTGGCGGGCAAGGACGGCATCGACAAGCTGGTCGCCGAGAACAATGTCGTCGCGATCGTCGCGCCAAGCGGCGGGCCGGCATGGACGACCGATCTTGTGACGGGCGATCATTTCCTTGGAGCGTCTTACTCGATGGCGGCGGTGGCGGGCTATCCGAGCATCACCGTGCCGATGGGCAATGTACGCGATCTTCCGCTGGGGCTGTGCTTCTTCGGGCCGAAATGGTCGGAGGCGTCACTGATCGGACTGGCGTATGCGTATGAGCAGCGGACGAAGGCGCGGACGACGCCGAAATTCCTGCCGCATTCGCCGTGATTTGGAGGCCCTCGCGCGGATACACTTTGATACAGGGCTGAGACAAAGAAGGCCGTTGGTTTTGCAGCACTCCCGGAAGGGGGACGTGAAACGGCGTTCACATGAACGCTGTCACTTCCGGAGTGACGTGCATGAACGTGTCACAGACCTCAGGCGCATCAGCCGCCTGGATGCTTCAGAGGCTTTTCCAGAGCTCTGAAGCAACTTCGACCACGACCACGGCAGAAAGCGCCGGGCGGCAGAAGATGCCCGGCGCCGAAGGCCATAAAAGTAACAGCGGCGGCGCGTCGGCGCCGATGATGTCGAACGGAACCATGTCGGCCATGGTCTCTATGCAGACGGAGGCGCCCAGCGCATCCGACGTTGCATCGGACCTGATCGATGCGCTCGATACGGATGGCGACGGAGAGGTGAGCGCTGAGGAAATCTCTGCGGCCTTCTCCTCCGCCGGACTGGACGACAGCAATGTCGCCAGTGCGCTCAGCGAGATCGACACGGACGCCAACGGTGCGCTGAGCGCCGATGAGCTGACGACGGCGATCTCTTCCGACATGGAAGCGCGCAGCCCGAAAGGACCGCCGCCTGGCGGCTCTCCTCCGGGCGGTGGCGGCGGCATGAGTGCGGATGAGACGTCTTCGAGCATTCTCGACGCGTTCGACACCGACGATGACGATAGACTGCGCATGGACGAGATCCTGTCTGCACTTGGACAGGAAGAGAACGATGATGGCGGGCTCTCCACCATCTTTGCCTCGCTCGACGGCGATGGCGACGGCAGCATCGACGACAGCGAGTTGAGCGCCGCCATCAAACAGCAGATGGATGCAGGCTATCGCGCCTATGCCCGCCAGGCTTCTGAAACGGTCTGATCCAGACGAACGTGCCCAGAGGGGTGCGTCTGAAATAGCCTGAATACGAAAGCGCCGGGGCGATGCTCCGGCGCTTTCGTATTCCCGTGTATTCCCGCCATTCGCACTTCCGTTCGTGCGAGAGCAGCGAATAGTTGCTGCATTCTGGGAACACGCGGCCAAAGCCCGCGTTCATGGGCGGGATATTCAGTCCTGGGAAAACCTCCATGACAATCGAAGGCATTCTTATCGCGCTGCTTATCGGCGCAATCGCAGGCTGGCTTGCTGGCGTTATCGTCAAGGGCGCAGGCTTCGGACTCATCGGCAATATCGTGGTCGGCATTCTGGGCGCGCTGGTCGCGTCCTGGCTTCTGCCGCAGGCCGGGCTCGGATTTTCGACCGGCGAGCCTTTGCTGACCAGCATTCTTTACGCAACCATCGGCGCAGTGATCGTTCTGGTGATCCTGTCGCTCATCCGACGCGCTGCTTGAATCGCCGCCGCCCCGTACGATCCAACGCAAACTCTCAGTTATTTGGGCGCCGGGGCCTTGCTCCGGCGCCCATTGCATTACTGGCCGATGAGACGGAGCGAGATCCCCCCGCACCCTGAGGCGCGAAGCAACGGTATCGCGAATGCTTCAGCGCGGATAGCATCACAAACTTGCCACCGGACGGAGTCGATCAATCTCTTCGGACGGACCCGATTTCAGGAGACATGGGATGAAGCGGATTTTCCTCGCCTTGGCGATGCTGGCTGCCGCCGCATGTTCTTCCACGGGTGGACCGAGCATTCCGTCGGGACCGCCTTCCGGCTTCACCGAAGAGGCGATGTCGGGCGGCAAGTACCGGATCGTCTATACCTCGCCCACGGATGCGAGCGCGAAGGTGGTCGGCGAACGCACGCTCGCACGCGCGGCGCAGGCCACGCTCGACAAGGGCAATGAGTGGTTCGAGATCGCCAGCAAGATCGACGGCAAGAACATGCAGACGCTGGTGATCGTGATGGGCAAGGGCGAGACGCTGGCTGGCGGACCGAAGCAATATGACGCCAAGCAGACGCTGGCGTCACTCAAGGGCAAGATTGGCTAGATGGGTTGACGCTGTCTGGAGGCAGGCGATTATCCTTCGCAGGCTCGAGGGGAATCGAACATGGCTCATGTCCTTGTCACAGGCGCGTCCGGATTCCTTGCGCAGCACCTGATCCTGCAATTGCTGGCGAGCGGGCACAGCGTGCGTGGCACGTTGCGGTCGATGAAGCGGGCGGATGAAGTGCGCTCGGTTCTGGCGAAGTTCGATCCGCGCGCGAAGGATATCGCGTTCGTGGAGGCCGACCTTTCATCCGATGCCGGATGGGATGACGCGGTGCTGAACTGTGATTTCGTGCAGCATGTCGCGTCCCCCTTCCCCGCCACGCATCCCAAGGACGAGATGGAGCTGATCCGGCCCGCGCGTGATGGCGCGCTGCGCGTGTTGAAGGCCGCGAAGGCGGCGGGCGTGAAGCGCGTGGTGATGACGTCTTCCATGGCGGCGATCGCGTATGGCCATGGCGATGATCGCGCGGAAGTTTCCGACGAGACGATGTGGTCGAACCCGGATGGGCCGGACAACACGCCCTACACAAAATCCAAGACGGTCGCGGAGCGTGCGGCGTGGGACTATGTGAATGGTGAGGGCCAAGGACTTGAACTCGTCACGATCAATCCGACGGGGATCATGGGGCCGGCTTTGTCTGCGGATGTTTCGACGTCGCTGGAAATTCCGATCCGGTTGCTGAACGGGAAGACGCCGGGCCTGCCGCGGCTGGGCTTTTCGTTCGTGGATGTGCGCGATGTGGCCGAGTGCCATGTGAAGGCGATGGAGATTCCCGAGGCTGCGGGCGAGCGCTTTCTGGCGACCGAGGGCTTTCTGTGGTTCTCGGAAGCGGCGGCTATCCTGCGCAAGGCGTTTCCCGCTTATGACAAGAAGATTCCGAAGCGGAATTTGCCGGACTGGGTCCTGAAGATGATGGCGAAGTTCCAGCCAGTCTATCAGCAGACCGTCACCGAGCTGGGCCGGACGCGGAAAGCCAGCAATGCAAAGGCGAGCCGGGTGCTGGGGGTGAAATTCCGCACCGCCGAAGAAGCGCTGATTGCTTCGGCCAGATCGCTGATCGACCTGAAAGTGGTCTGAAGCGGGCAAGCTGTCACACCTGCCCCGTTCACGCGGCTTTGTGCGGGCGCGGCGATGCGGCGGCTTCGCATTCGGCGTCGGGATAGGCTAAGACGCTTCCAGTGATCGGCCACCCAAGCCGGCGGATAGAACGGGGAGAGGAAATTCGATGACCTTCTTCAATCGCGGACTCATGGCTGCTGCAGCGCTTGCCGCGCTGGGCGCTTGCGCAACGGCTCCGCAGGAGGCCGCGAGCACGGCTGCGCCGGGCGTTTATGCCGGCAAAAGCGTGCTTGATGCCGCGATCGAGGCTGCGGGCGGACTGGCCGCGCTGGCGCAGGTGAAGGAAATCGAGTGGACCGGGACAGCCACGGTGAATGCCGGCGGCAAGACGAGCGTGCTGGAGGTGATGACCGTGGTGCGCCCGCACGCAAACTGGGCGCGCTCGACCAGCTGGGCGAAGGCTGATGGGCCGAAGAAGGCCAAGACGCTGCAGGCCGAACAGGGCAAGGCCTGGCGGGTCGATGTGGTGACGTGGACTCCCCTGCCCGAGGCGCAGGCGGTTCATGAGAACCAACAGTTCGGCCTGTACAAGCTGATGCTGCTGGCGCCGCTGAAAGAGGCAGGCGCGACGGTGACGGAAGATCCCGTGGGCGCCGATGGCACACGCGCCATCAAGACGGCGCTGCCGGGCGGCCCGGCGGGGGAGCTGGAATTCGACGCTGCGGCGAAGCTCGTGCGCGCCGGGATGGTTGTCCGCAATCCGGCGGGCGGGCCGGACATCGTCGAGACGGTGAAATTCTCCGGCGAGATCGTCAGCAACGGCGTCAAATGGCCGAAGCGGATCACGATCGAACAGAATGGTGCGCCGTATTTCGACCTGGAGATCGCTACTTTCGAGGCAAATACCACGATCAAGCCGCGGCCGCTGCAGCATACGCTGGACGATGGCCAGACGCCTCCTCAGGACCGGCCTGCGGACGCGGGTTGAGCCTCAAAAACTGCCGTTTTGCGCTTCCGGGCAAGCCGCGCTAACCTGCGCCGGCTTGCCGGAGTTGCCCGATGTTCCAGCACTTTTTCCATGAACTGCGTGCGGCCAAGGTGCCGGTGACGCTGAAGGAATACCTGACGCTGCTGGAGGCGATGGACAAAGGCGTTGTCGGCGGCGATGGCGGCAATGAAGTGCAGGATTTCTATTTCCTCTCGCGCGCGGCGCTGGTGAAGGACGAGAAGCATCTTGATCGCTTCGACAAGGTGTTCGGGCATGTCTTCAAGGGGCTTGAGTCGTTCTCCGACGGGATCGACGTGCACCAGTTTCCGGAGGAGTGGCTGAAGAAGCTCTCCGAGAAATTCCTGTCGGAAGAAGAGAAGAAACAGATTGAAGCCATGGGCGGCTGGGACAAGCTCATGGAGACGCTGAAGCAGCGGATGGAAGAACAGAAGAAGCGCCACCAGGGCGGCAACAAGATGATCGGCACGGCCGGCACGTCGCCCTATGGCGCGCACGGTTACAATCCGGAAGGCGTGCGGATCGGGCAGGACAAATCGCGGCACCAGCGCGCGGTGAAGGTGTGGGACAAGCGCGAGTTCAAGAACCTGGATGACCAGGT
>DAIRES010000300.1:0-3030 GCA_036795465.1 Hyphomonadaceae bacterium
AGCGCGAGTGGCCGCTGTCCGAGATTTCCTTGAGCAGTTCGTCGCGCGGCGTGGCTGGATCGAGCCAGATCATCTCCGTGCGCGGCGTCATGATGGCTTTTACCGAACGGTCGCCGAGGCGCATCACACTCTGGATCATGTCGCGTTCTTCTTCCTCGATGACGCCGGCTTTTTCGCCTTCGACGATGAGGGACTGGAGCTCCTCCTCCGTCACATCTTCCTGACGGGTGCGGTGGAGACCGAGGATACGAATGATGCCTTCGGTCGCCATCCGCAGGACGATGACCAGCGGCGAGGCGATGACTTCGATGAACGCCATCATCGGCGCCATGATGGCGGCGAGGGATTCAGGCGCGGACAACGCGATGCGCTTGGGGATCAGTTCGCCCAGCACCAGCGACAGGAAAGTGGTGAAGGCGATGACCAGGCCGAAGGCAATTGCGGGCGCGTGCGGCGTGATGGCGGGATGCAGGGTGGCCACCCACGGCGTCAGGTCATCTGACAACGAGGTGGCACCGTAAGCGCCCGCGATAACGCCGATGCCCGTGATGCCGATCTGGACCGTCGACAGCATCTTGGACGGATCTTCGAGCAGCCGCAGCGCTGTCTTTGCGCCGACATTGCCGCGATCGGCCATGGCCTTGAGCCGGGGCTTGCGGGAAGAAACGATCGCCATCTCTGACAGCGCGAAAACGCCGTTGAGCAGGATCAGCAGTACGAGGATCAGAAGTTCCATCTACTCCGCGAGCCCGTTAGGCCCGTGTGCCTTGATGCGCCGGAGGACCCGGCGGACCCACCTTCTGCGATAACTGGCGGGCGTATTCAACCGCCGGGATTGCCTGCCCTGTTGAGCGCGCGGCAGGGAAAAGCGTTGCATCATCAATGCGCTAACCTGTGAAAAGCCACCGATACAAGCTTGTGGATGCGCCCGTATTTCAGGCGGGCGAGCCTCGAAAGCGTTGCGTATAGGACTGTCTTCCTATATCTAGGTATCCTGTCCTATCCGGCGAAAGGCCTCTCCATGCGCCACACTGACATCTGGAAGGCCGTCGACGCCCTGGCTGCGCAGCACGGTCTGTCTGCGTCAGGGCTGGCGAAGCGGGCCGGACTTGATGCCACGGCGTTCAACAAGTCCAAACGCGCGGGAGCGGATGGGTCTCCGCGGTGGCTGTCGACCGAAAGCCTGATGAAGGCGCTGGCGGCAGTGGGAACATCGCTGGAGGATTTCGCGGCGCTGGCCGAAGGGCGGCAGGGACATACGGCGCCCCTGCTCGGCTTCGCCAAGGCGGGCACGGATGGGTATTTCGATGATGCTGGCTATCCCGTTGGCGATGGCTGGGAGGATGTGCGCTTCCCCGGTCTCGAGACTGAAACGGTCTATGCGCTGGAAATCACTGGCGACTCGATGGAGCCGGTTTACAGGCGCGGCGACCGGATCGTGGTGGCGCCGGGTGTACCCGTTCGGCGCGGCGACCGGGTGGTGGCGCGCACGCGGGATGGCGAAGTGCTGGCCAAGGTTCTCGGACGGCAGACGGATCGGCTGGTCGAGCTGCTGTCGCTGAACCCGGCCTATCCGCCGCGCGAGCTGGCGCGGGATGATCTGGCGTGGATGGCGCGCATATTGTGGGCGAGCCAGTAGTCAGTTCTGACGCGCCTTCGCCATCGCCTGCATCATCGCTGCGGTTTCTGCGTTCGCCGGGAAAAAGGCTTCGACTGCGAGTTCGGACAGCGTGACGTCAGTGGGCGTTCCGAACACGGTTGTCGTCGTGATGAAGGACAGGATCTGTCCGCCGAAGTTCAGCTCAAGCGGAAGCGCGATGGCGTCTGCTTCGTCCCACGGCTTTCCCCGGGGCGTAGGCGGCGCGGGATAGCCAGCGAGCTCGCGTTCGAGATCGATCAAGCGAGGATCGCAGGTCACATTGATCTGCTCGTTCAGCCGCCACAGGACATGCGACTTCCAGCGCCCCAGATTGGCGATGTGTGGCGCAAGCCCGCCGGGATGTAGCGACAAGCGCAGGACGTTTATCGCGCCTTCGAGCACGGTCTTGTCACTGGCCAGGCCAAGCAACGGAGCAACCGCCGCGTTGGCCATGACGAGATTCCAGTAGCGGTCGACCGCGAGCGCGGGATTTGGCTCGTAGCCTTTAAGCACCAGCTCCACAGCGGCGTACGCGGCGCTCATCGACGGGTCGGTCAGCTTCCGTTCGGCGAAGGCGGGAGCGAAGCCCGCCGATAACAGCAGCACGTTGCGCTCGCGCAGCGGCAGGCCGAGATGCTCGGACAGCGTTTCGACCATCTCGCGTGATGGCGCCGAACGTCCGCTTTCGACGAAGCTGAGGTGGCGCTGCGAGACGCCCGCTTCCAGCGCGAGATCGAGCTGGCTAAGGCGGCGGCGCGTACGCCATTCCTTTATCAGCTCGCCGACTTTGGTGGGTCGTTCGGATGTCTGCGGTTTCATCATGGGCAGACGATAGCCGCGCATGATCCGCGCTTCCATTACCTCTCGCGTAATCGCCAGCCTGTTTCGGGCCATCCATGCTCGCTGCATCAAAAACGACAAACACAGGAGACGCCCATGCCTGCCCTCTCGTCTTTCCTTCGCAAAGCTCTTCTCGCCGACGCCGCAATCAGCGGCGCAGCATGTCTCGCCATGATCGCCGGGGCTGATCTCACGCATGACCTGCTTGGCCTGCCATCGGGCCTCGTGTTCTGGGCGGGGGTGGCGCTGATCCCGTTCATCGTAACGCTGGGCATGGTTGTGCGGGCGGGCGCCGCGCCTGCCGGCCTGATCGTGACGTTGATCGTGCTCAACTTCGCCTGGGTGGCGGCCAGCCTGTGGGTGGCTTTCGGACCGGTCTTTGCGCCAACCCTGATCGGCAAGGTCTTCATCGTTGCCCAGGCTGCGATGGTCGCGCTCTTCGCCGATCTTCAGATCATAGGCTTGCGCCGCACCAACGCGATGGCCTGAACTTTACGCTTTCTCGCTGAACCTGTCCTCCGGCTTCGGCCGGAGGATTTCTTTCATTCGTC
>DAIRES010000301.1:0-3028 GCA_036795465.1 Hyphomonadaceae bacterium
CCGATGAAGCCGCCGAACATCCAGCCGTCTTCACCGAAGAACGTGCCGCCGCCAAAGAAGACTGCCAGACCCAGCAGCACGCCGATGATCGAGAAGTTGCGCTGCTTCTTCACCGCAGCCTCGCGATCACCCTCGCGCGCAACGAGCCCGGGCTGCACGGTCGAGCGGAAACGCTCGCCAAAGAACTGGAAATCCGGCGGCAGGCCTTCCATGGCTTCGCCGATGGTTTGGATTTCCTGCTTTTCAGCCATGGCCGCCCCGAGTCGCTATCCCGCCGCTGTTATTACACCAGCAGGCGGCATTCGCCAGTTCGGGCCGGCAGCCACGCATGGATCAGTCTAGGCCAGCGTCGCCTTGCCGTTATGGAAGATGCGCACGATCAGCAACTCATCCTCCAGCCGTCGGTTGACCACCACGTACGGCGTCCCCTCGATCGGCAGTTCGCGCACCCCGATACGCCGTGACTTCCGCCCCAGTTGGTCAAACCGCACCAGTTGCGCGATCCGCGTCTCCAGCAACGACTTGTCTCGCGATGCATTGGCCGAATTCCCCGCCGAAGACAGGTCAATCAGGCGCTCGAAATCCTCGACCGCGCGCGGGCGCCAGGTGATGTTCATCGGCCGAACCTCGCGCGCATGCGGAGCATGACGTCGTTATGTGAAAGCCGCACGCCGTCATCGTTATCGAGTTCGGCCTCAACCTCGCTCCACTGTTCCATCGTCAGCATGGAGGCAGGCTCGGCCAGCAACAGCTCGATCTCAGCCGCGATCATTTCCTGCTCCGCCTCCGGCAAAGCTCGGAGACAATCGATGGCAGCATCAATGCGGGTGGTCATGCCAACAGCGTTATCACGCCGGGGTTAATGGCATGGCCGCCTTGTCTTTGCTCGCTATTCCCACGCCAGCCGGATCACGTGCCCATCATCCGGCTTCGCCTTAGCCGTCGCCAGGTCGGCAAACACCTTCGCCGCCGCCTCCAGCCCACGCCCTTCGACCACACGCGTCGTCTTCGCAGCCGTCGGCAGGAAAGCGCCCCACGCTGCGCCAACACGCTGCTGGAATCCCGCGCCGCCCCAGTCTGCGATCCGCTTCTGCACAATGCTCGGCGCAAAGAACATCTGCGGCTGCGGCCCCGGCAGCTTCTCGTCGGCCCGCGGCGCATCCCAGTGCGTCGCTCCAACCGCGCAGCTGTAGGTCAGCTTGTCGGCAAACGTCCGATGCACCGCCGCGCGCACACTTGCATCGCCCGCGATATCCACGAACACCGCCGGCACAGACCCATCCAGCGAACCGATCTCGCCATACGGCACGACGCGGTCATAGAAACCCAGCTTCTGTGTGAACGCCACATTGCCCGGCGACGTCAGCCCGATCACCTTCACATCGCCCCGCGCCTTCAACAGCTGCGCCGCCGCGTAGGACGTCTTTGCCGAAGCGCTCGAGAACACCACCTGCTTCGCGCCGAAATATCCGTTGTCCGCAATGAAGTCGTCGATCAGGAAAGACGTCGTGAACAGCGGCCTGAACAGAACCTGCAGCGCCTCGGTATCTGCCTCATAGAGCGGGTCCTCCGCATTGAACACATAGCCATTGTAAACCGGCGCCAGTCCCGCGCGATGCGCGCTCTCGTCCGAGAACCCGCCATGCCGCCGCGCACCCGGCTTCAGCCGGAACAGCGTCGACATCGGCAGATAGCCATAGACCCGCTCGCCCGCCTTCACATGCGGAGACCTGCTCTCCGTCACCGTCGCAAAGCCCCACACCGGAACGCGGCCCCATCCCTCCGGCGCCGGATAGAACTGCCAGTACTTCAGGAAATCGCCGAACGCGCCGTAAGTGATGTTGTTCGCCGTCAGCGAAAACAGATCGACCTTCAGCTCGATCTCCCCGTCCGCCACCGCCGGCAGCTTCGCCGCCATCAACATCGTCTCGGCCAGCGCCGACTTCTTCACGAGCAGGTCCATCATCCGTCCCCTAGAGATTCAGCGCCTTCATATCATCCGCGCTCAGCTTCAGCTCCGCCGCCGGCGCCAGCTCCTTCAACTGCGCCACGCTCGTCGCTGACGCAATCGGCGCCGTGATGCTTGGCCGCGCCATCAACCACGCCAGCGCCACCTGCGCCTGCGTCGCGCCATGCGCCTTCGACACCTTGTCGAGCGCCCCAAGAATCGCGAGCCCGCGCTCATTGAAGTTCTTTTTCATTCCCCCGCCGCGCGCCGACTTTCCAAGATCAGCCTCCGACCGATACTTGCCCGTCAGGAATCCGCTCGCCAGCGCGAAGTATGGGATCACGCCCAGCCCCTCGCTCACGCACACATCTTCCAGCGCACCCTCATACTGGTCACGCACCAGCAGGTTGTAATGGGGCTGCAGCACGCCATAGCGCGCCCGCACCTTGCGATCACCAGAAGCCAGCGCAGCGACCAGACCCGGCGCGTCATAGTTCGAACCGCCAACCGCCCGCACCTTGCCTTGCTCGATCAACCGCTGATGCGCCGCCAGCGTCTCCTCGATCGGCGTGTCCTTGTCAGGGAAGTGCGAGAAGTAGAGATCGATATGATCCGACTGAAGCCGCTTCAGCGAAGCCTCGCACGCGCTCTGGATATACTCCGCCTTCAGCCCTTTGCCCGTCGGCATCTCGGAGCCAACCTTCGTGATGAGCACGATCTTGTCGCGGTTGCCCCGCTCCTTCATCCACGCGCCGATCACCGTCTCGGACTCGCCGCCCTGATGCCCCGGCGCCCAGCGCGAATAAACATCCGCCGTATCCACCGCGTTGAACCCGCCATCGACGAACGCATCCAGCACATCGAACGACGTCGCCTTGTCCGCTGTCCATCCGAACACATTGCCGCCAAGCACCAGCGGCGCGATCTCAAGTCCTGAATTGCCGAGCTTCCGCTTCTGCATGGCGTCTCTCCTGTACAGAGGCGATCCTTGCGCGTCGGGAGGAGGATGGGAAGGGGCGCAGCGCCGCTCATTCATCACTCGTCCGCGTAAATCCCCACCTTACGCACGCCGCTCGCATC
>DAIRES010000074.1:0-15124 GCA_036795465.1 Hyphomonadaceae bacterium
CTTTCAGGTAGCAGCGCCGCAAGGCGTGGAGGTTCGAGTCCTCTTCTGGGCACCAAGCGACGCTCCGGCGTCGTTTTTTATTGTCTGATATCAAGATAAATTACAATAAAAACAACGAGTCTAGTCCTAGACGGTCCGGAACGGTCCGGGTGGGTTTGTTGGTATCCCGCGAATTTGTTGGTACAGTTGTTGGTACCGCAGAGGGCGTTTCGGCTGTCTGTGTTGGTACAGGCGCCTGCACCCATGCCCCTCACCGACCTCAAGCTTCGCCAGCTCAAGCCCGCCGCCGCGCCGATCCGCCAGAGCGATGGCGGCGGCCTGTTCATTGAGGTCCGCCCGGGCGGCTCCCGCCTCTGGCGCCTCGCATACCGGTTCGGGGGCAAGCAGAAGCTTCTGGCGCTCGGCAGCTACCCGGAAACCCCGCTCGCTCGCGCCCGCCAGCTGCGCCAGGACGCAAGATCGCAGCTCCAGGCTGGCCGTGATCCGGCGGCGGAGGCGAAGGCCGCCGCCGAGGCGGAACGAGCGCTGACCAAGGACACCTTCTCTGCGCTGGCCGAAGAACTGCTGGCCAAGCAGGAGCGGGAAGGGAAGGCCGCCGCCACACTCGACAAGAAGCGCTGGCTGATCGGTCTCGCCGCAATCGACCTCGGCGACCGGCCGATCCGCTCAATCACAGCCGCCGAAATCCTGAAGCCTCTCCAGCGAGCGGAAGCCAGCGGAACTTACGAAACCGCGCGCCGCATGCGCGCCGTGATCGGGCAGGTGTTCCGCTACGCCATCGCAACCGCTCGCGCCGATACGGACCCGACATTCGGGCTGCGCGGCGCCCTTGTTACGCCGAAGGTCTCCCACCGCGCGGCGGTCACGGAACAGGACGGCTTTGACGGGCTTGTGCGCGCCGTCTGGGGCTATCAGGGCGCAATCGAGACGCAGGCGGCGCTGAAGCTGCTTGTCCTGCTGTATCCCCGGCCCGGCGAACTGCGTCTTGCCAGCTGGGACGAGTTCGACCTCAAGCGGGCGATCTGGACCATTCCCGCTGCACGGACAAAGATGCGGCGCGAGCATGTGAAGCCCCTGCCGCAGGCTGCTATCGATATCCTGGAAAACCTGCGCGGCCATACGGGCAACTACCCCTACGTGTTTCCGTCCCAGCTCTCGCCCGGCAAGCCCATCAGTGAGAACACGCTGAACGGTGCCCTGCGCCGCATGGACATACAGAAGTCCGAACACACTTCGCACGGCTTCCGCGCCAGCGCCTCAAGCCTTCTCAATGAAAGTGGCCTGTGGAATCGCGACGCCATCGAGGCGGAGCTCGCGCATGTCGGCTCCGATCAGGTCCGCCGCGCCTATCATCGCGCCGCCTATTGGGATGAGCGGGTCAGGATGGCGGGGTGGTGGGCAGATGAAATCCTCAAGCGAGTGACCACGAGCGCGCCATGAGCTCATCGTCATAATGGATGTCCAGGATCGGCTGTGGGCAAGCCGCGCGAGAGGCTGTCCAGCCATTTGCGCAGAGGCGGGTAGATTCTCTTAAGAGATGGAGGGTTGTTTCTGCACGCTGATTATAACGTTTCCATCTTCGCAAAGGAGACGGTGCACGTGACAAACCTTGCTCAATAGCTAGATTTCATGGAGTTCCTGAAACGTGGGCTCCGCGCATGGGTTTTTTCGATCCGGCCTACAAGAAGATGCTGCTGAAAAGTCCGGGGTACTTTCGGGCAGGTGCGCGGGATTGGGAAGTTGCCATCGAGGCGGCGATAGCCCGACACGACGCAAAGCTGGCTACGGATTTGTTCTGCGCCGCCGTCATCGGAATACTGGCGTTGGAGACGGCGAAGCAAGACCCGGCCAGCTGGTCGGTGGATGCTTTGGGCTACATCCGCGTCGCCAAGGAAAATGCGATGACGCTACTTCCCATGGCGTTGAAGGTGGAGGCGGTAACAATAGCCGCGATGCTGTACCGGCCGCCTGTCAACGGTCTTTAGCCAAGCGGCGCGCATCGGTGTGATGCAGCCGAGGGTCAGCCTTCATCATTGCTATTCTTCGCGCATCTTCGTCAGCCACTCGGCGGAGGGCGGCGCGAATCGAGATCACCGCCATCACAGCGCCCGTAATCAAGAAGCTCAACGGTACGAAGAACAGAACCGGCGGGATCGACATCGACTCTTCATCGCCCGCCAGGAGCGACACCGCGCCCATGGCTGCAAGCGGCACAGCGCCAAGCGCGACTAGAAACGCACCCAAGGCACCCACGCATTCTCCCCCAAGGCTAGTGTTATTTCGGCGGCTTCGCTGTCCTGTAGGTGACGAAGATTTTCGGCATAGCCCATCCCCGGCTTTCCGGAGACGTTATTCTGGCGGGGAAACGGGGGCAATGGTTGTCCGGCAACGGCCGGGTAGGTCCGGCCGGGCTCCCGCGTGCTGCCGTGAATTGCGGGCATCCAACTGCATCGCGAGCGAGCGAAGTCGTCCGGGAAGTGGTAAACACGTCCGGGTTGATTCCGGGATCGGGCTGCATGTCGTGGGTGAGCTTCCACTTCCAGCGGTAATCAGGTGGCTCGTGCATGAGCGGTTCGGCGGGTACGACGCCGAAACCAAGGTGCATGGCTACATGCAGTACATTCCGCCCGATCAGGCAGTTGAGGCGAAAACTTATCGCGACCTCCTCAAGCGCCTCCCGGAAGAGCAGATCAGGCAGACCTTCCAGGAACGGCTCCGCGAACTTGTTCCGTTGGCCGAGGAGGCAATTGAGGACCGTGAAAGCGTCCTCTTCTTCAACCAACCAAATGCGGTCGCGGACTACGAATACTGGGCCCGCTTTCCGTTCTGGTCGCTGCGGGACGCGGTCGCGCTGACGCTGGGCCGGGACCCTGGCGTGGTGCATTGGCAAGCGTTCGAGCGGGAGGCGGCGACGGCTACCCTCTTCGCGGCTCGTTATCGCCGGCTGGGCGATCTGGTCCATGCCTCGATACAGGCGAGAAAGCTGTCCCAGCCAATCGAACCCGCGCCATACCTGCAATGGTGTCACCGGATGGGGCTGGTGCTTCCCGAAGGTCTGATTGCGGCTGTCGAAGACCAGCACGGCCGCGCTTTCGACTGGATGAATGCGGCTCTCCGCATATCCGAGCTTCATGAGCAGGCCTTGAACGACAATCAGGCCTGGGCAGACGCCTACGAAAACGAACTCGCAGATCACGCGGCGACGCGTCAGCATCTATCCGCTCTAGACCTTTTTGTAAGCCAGGTGCTGGAACAGCAGAATGCCGAGCGCGCAGAGCATGCGGCGGAGATCGAGGCCTTGCGTCGCGAGCAAGCTGCTGCGGCCCCCAAGGAACTGAAGACGCGGGAACGGGAAAGCCTGCTGAAACTCTTCATCGCGGCGGTGATGGATTCTCACGGTTATGACCCATTGGCGACACGCAGCCCGATTCCAGGGGAGCTGGTGGCTGCGACCGAACGCCTTGGCATTCCGTTGAGCGACGAGACGGTCCGGAAGTTTCTGAAAATGGCGGCTGAGCTGCTGCCACCCGAAGCCAAGATCACCGCTGCCTAGCCAAACTTGGCGGGCCCTACCCCCAGTTTGGCCAACTCCGCAAATCGGCATTCTAAGACCCTCCCGTCCAGCAACAGACGGAGACGAATCATGTCGAACCAAGCACAACTTCCCGAGACCGGCTTCCTGCGCCTGCGCGCGATCCTGGCGCCAGCGGGACCTATTCCGGTCAGCAAATCGACCTGGTGGCAGGGGATCAAGGATGGGCGCTTTCCCAAGCCGCTGAAACTGGGGAAGCGAGTCACGGTCTGGCGCGTGGAGGACATCCGCAAACTGATCGAAACCGGCGGCGCCTGAAATGCGCCGCCGCCCGAGCTACCGGGCGATCCACACACATCTGAGCTACACGGTGGACGAGCTGGCGCGCGCAACGGGCGTTTGCAAGGCAACCGTGCGGCGATGGCTGAAGGCGGGTCTGCCGGCGATCACTGACATGCGGCCAGCGCTGATCGTCGGGGCGGACGCAATCACCTTCCTGCGCCGGCGGGGGCGTCCGACGCGCCGCTGCAAGCTGGGCGAGTTCTTCTGCTTCGCCTGCCGGGAGCCAAGGCGGCCGGCTTTTCGCGAAGCTGAGATCGCTAGCCGTACGATCCATACGCTGAACGTTCGGGCCTTGTGCGAGGCCTGTGCAACCACGATGCACACGCGGGTCTCCCTGAAGCGCATAGCCCAGTTTTGTGCGCTGGTGCGCCTGCCGGACAAGCAGGCAGAGCCACACCTAAGCGAGAGGGAAAAGGCCTGCGGGAATGTCCACTTGAGCGAGGCAGGATAGCCATGGCGAAGCGTCATCCCAAGAATGTGCGGATCAAGCACGGCTACCTGGTGTGGTTGCGCGAGGCGAGGGGCGCGCAACCCGACACCATTGACGCCGCCGCCGCCGCAATCGACCAGTTCGAGGCGGCGAACGGCGGGAAGGATTTCGCCGCGTTCCATATCGAGCAGGTGGGGCGGTTTAAGCGCGTACTCGCCGACGCGATGAACCCGCGCACGGGCAAGCCGCTGGCGGTCGCGACAATTCACGCTCGGCTGGTGGGGGTGAAAGCGTTCTTCCTGTGGCTGGCGGACCAGCCGGGTTACAAATCGCGGATCGGCTATTCCGACTGCGAGTATTTCAACCCGTCAGCTAATGACGCGAGGATCGCCAAGGCGCGGCGCGAGCGGCCCGTACCGGAGATCGGACAAATCCGGCGCGTGCTGGACAACATGCCGAACGTGACCGCCATCGAGAAACGCGACCGCGCGCTGATCGCCTTCACGTTGTTGTCCGGCGCCCGCGATGACGCCGTCGCTTCGCTGAAGATCGGCCATGTGGACCTGCAAACCCGCACCGTGTTTCAGGATGCGCGCACGGTGCGCACGAAGAACCGGAAGACGTTTACGTCTTGGTTCTTCCCGGTCGGCGAGCAGATCGAGGCCATCGTGGCGGACTGGATCGACTATCTGCGCAGTGAGCTGATGTTCGTGGCGGACGAGCCTTTGTTCCCCGCCACGCGGATCGGGCTGGGGCCGGATGGCGGCTTTGCTACCGATGGGCTGGAACGGCGGCACTGGACCAGCGCGGCGCCGATCCGGCGGATATTCCGGGAGGCATTTGAGGCGGCAGGGCTGCGCTACTACAACCCTCATAGCTTCCGCCACACGCTGGCGCGGCTAGGGCAACAGATCTGCAAGGCGCCCGAGGCGCTGAAGGCCTGGTCCCAGAATCTCGGCCATGAGGACGTGCTGACGACACTTACGAGTTACGGCGAGGTTCCCGGCCACCGGCAGGCGGAGATCATGGAGGAGCTGCGCGGTACCCCGACGGTACATGCCGGCGCTGGCGATCCCGACGGCGCAACCGTTCAGCGCGTTCTCGACTACGTGGCCAGGATGGCGAGCGGTTCAGTGCGGAGGTAAGTTTGCTGCAACCAGTATTTCTGCTTCCGTCCGCTCTTCCAACGTCAAGGACTCGCGCAGCGCCGCAAGTGCTCGGGTTGCATTCGGCTCGCCATTGCGTTCGGCCCGGAGGTACCAGAGGTAAGCTTGAGGCTTACTGGCAGAAACGCCCATACCCTGTTCGTACATTCGACCCAGCGAAAACTGCCCAAAGGAATCGCCCTGTTCGGCTGAGAGCCGGTAGAGGCGAAAGGCTTCGTTCAAATCCTGCGGCACGCCGTCGCCAACTTCGTAAGCGCGCGCGAGGATATAGTGGGCAACGGGATTGCCGCGATCCGAAGCCTGGCGAAACAGGCTGAGCGCTTCAACCGGGTTCTCCGGCACGCCCTGGCCCTCCTCGTACATGAAGGCGAGGGAGACCAGCGCAAGGTCGTGGCCCTGATCGGCGGCCAAGCGGTACCAGCGGAGCGCGCCAGCAAAGTCTTCCGGGCCGCCTTCCGCGTTGTGAAGCATCCGCCCGAGCATGAACTGCCCGCGTGGATCGCCAGTTTCTGCTGCAGTCCGGAACCAGTGTTTGGCCTCCGCTTCGTCCGGCTCCGCGCCGACACCTTCGAAGAGCATCATCGCAAGCCGCCACTGCGACTCTGGTTCGCCCCGTTCGGCAGCCTTCCGATACCAGTCCAGCGCCGCCGCATCATTTTCTTCCACGCCGTATCCGACTTCATGGAACTGGCCCATCGCCCACAGCCCGACGGGCGCACCGGCTTCAGCGGCTTGTCGTGCTATCGCGAATGCGGCGCTCGGATCGTCGCCGTTCATCGCGAGGTTGAGCTTGCTTTGCCAGTCGGGATCAAGCGGCGGGGCGCCACAGCTTGCGAGCCAGACGGCCGTTGCAGCAATAAGAGCCGGGCGGCGCATGCGATAGTTCCCCAACATCAGACGCGCCTTCAAGGGTCGCCGAGCTGCTGCCGGAATGCAAGCCGTCAGCTGGGTTGGGAGCTAGTCCATGGGCCAACGGTGAGAACGCCGTAGCACTTGCCCCAATGTCCGGATTCCCTTCAAGTGCCCCGCGCACAGGGAGCACCGGGTGTCCAAACTCACACTTAGCCAGCTGACAAGCCTTCTGTTCAAGGCGTGCGACGAGCTTCGCGGGAACATGGAGGCGTCAGAATACAAGGAATACATTTTCGGCGCCCTGTTCCTGAAGCGCTGCAGCGATCTGTTTGACCAAGAGCGCGCGCGGTTCGAGGTTGAGCTGAAAGGCCGGGGACTTTCGGGCAAGCGCCTGCAGGACGCGCTGGACGACAAGGACCGCTACACTTTTTATGTGCCCAAAGAGTCGCGCTGGGAGAAGCTGCGTCACCTGAAAACTGAGGTTGGAAACGGGCTCAATGTCGCGCTCAGGAAGTTGGAGGGTGCAAACTCGTCAGCACTGGAAGACGTCCTCCAAGGGATAAACTTCAATAGGCAGATCGGTCAGCGGAAACTAGATGACGACACGCTCGTCAACTTCATTCAGGTATTCGAGAATTTGCCGCTGCGCGATGAGGACTTCGAGTTTCCAGACTTGCTGGGCGCCGCCTACGAATACCTGATCAAATATTTCGCCGACTCCGCCGGCAAGAAGGCGGGCGAGTTCTATACGCCTGCGGAAGTCGTGCGGGCCATGGTCGAGATTGTCGATCCGCAGCCCGGCATGACCATCTATGACCCGACCGCAGGGTCCGGCGGCATGCTGATTCAGTCGCGCGACTATGTGCGCGACTGTGGCGGCGATCCGCGCAACCTGTCGCTGTTCGGGCAGGAGAAGATCGGCACGACATGGTCGATCTGCCGGATGAACATGATACTGCACGATATTCCGTCGGCGGACGTCCGGCAGGAGGACACGCTCAAGCTGCCGCAGCACCGGGAAGACGATGGCGAGCTGAAGCGGTTTGATCGCGTACTGGCCAATCCGCCTTTCAGCCAGAACTACGCGAAGAAGGGCATGGAAGCGACGGGGCGCTTCTCCGTCTGGATGCCGGAGAAGGGCAAGAAGGCCGACCTGATGTTCGTTCAGCACATGCTTGCGGTGCTGAAGGCCAATGGCCGCATGGCGACGGTGATGCCGCACGGCGTGCTGTTCCGGGGCGGCGAGGAGCGCGAGGCGCGCAAGCATTTCATCGAGAAGGGCTGGCTCGACGCGGTGATCGGCGTGCCCGCCAGTCTGTTCTATGGCACCGGCATTCCGGCCTGTATCCTGGTGATGAACAAGGAGAACGCATCCAAGCGCGACTCCGTCCTCTTCATCAATGCGGATCGCGAATACCGCGAAGGCAAGGCGCAGAACCATCTGCGGCCGGAAGACATCGCCAAGATCGTGCACGTCTATCGCCAGCGCGCGGATGTGCCGGGCTATGCCCGCGTCGTGCCGGTGAAGGAGATCGCGGCGGAGGATTTCAACTGCAATATCCGCCGCTATGTCGACAACGCGCCCCCGCCAGAGCCGCACGATGTGCGCGCCCACATCATGGGTGGCGTGCCGGCGGCGGAGATTGACGCGCTGTCCCGCTACTGGTCCAACTACAAGGGGTTGAGGGAGCGCTGTTTCGTGCCGCGCGTGGGGGAAAAGAAGTATCTCGATTTTGCGGAGGCCATCGCCGAGCGGCGGGCCATCGCTTCCGTGGTGCGGGATGATCCAGGCGTGCAGGCGGCGCACACCGCTTTCATGGACCAGTTGGCCGGCTGGTGGACGAAGAATGTGGGCGCGTTCGAGAAGCTGGCGCCAACCAAGGGCGAGCCCGGCAACGTCTATGCGCTGCGGCGCGGCCTGCTGGCGGATATCGACAAGACGTTCGCAGGGAACCCGCTGCTGAACGAATTTCAGGTGCGCGGCGCGCTGGCGCGGTTTGTCGATTTGCTGAAGGCGGACCTGAAATCCGTGGCGGCAAGCGGCTGGGGCGCCGAGTTGATCCCGGAAGATGAAATCCTGCAGAGCCAGTTTCCGGAGCTGGTGGAGCAGCTGCGCGTGAAGCAGGAGCGCCTGGAGGAAATCAAGGGCCTGCTGGCTGCGCCGGAGAAGGGCGAGGACGGTGAGGACGAAGACGAGGCGCAGTTGCCGCCCGCCGAGGCGAAGAAACTCAAGGACGAGCAGAAGACGCTGAAGGCCGACCTGCGCGCCGCCGAGAAGATTCGCGACGAAATGATCGCCGCCGCGCGCGAGAAGATCAGCAGTGCCGAGGCGCGCGCCGTTATCCTGGAACGGTTCCGGCGCCTGCTGATGGAAGGGTATCAGACCTATCTCGACGCGGACCGCACTGCCTGCGCCGCCGCCGTCGAGAATCTGCACGCCAAGTATGCGATGACGGCCCGCGAGATCGAGACGAAGCGCGGCGCCGCTGCGAAGGAGCTGGACGGATACCTGAAGGCGCTCGGCTATGTGGCGTAAGGTTCGGACCGACGACGCAGCCGAAATTGTAAGCGGCGGGACGCCTTCGCGGTTCGTTCCCGAGTATTGGGATGGAGCAATTCCGTGGGTCACGCCCACCGACATCTCGGCTAGTCGTGGAAAGTACCTCTCCTCGACCGCTGAACGCATTACAAAAAAAGGCTTGAGCCACTCCGCCGCCAAACTGCTTCCAGCGGGAACCGTACTTCTCACCTCGCGCGCAACCATCGGCGAAGCGCGGATCGCGACGATGCAACTTTGCACAAATCAGGGGTTCAAAAGTCTTATTGCGCGTGAGGGTGTTGATTCCGAGTTTCTCTACTATCAGGTCTGCAGGCAGCGTGGCGATTACGAGCGCTACGGAGTCGGCAGCACGTTCGCTGAAATCAACAAGCCGGATACTTCGCGCGTCGAGCTATTGTTTCCGGAGACCGAGGAGAAGCAGCAGGCCATTGCCGGGGTCCTATCGACGGTGGATCGCCTGATCTATCAAACCGAAACGCTGATCGCCAAGCAGGAGCAGGTACGGGCCGGGTTGATGCAGGACCTGTTCACGCGCGGCGTCGACAAATCCGGCCGCCTCCGCCCGTCCCACGAAGAAGCGCCGGAGTTGTATCACGAGACGGAATTGGGATGGTTGCCCAAGGCTTGGGAGGCGATCCGCTTAGACGAACTCACGACAAAGATCGTCGACGGTGTGCATCATACGCCGACATACGTTGATACCGGCATCCCGTTTGTGACGGTGAAGAATCTCACGAAGGGGCGGGGGATCGATCTGTCGGACGTCAACTACGTGACACTTTCCGATCATCGTGGGTACCAGAGACGCGCCGACCCCAAATACGGTGATGTGCTGGTCACTAAAGATGGAACCCTGGGGGTGGCACGATGCGTCCCCAAGGAATTGGATGAGGTGAGTATCTTTGTTTCGGTCGCCCTCCTGCGTCCGATCCTGAGTCGTCTTATACCAGCATTCCTTCGGGAGTTCTTCGAAACGAATTACTACTCACGCCAGATGGGATACTTGTCCGCAGGGTCGGGCTTGAAGCACATCCACCTTGAGCACTTCCGCAAGTTTGTCATCCCGCTGCCGCATGCTGCAGAGCAGGCAGCCATTATAGAGGCATTGGCGTGTTCTGACCGAATACTCGAAGACGAAGATAGGATGCTTGCTGAGTTGATGGCGCGCCGCTCCGGCCTCATGCAAGACCTTCTCACGGGTAAAGTTCCCGTTGACGTTCTTCTGAAGGAGCGCGCCGCCGCATGAGCGAGTACGCGCATGTCGAGAAGCCTCTCCTGACCCAGCTGGCGGCGCTGGGCTGGACGGTGATCGAC
Source organism: Hyphomonadaceae bacterium (assembly GCA_036795465.1). Taxonomy (GTDB): domain Bacteria; phylum Pseudomonadota; class Alphaproteobacteria; order Caulobacterales; family Hyphomonadaceae; genus UBA7672. Next base: position 10,197 of record DAIRES010000074.1, read on the forward strand.
CAGGGCGCGGGCGTGATCCCGACGGATCCGTCGCGGAGTCTGCGCAACGGCTTTCGTGACCTCTATCTGCCAGACGTTTTCCGCGCCGCCGTGCGTGGGCTCAACCGCACTATCGACGGCCGCGAGTGGCTCACGACACGCCAGTTGCAGATACTCGCCGATGACATTTTCCGCCAGCCAAACCGCTGTCTGCTTGAGGCGAATGAAGAAGTGCAGCGCCTGTTGTTGAAGGCGCATGCAGACCGCAACGAGCTGACGGGGGAGGAGAGCCCGACCGTCCGCCTGATCGATTTCGAGCATCCTGAGCGGAACACCTTCCACGCCATCAACCAGTTTCGCGTCGATACGCCAGGCTGCGTGAAGGCTTTCATCATTCCGGACGTCGTGCTGTTCGTGAACGGCCTGCCGCTGGTGGTGATCGAGGCCAAGATCGGCGACGCCAACACCGCCAACCCGATGCACGAGGCGTTCGTGCAGCTGCAACGCTATCGCAATGGCCGCACCGCCACACGCGACGCAGGACTGAACGAGGGCGAGCCGAGGTTGTTCTATCCCAACCTGTTCGTGATCCGCACCTGCGGCGAGGCGGCGGAGTTCGGCACAATCAGCTCGGCGACCGAACACTTCTACGCCTGGCGCAATATCTGGCCGGAGAGCTACGCGAAGTTCCACCCGCCGCGCGGCGAGGCGCGCCAGCAAGAGCAGCTGGTACAGGGCCTGCTGAACAAACACGCCCTGCTGGACATGCTGCGCACGTCCACCGTGTTCATGGACCTGCCGAACGGCAAGCGCGTGAAGCTGTCCGCCCGCTATCAGCAGCACCGAGCGGCGCGGCGGATCGTGGATCGGTTGCGGACAGGGCAGACGCCGACCGAGCGCAGCGGCGTGATCTGGCACACGCAGGGTTCCGGCAAATCACTGACCATGGTGTTTGTCGGGCGGATGATCCGGACGTCGCCCGACCTGCAGGACTTCAAGCTGCTGCTGGTGGTGGACCGGGTCGACCTGGAGGACCAGCTGGCTGCGACGGCCAAGCTGATCGGCGGCAAGATCAACCTGATTGAGCGGCGGGACGAGATCAGGCCGGTGCTGAGTTCGCCAGCCTCCGACGTCAACATGGTGATGATCCATAAATTCCTGGATGACACGAAGGAGCTGCCTCAGGGGCTCGCCGAGGCGATGGGCAAGTACGCGCCGCCGCCAAGCGGCGAGGCGTTTGGCGTGGTGAATGATTCCGACCGTATCCTGATCATGGTGGACGAGGCGCACCGCACGCAGGGTTCGGATATGGGCGACAACCTGTTCGAGGCCTTCCCCAATGCCGCGCGGATCGCGTTCACGGGAACGCCGCTGATCACGGAGCGCCATGCAGGCCGCCGCACGGTGAAGCGGTTCGGCGAGTACATCGACACCTACAAGCTGATGGACGCGGTCGAGGACGGCGCAACGCTGCAGATTCTCTACGAGGGGCGCACCGCCAACACAGCGCTGCGCGACAAGGCGGAGTTCGACGCCGCGTTCGAAGACCTTTTCGCAGAACGCAGCGAGGACGAGCTGCTGGCGATCAAGAAGAAGTACGGCGCCACCGGCGACATCCTCGAAGCCGAAAGCCGGATCGGCGCCATCGCTCGCGATATCGTGCGGCACTATATCGACAACATCCTGCCCAACGGCTTCAAGGCGCAGGTTGTCTGCCATTCCAAGCTGTCGGCCGTGCGGTATCAGCGCGCGCTGCGCCGGGCGCTGGAGGAGCGGCTGGAGGCAGAGCGCGCCGCTGCACAGCCCGATGAAGAACTGATCCGGAAGATTGCCTTCCTGAAGGTCGCGACCGTCATTTCTGCCGACCAGACAAACGAGCCAGCCGAGATCACCGAGGCGCGCAAGGAAGCGAAACGCTGGAACGCCGTCGAGAATTTCTGCAGGCCGTTCGATCTGGATGATCTGGACAAGGCGAATACCGGGATCGCCCTTCTGGTTGTCTGCGACATGCTGCTGACCGGGTTCGATGCGCCTATCGAGCAGGTGATGTACATCGACAAGCGGCTGAAAGAGCACAACCTGCTGCAAGCTATCGCGCGGGTGAATCGCGTCGCCCACAATAAGCGGCGGGGTTTTATCGTGGACTATATCGGCCTCGCCAATCACCTGACGGATGCGCTGAAAATCTATGCGAGCGAGGACCTGGAAGACTTGCAGCAGGGACTGAAGAACGTCGGTTCAGAGACTCCGATCCTGGAGGAACGGCACCGGCGGCTTTTGCAGCATCTGCAAGGTCTCGGCGTCCGGCAGATCGAGGCGTTCGTCCGGGGCGAGATGGACGGCGTCGAGGACGAGGTGAACCTGATCCATCGCGCGGTCGATGCGCTTGGACCCGTGAAGGCACGCGCCGACTTCGAGGTTTATCTCAAGAAGTTCCTGCAGAGCCTGGACCTTCTGCTGCCGGGGTCTGTGGCGCAGCCCTATCGGGCTCCAGCGCGGCGCTTCGGGTATCTCATGCGCATGGTCAAGGAGCGCTACAAGGACGAGTCCATCAATCTGGCCGGCGTGGGCGAAAAGGTCTCGGCGCTGATCAACAAGCATCTTGTCGAGCTGGGCGTCGATCCGAAAATTCCGCCGGTCGAGCTGCTGGACCCGAACTTCGTGGCCAAGGTTGTCGGCCATTCAAAGGGCGATGAACGCGCCAAGGCCAGCGAGATGGAGCACGCAATCCGGAAGCACTGCACCGTGCGTCTGGATGAAGACCCGGCGTTCTTCCGTAAGATGAGCGAAAAGCTGGACGCCTTGATCGTCCGCCATGGCGAGGACTGGGTCTTGCTCGCGGAGCGTTACGAGGAGCTGCGAGCAGAAATCCAGGCCGGGCGGCCGGACGGTGGGGACAGGGATGCGGCAGAGGTGGCGGTATTCCGCGACAACGTCTTTGACCTGATTGCAGATGCCGCGCCGCACTCGCTGGAAGATATCACGAAGATCGAGCGCGTTTGCGAACGCATCATCGCGCTGATTCGCGGCAACATCGGAATTGTGGACTTCTGGCGGAAGCCGGATGAGGTGAAGCGACTGCGGGCGCTGGTCAGCACCGAGCTTGTGGTTTCAGACGTGGAGGCGCTTGTTTCAAATCGCCAGCGGATTGCAGTGGAGTTGACGCGGTTGGCAGAGAAGCGGGCGAGCGAGTTACTGCGGTCATGAAGATGCGCGCTCAGGATATCGAGTTCACACTTGTTCGCAGCCGGCGGAAGACGGCCGCCATTGTCGTCGAGCGCTCCGGCAAGGTAACGGTGCGGGCACCGCATGATCTCTCGCGTGAGCGCGTCCGGGACGTCGTCGCCAGCCGCGCGCTCTGGGTCCACCGCGCGCTTGCGGAATGGGAAGACTTCAACGGCCGGCGGCCGAAGCGCGCGTTCGCCGATGGCGAGGGCTTCAGCTATCTCGGCCGCACCTATCAGCTGAAGCTTGCTCGCAAGAGTGATCAGCCTCTCATGCTGCGAAACGGGAGGTGGCTGCTGTCGCCCGTCGTGCTCGACCTCGGGGGGGTGAAGGCCGCGCAAAAGGCGTTTCGCGATTTCTACATCCGGAAGGGTGCGGAGCACATTGGCGAGCGGGTCACGCAGCTGGCGCCCAAGGTTGGTGTTCGGGCCGGGACGGTGACGGTTCGGGAGTTAGGCTATCATTGGGCTTCATGTGGGCAGACTGGGCGTTTGAACTTCCACTGGAAGCTCATGCAGGCGCCCCGAAGCGTCATCGACTACGTCGTTGTGCACGAGCTTTGCCACTTGCGCTTCCGAGATCATTCCGATGCGTTCTGGAATGAGGTGGACAAGGTGCTGCCGAACTATCGCGACCGCCGCGATTGGCTACGGCGGTACGGGGCAGCGATGGAGCTTTAATTCGTTCTCTAGGGTGTCAAGGAATGGCCAGACCGCGCGCGAGGGCAGGAAAGCCGCTGAGTCTGCCCTCAATCGTAAGCGTGATCTTGCTACCCTGTTCAGAGCAGGCCGTCGTGTATCAGCGAGCATCCAGTCAGCTTGATTCTCGCGAACGCGGACGGCTGAGAAGACTTGGCAAACCACTTTTCGACATTGGCGAGATTGAGGCCCTTCTAGCGGCCATCTCGCTTCACTGGACCGAACAAAGGCGTATTGCTGAGCAGCACCCTGACTTCTTTCGATGGCCATCGACCGTCGCGTGGATGGGATCGGGTGGGTTCTGGGCGGAGGGCATGACTGAAGAGGGCGCATTGAAGCTATTTGGCTACAATGTTGGCCAGGAGGCCGACCTTTCCGAGGCGCACCGCCGCCAGAGGCTAGACCTAGTGTTCAACACGGTAATTCCACCCTTCACTGAATGGAGCCGTGTGCTGGAATGGGGTGAGCCGCGCACTGCGCCCCGTCTAAAAAAGATGGCGAACTGCCTGGCTAGCTTTGCGCGCAACGGTGCGAGGCGACCCGAGGTGTACATGCAGTTGCCGGTTCGAAAGTGGCGAGATGATCTCGGCTACCTTCATGACCGGTACTATCGCGACCATTTTCGATTCGGCTGGCCCGACGTTGTGTGAGTCTGCGGTCGCGCGCTAATGGGTAGCGCCAGTTGTCACGTTCCAAGGGGTGAAGGCCGGTCGTTTTTGTTGGTACATTTGTTGGTACCGCTTGCGCGCATGTGGCGCGAAAGCCCAGTTTATAACGCCTTCGGACCACACTTCCGGTCCTCTTCTGGCACCAGCGGCCTTTTCGGGGGTTGTCCAAAAGACACCCCCAACTGGCCTCCAGTCCTTGTAAATCAGAGATAATTCGCTCTTTGGGCGTTCTTGCAGCCCTTCGGTACAGAAGGGCGGTGCAGAACGTGTTTCGCATGCGCGGATTGGAGCGGGAAAACCGCAGGATCCTGGACCGCCCCAGCGTCAAGCTCACGAAGTCCGGAAGCTCACCCAAGGC
>DAIRES010000302.1:0-3024 GCA_036795465.1 Hyphomonadaceae bacterium
TGGTGCGGGAGGTGGGGGTCGAACCCACAAATCCGTTAGGACGACGGATTTTGAGTCCGTTGCGTCTGCCAATTCCGCCACTCCCGCGAGCGCGAGGGGCGGTGTTAGCGCAGGTGCGTGATCAGTGAAAGAGGCGGTCTATCAACCCGGGATAGCGGCCGTATTGGCCAGCTGCATGCTGAAATAGGCCCCGAGGATGACGCACATCGCCCATTGCGGGGCGACGCGGAGGGAGACAGCGTGAATGCGGCGAAGGGTGCGCATGGGACGAACCGAACTCTAAGCCGCGTCGGACCATCCGGCGCGTGATCAGGAGCCTCGCCCAAGATCGCAAACATCCGGTTCACGAGATGCAGAAATTTTGATCGAATCTAGTGGATCAGCGCCGCCGCCAGGAAGCCGCCGACGAGGATCACCACGAAAAGCAGCATGAAGAGGCCGATGCGCTTCTCGATGATGGGGGCCAGGGTCGGGCCGAACGTCTTGAACAACCAGGCCACCAGGAAGAACCGGACGGCCCGCGTGACGAGGCAGGCGGCGATGAAGATCGGCAGATTGAACGCCATCGCGCCCGAGATGATGGTTACCAGCTTGAAGGGGATGGGCGTTACGCCCTTCAGGAAGATGATCCAGACGCCGGCAGCCGCATAAGAGGCGCGGAGTTCTTCTTCCTTACCGCCATAGCCGAACACCGAGATGATGGCCGAGCCGACCGCTTCGAACAGGTAGAAGCCGATCGCGTAACCCAGCAGCGCACCGAACACCGAGGCCACGGTGCAACCGAAGGCATAGCGCCATGACCGTTCCGGCCGGGCGAAGCACATCGGGGCGAGCATCACGTCAGGCGGAATCGGGAAGAACGAGCTTTCGGCAAAGGACACGGCCCAGAGCGCCGGTTCGGCGCTTTTGCCGCCGGCGAGACGGATCACCCAGTTGTAGAGGGCGCCCAGCGGGCCTTTCGCCTTAGGCGTGTGCGGAACGGCGGGGGCCTCGGCAACAGTCGTAGCGTCAGTCATCGGATGGCTGTCCCGCAATGCACAAAATCGGACCTGTCCAAGCGCCTAGCACGGGACAGACCAGTTGAAACCTGAACAAGGCGCCACGATACGCGCAAGTGATTGAACCTAACGTCAACGGCGTTTCGCCGCGCCACAGTCCGGTTAAACTGCCCTTTCGTCGCATTGTCGCCAACCTGCCCCCCGATAGCTTGTTCCCCATGGAGAAGCTGCCGCTTGATCGGGTGAGATGGCCGCTGGTCGCCCTGCTTGCGTCGGCGGGGATGCTGGCCGCGGCCTATGGCATCTTCGAAACGATGCTGCATCTCGCGCCCTGTCAGATGTGCTGGTGGCAGCGTTATGCCCATTTTGCAGCCTGCGGCGTAGCTCTGGTGGCGATCGTGCTGAACTGGCGCGGGGCGGGCCCGCGCACGATGATGTGGTTCTCCATCCTGATCGGCCTTACGTTCGCGGTAAGCTTCTTCCTCGGCGGATGGCATGCCCTGTTTGAATGGAATCTCGCCCCGGGGCCGGACACTTGCGTTGCGTCGACCGGCTCGGAAGCGATCACGGGCAATCTTTCTGACTTGCTGAGCAAGCCGGTGGCGGTGGTTTCGTGCAAGGAAGCGATGTGGCGCCTGCCGGATGCCCCGTGGGGGCTGTCGATGGCGGGATACAACGCGATCATTTCGGGCGTGCTCATGCTGCTCAGCTTCTACTCCGCCACCCAGCCGCCGATGCGCGACACTGCCAACGAGCCTGTGCAACCGTGATGGGGCAGCCATGACCCTTACGCCGAACCGCCGCGAGGAAATGCTGCGCGTCGATCACGCGGGCGAATATGGCGCGGTCGCGATCTATCGCGGCCAGCTGGCCGTGTTCGAGCGTCAATCGGGCCGCGAGCGGATCACGGGACAGCTGAAAGAGATGGCGGGCCAGGAGCAGGAGCATCTGGACGCGTTCGACAAGTTGCTGAATGCGGGAAGCGTTCGTCCGACGGCGCTGTCGCCGGTGTGGAATGCGGCGGGCTTCGCGCTGGGGGCGGCGACCGCCCTGCTTGGCGAGAAAGCGGCGCATGCCTGCACCGAGGCGGTGGAGACCGTGATCGAGGAGCATTACGGCGACCAGATCGTTGAGCTTGAGGCGGCCGGCGAGACAGAGCTGGCGGCGACGATGACCAAGTTCCGCGACGAGGAAGTGGCGCACAAGGAGCTGGCGACGTCCGAGGGCGCAGCGCAGGCGCCGGCTTATCCCGTGTTGTCGGCGTTGATCCGCTTTGGATGCAGGGCGGCGATCCGGATCAGCGAGAAGGTCTAGGCGCGCGCGGGCGTTCCCAGTCGCGGAGCGGCTGAGGTGTAGCTTTCTGAAATCGGATTCTGGAGTGAGCGGAGGGCCGCGCGGTTGCGCGAAGAGACCCCCTCCGTCTTGCGCGCAAGGGCGCGCAATCCACCTCCCCCACTCCTGCGGAGTGAGGGAGGCAAGGCAATGGTGGTTTGCCTCCACCGCGTGAAACGCGGGGGAGGTGGATTGCAGCGCAGCTGCAAGACGGAGGGGGCTCTGTTCCGTGCGCAGGCCTTCGGAGCGTTTCTGCGCGAGGCGCTCATAGTCCTCGTAGCGCGTGACGAGACAGCGGAAGCTTGTCCAGCAGGCTTGGGGCGTGCGGCCTGAGCGGCTGGCGGCGCGGTTTGCGGTGAAGTCTTTTGCGCGGGAGCGGATGCCGATGATCTCGCAGGCGCGGAGATAGATCAGGAGGTCGAGCTTGGCGTGGGCGTCAGCGAGGCCGGCGGAGACGATGAGGCATTGGCTGGGGTCGTCTTCCATCCTGATGATGGCTTCGTCGTTGTCGAAGAGGCGGAAGCCGGCGGCGATGATGTCGACGAGGTTCGCCTCCACCGCCATGACAGGGCGGAGGCGCCAGAGAATCCAGAGGATGATCTGCTGCAGCTCGAACATGCCGGCAGTATGACCCTCGCCCAGGGCCCGGTAGAATCTGGCGGGCGCTATCCTCCATTCTTTGGAGGCAAGCTGC
>DAIRES010000303.1:0-3023 GCA_036795465.1 Hyphomonadaceae bacterium
CCGTTCAGGTCAGGATGGACGCCATCAGGTCCACGCTTCGCCTTCCACGCCGCAGGACCTGCAACTGGGGCAGGCGCATCCGCGCTCGCCGACATTGATTCCGACGACGCCATGCCTGACGTCTCGCAGGCGCCAAGTGCAGCAGCCAACGCAAAGATAGAAACGAGCTTCCTCATGATTCCTCCAAAAGTCTGCTTCTTGAATAACCGCCCTGGCTTTCTGTGCGCCGGACGTTCGGATCTGTCTAAAGCTGTCGCGCTATGACCATGCGGAGAATGTCGGAAGTGCCCTCGTAGATCTGACAGACCCTGACGTCGCGGTAGATTTTCGCGATGCCGTAATCTTCCAGATACCCGTAGCCGCCGAGCGTCTGCAGCGAAGCCGAGCAAACAGCTTCTGCAGTCTCCGAGGCCACTAGTTTTGCCATAGAGGCTTCCTTGAGGCAGGGAGCGCCCACATCCTTAAGCGCTGCTGCATGTAGTACGAGCTGGCGCGCCGCTTCCAAGCGAGCGGCTGCATCTGCAAGTCGAAAGCCGACCGCTTGGTGTTCGATGATGCGCTTGCCGAAGGTGCAGCGCTCCTTCGCGTACGAAATGGCAATGTTCAGTGCAGCGCGAGCCATGCCGATGCACTGAGCGGCGATGCCGATCCGGCCGGCTTCGAGGTTGGAGAGGGCAATTCGGTATCCGTCGCCCTCGCGGCCAAGGCGGAGACCGTCCTCCACCAAGACGTCGTCAAATGTGAGGCTGCATGTGTCCGCCGCCAGCTGTCCGAGCTTTTTTTCGCGCGCGCCAACCAAAAAACCGGGACGGCCGGCCGGCACCAAAAAGGCGGTCAGTCCCTTTTTGCCAGCGCTTGGATCTGTTGCTGCAAAGACGATGGTCAGACCAGCGATCTTGCCGGACGAAATGAATTGTTTGGCGCCATTTAGAACGTAACCGTCTGCAGTCCGTTGGGCGCGTGTATGCAGGGCGGACGCATCAGATCCCGCTGCTGGCTCGGTTAGGGCGAACGCTCCGATCATCTCACCCGAGCAGAGGGGGGGTAGGAAGCGATTCTTCTGACTGTCGTTTCCCTCGCGCAGCAAGGCTGCGATCACGAGTGCATTCTGAATGCTCACGATTGTCGAAAGCCCGCCGTCTGCATACGCCAATTCCTCGAGAGCCAGCGTGTAGGAAACGTAATCCGCTTCAGCTCCGCCATAGGCTGCTGGGGCCGTCATCCCAAATAGTCCCAGCTTGCCCAATGCGGGAAACAGTTCCGGCGGGTAGGCTCGCTCGGCCTCCCAACGCCCGGCATTCGGCGAGATCGTGACGCGGGCCATTTCGCGTACGGCGCTGCTCACCATGTTCTGAGCTTCGGTCAGGATCATGGCGTGGGGTCCATCATTTTGCTGATCCGCAGTGTCTCAGGCTCAGGTCTGGCCAAAGCGCCCGGTACGCCATCGTAGTCGCTCTCCAACAGGGAGAGTGCGGCAGGGAAGCCCGGAAACATACTGCACCGTAGGGCATCTACTAATAGGTAGGTATTTCCATATGCGCGGTACTCAGTCAAATGGATTCGGGGTCTGCGCGCTGCTATCAGGGAGGGCGACTATGGAGGCCCTCGTCATGCGTTGAGAAATGTCAATCGACGGTGTCTGGTGTCGAGCGAGGCAGAGGCGGTGAGCCTTGCACAGAACCGGACAGAGCTTCCAGGGCTATGAAACCGACAAAGTCTCCGCTGAAACTTCGACCAAGATGACAAGGGGCGCCTGCTCGGCTTGTGTCGACATGGAGCGGCGCGCTGTCCGTGAGGTTTTTGATCCAGAGGCGAATCAACCAGGTCGAAAATGTCGGCGCACAACCTGACTCCCACTGCTCATTTCGAAGCAATTTGATGCCGACCTGATTGGTTAGATCGCCATCGTTGAGCGGGGCCGGCGCAGGAGGCAGACAACGTTCACGGGCGCATCGGCAAGCAAAACTGCATCCATCGCGGTTTTGACGGTTTACCCCCATCTTCAGTGCTGACGGCGGCTGCGTCAGTCACGCCCTTCAGAACCTGAATCCCATTTATTGCCATTTCTTGCCAATCGGTGCGGGCGGACGTGCCGATTCCAAAATCCTCGACCGCTACATTTGCACCATGCAAACGATCCTGCGTGCGGTCGGCTCCAGCGTAAGTGGGTAAGTTGCGATCATCGCCCATTCGCTAACAACACCGACGAAAGGTACTTGCGAGAATAAGCTATACTGGTAAGTAGGTTTGTTGAGGGTGACGGGCTCTGGCCTGCGGCGATGACCACCAAGGGTTTTTACAGCCTTCGTTTGTTGGCCCCGCACGTTGCCAGCCTTGAGGACGGGCAACTGACAGCCACCTCGGGCTCGTGGCTGACTAGCGTGTAGCCAGTGACGCCCGCGGGTTGAAAAACTGCGTTCGCTACCGACCGGCGTTTAGGTGGATGGCTGTAGGTCGGGGTGTTGGAGATCATTTGACGATGAAGTTGGGCCCAACAGAACGGCAGAAAAAGCATCGCGACCCGAGTCGGCAAGAGTTGATCCAGTATTACCGCGACATGCTGCTGATCCGGCGCTTCGAGGAGAAGGCGGGGCAGCTTTACGGGATGGGTCTGATCGCCGGGTTCTGCCACCTGTATATCGGGCAGGAAGCGGTCGTGGTCGGCGTTCAATCGGTGCTGGATGCGGATGATCAGGTGATCACCGGCTATCGCGACCATGGGCACATGCTGGCGGCCGGCATGACATCGCGCGGTGTGATGGCGGAGCTGACCGGGCGCGAGGGCGGATATGCGCGCGGCAAGGGCGGTTCGATGCACATGTTCAGCCGCGAGAAGAACTTCTTTGGCGGGCACGGCATCGTTGGCGCGCAGGTGCCGATCGGGACGGGGCTGGCGTTCTCGAACAAATACAAGGGATCGGATGCCGTCTGCATCGCGTACTTTGGCGATGGCGCGTCGAACCAGGGACAGGTCTATGAGGCGTTCAACATGGCGTCTCTTTGGAAGCTGCCGGTCGTCTATG
>DAIRES010000075.1:0-5597 GCA_036795465.1 Hyphomonadaceae bacterium
AGTTTCAAATAGTTCAGATCGTGGTCCGCGATAACAACGTCGATCAGGCGTTGAAAGCGCTGAAAAAGAAGATGCAACGCGAAGGTCTCTTCCGTGAGATGAAGCGCCGCAATCACTTCGAGAAGCCCTCCGAGCGCAAGGCTCGCGAAAAAGCTGAAGCCGTCCGCCGCGCGCGGAAACTGGCTCGCAAACGCGCCCAGCGTGAAGGCCTTCTGCCGAAAACCTAGATCCGGGTTACGGCACTACCGGCAAAGATTTCGGGCCGAAGGCGCACCCCGCCTTCGGCCCGCTTGCGTTCAGCTTCGCGCCAACCGCATATCCATTTTTTCTTCAGGAGCACTCCATGACCGACAGCCGTGAGATCCATCTCGTGAGGCGTCCCAAGGGCGTGCCCGTCGCCGCCGACTTTGCGATCGCCCCGGTCAACGTGCCCGCGACAGGCGACGGTGAAGTCCGGATCCAGACGCTCATCATGTCCGTCGATCCCTACATGCGCCCGCGCCTCAATGCGGATCAGGCGCTGGATACGCCCCTGCTCGGCGGCGGCATCGGGCGCGTGATTGAATCGCGCAATCCGAAATTCGCCGAAGGCCAGCTGGTTAAACACTGGGCCGGCTTCCGCGAGACCTTCGTGAGCAACGGCCAAGGCCTGATGCCGCTCGATCGCGACCCGGCCCTGCCCCTGTCAGTCTATATGCACGCACTCGGCGGCACGGGCATCACGGCCTATGGCGGCCTGCTCGAAACCGGCAAGCTCAAGGAAGGCGAGCAGGTCTTCGTCTCGACCGCAGGCGGCGCCGTCGGTTCAGTCGTGGCGCAGATCGCGAAGATCAAGGGCTGCTACGTCGTCGGCTCGACCGGCACGGATGAGAAAGCCCAATGGCTGCGCAACGAGGCCGGGCTTGATGCAGTCATCAATTACAAGACGCAGGATCTCGCCAAAGCTCTGGAAGCCGCAACGCCCAAAGGTATCGACGTCTATTTCGAAAACGTCGGCGGCGCCCATCTCGATGCGGCCCTGCCCCGCATGAACCTGCACGGGCGCATCCCCGTCTGCGGCATGATCTCGACCTACAATGGCGGCGGCGAAGGCGTCACCGGATTGTTCAACATGATCTACAAGCGCATCCGCATGGAAGGCTTCGTCGCAACGGACTTCGCGCATCTCAACGCGCAGTTCGTCTCAGACATGACCGGCTGGCTGAAAAGCGGCCGCATCAAGTATCAGGAGACAATCCTCAATGGCTTCGAACGCGCGCCGGAAGGACTGATCGGCCTGTTCGAAGGACGCAACAGCGGGAAGATGCTGATCCACGTCGCCGACTAAACCGGAAAACAAAAATGGCGAGCGGTTGATCCGCTCGCCATTCGTGTCTGTGATTGTGAGGCCTATCAGCCGACTTCGTCGAGTTCGCCGTCCTCACGAACCTTGAGGTCGTATTCGCGAACCTTGCGGTAAAGCGTCGAGCGGCCGATGCCGAGACGGCGGGCCACTTCCGACATGTGACCCGAATAATGGTCGATAGCGAACTGGATCAGATCGCGTTCGATCGCTTCCAGCGTACGCAGTTCGCCCGTCGGATCGGTGATCAGGACGGGCTGATCAGCCGTATCGTTCGCAGCAACCGCTGAGTGATGGAGCGAAGCAGCAGGCGCCGCGCCGACCAGGCCCGAAATCTGCGGGAAGTCTTCCGGCTTCAGCGCGCCGCCATCCGACAGCACGACGGCACGAAACACAGCGTTCTCAAGCTGGCGGACGTTGCCGGGCCAGTCATAGCTCATCAGCATCGCCAGCGCGTCCTGCGAGACGCCCGGAACGGCCTTGCCCTCTTCCGCATTGAAGCGGCCAACGAAGTGCTCGACCATCGCCGGCAGGTCTTCGCGGCGTTCCTTCAGCGAGGGAATCTCGATGGGGAACACGTTGAGGCGGTAATACAGGTCCTCACGGAAGCGGCCTTCCTTCACTTGCTGGGCAAGGTCACGGTTGGTCGCCGAAATGATGCGGACGTCGATCTTGGTGGGGCGGCGCGAACCGACGGCGTCGACTTCGCCCTCTTGAAGCACGCGAAGCAACTTAACTTGCATATCAAGAGGAAGTTCGCCGACTTCGTCGAGGAACAGCGTGCCGCCATCAGCTTCGACGAACTTGCCAAGCTTCTTCTCATGGGCGCCGGTGAACGAGCCCTTCTCGTGGCCGAACAGGATCGACTCGACAAGGTTTTCCGGAATGGCGCCGCAGTTGACCGAGATGAACGGCTTGCCGGCGCGATCAGACGCGCCCTGGATGCAACGGGCGATGACTTCCTTGCCGACGCCGCTCTCACCGAGGATAAGGATCGGGATCGACGACGCAGCCGCACGCTGGCCGAGGCGAACAACGCCGCGCATGGCGGGGGCGCCGGCGATCATGTCCTCGAAGCCCATACGGCCTTCGGTCTTCTTGGACAGGCGTTTCACCTCGCCGCGCAGATCCGACAGCTTGAGGGCGTTGCGAATGGAAATACCGATACGCTCGGGCGAGGCCGGCTTCACGAAGAAGTCGACGGCGCCAGCGCGCATGGCTTGAACAACCGTGTCGATGCCGCCTGTCGCGGTCAGCACGATCACGGGAAGATCGGGGCGGCGTTCCATCAGGCGCTCGAGCGTTTCCATGCCCGAGAGACCCGGCATCACCAGATCGAGAAGGACAACATCAACGCCGCTCTTGGCGTCTGACGCTTCCTCAAGAGCCTTTTCGCCATTCTCGGCGAGGCGCGCGCGGAAGCCTTGCTTCTCGGCAGCGGCCTGCATCAGACGACGCTGGGTAGGATCGTCATCGACGACCAGAACGGTCTTAGCCATGTCACCACACCATCAAATGCCGGGAGGCTCTTGGGCGGCCTCCCTGTTCCGCATCAAACTGGCACGAAGGGTTGAAAGTGGGTTTAATCGGGTCGCGCGAATTTCACGCAACGCCCGGCTTTCAGGGCTTTTTGGCTCAATCTGGCGCGAAAAACGCGCGTTGCGGGCGTGAATCCAGCCTCGTTCGGTAAACGCCTCCCGGCGCAGCCCCTGCTTCCTGCAGCTGAGGCCTCGCTCTCTTTTCGGCAGGCCCAAGCCACCCTGCCGGGAGTTCTGCATCATGTCTTGGCGTCACATATCCGGCGCTTGCCTGATCATCACCGGCGCGAGTGCGGCGGCGGGGATGATCATCGTCGGCTTCGCCATCCTGGCGCGTTACCTCAAACTGCCGGACGCGGCCGATACGCTAGGTGGCGCCTCGTCGATGGCCATGCCGGTGATCCTGATCGGCGGCTGCATGCTGCTGGCGGGCCGGTTGATCTATGGCGCGTGGAATGATCGCGCCACCGTCATCAACGCGATCGCTTTCGGCATCCGCACCGCGGGAACGTTCGTGGCGATGGCGCTGGGCGGCGTTCTCTTGATCATGCTGGCGACCGGCATCGAGTCGGAAGATGCGACCATTGCCGTGGTGCTGGCCGCAGGCGCTGCGACCGGGCTGGGGCTCATCATTCTCAGCATCTTCATGCGAGACGACAACGAACAAAGCTATTCCGGTTGATCCGGACCGCCGGCCGCAACCGGCCGTGCGGGCCAACCGCCCATCGACAGCGTGCGATCGTACATCACCAGCGCGCCCGCCAGTGAAACGTTGATGCAGAAGCGCGTAGGGATTTTCACGATGAAGGCGCACTTTGCCTGCATCTCCGGCGACAGGTCCCTCGCCTCCCCGCCCATCACGTAAGCTGCGCGCAGCGGATGGCGGAAGGCCGGCAGATCGACAGCGTCATCGGTGAGTTCGATGCCGACGAGTTGGCAACCGCGCGGCATCTGCATGTCGTCGATCGTGTCCCACAGATACCACGGCACATGCAGGTCTGACTTCGACGTATCGGCATGGTGAAGAACGCGGATCTTCGGCGCGGGCGAGACCGTGAACGTGAAAGCGGCGCCAAACGCATGCGCCGTGCGCTGGAGAGCGCCCAGGTTCATGGGCTTGGACAGCGATTCCACGCCGATGCCGAAATAGCCGCGGAGGTTCTTCATGCAGCGGGTGAAAGCCGCCGCCGCCATTCCTGTCAATGGGAATGGCGGCGGGAGCGCGTTACTTTTTCAGGCTGGCAAGGAACGACAGCAGAAGCGCATTCACTTCCTGCCATTTCTCCTGCTGGATCCAGTGGCCCGCGCCGGAAATGACCGTGACGCCGCGCATGTCCTTCACCACAGGCGTCATCATAGTGATGAGGGTCTCTTTCGTCTGACCGGCGATGACAGGATCATCCTTGCCCGCGACGAACATCACCGGCTGCGGGATCGTGGCGCCAGTAAGTTGTGGCGTGATCTCCCAGTTGCGGTTGCTGTTGCGGTAATAATTGATGCCGCCCCGGAAGCCGGATTCCTTGAACTCGCTGACGTAGTAATCGAGGTCTTTCTGCGAGAGCCAGGCGGGCAGTTGCTTCACCTTGCCCATGCGCGGAATCCAGCCGGCCCCGCCGGCAGCCGCACGGCGCGGATCGGTGACTTCCGGCGGCTCGACCGGGGTCTGGCCTTCATAGAGCAGATAGGCGCGGCTCAGGAATTCATACGGCTGGGCGTCGAACTCTTTCTCGGCGACGCCGGGCTCCTGGAAATAGACCGTGTACCAGAAGTTCTCGCCGTAACGCGCGCGCGTCGCATCCATCGGACGGACGTCCGGGTTGCGGCCACGATAGGGCACGCTCATCGCCGCGTAGGCCGTGAAGCGATCGGGGTGCAGCAGCATGGCATTCCACGAAACGCTCGCGCCCCAATCGTGCCCGACGAGGATCGCTGTCTTCTCGCCCATGGCGTCGACGATGGAGACGAGGTCGCCCGTCAGATGCTTGATGTCGTAATCTTCGACGGCCGTCGGGCGGCCCGACTTGCCATAGCCGCGCATGTCAGGCGCGACGACGTGATAGCCGGCCGCGGCGAGCGCCGGAATCTGGTGGCGCCAGGAATACCAGGATTCAGGGAAGCCGTGGACAAGGATGACCAGCGGCCCCGTCCCCGCTTCGGCGACACGGAGTTTGACGCCGTGGGAGTCCACGGTGCGGAAGTTGATGCCCGGGATCGGGCTGGGCGTCGTTGCGGGCTGTGTGGCGCAAGAGGCCAGGAAAAGGCCCGCGCCGGCTATGGCCCCGGCAAACAGCCGGCGCGTCATCGCGGTGAACATCGATATCTCTCCCTGTACGCCCGTCTGAAGCGGGCGCTCTGCTGCGCGGACATTAGCCATGGCGCGCGGCTTGTCGATCAGATCACGGACGGCTCGCCCAATTGGGAAGTCCCAACCGGGCCGCGCCCTATTTCACGCCCTTCAGGAAGTTGAGGATAAAGGCGTTGGTTTCCTGCGGCTTCTCCTGTTGGATCCAGTGGCCGGCGCCGGGGATCAGGGTCACGTCGCGCAGATCGTCGGCGACGCCCTTGGACATGCTGGCGCGCAAGCCATCCGCCTTTGCCCCACGGATTACGACATCGTCTTCCCCCGCAAAGAAGGCGACCGGGATCTTGATGCGCGCGCCGGTTAGTTCGGGCGTGATCTCCCAGTTGCGATTGAAGTTGCGGTAATAGTTTACGCC
>DAIRES010000075.1:5697-15074 GCA_036795465.1 Hyphomonadaceae bacterium
CCGCTGTTCGGCACGCTCATCGCGATCATCGCCTTGAAGCGATCGGGGTGGAGCAGCACGGTATTCCACGTGACGATCGAGCCCCAGTCGTGGCCGATGATGACCGCCTTTTCGGAGCCATAGGCATCGAGCAGACCGACAATATCACTGGCGAGATGCTTCACGTCATAGTCGTCGACATTCGCAGGTTTGTCCGACCCGCCATAGCCGCGCATGTCGGGCGCGATGACGTGATAACCAGCGGCGGCGATGGCCGGCATCTGGTGGCGCCATGAATACCAGCTTTCGGGCCAGCCATGTACGAGCACAACAAGCGGCTGGTCTTTGCTGCCGGCTTCAGCGACGCGCAGCTTGATGCCGTTGGTCTCGACCGTGCGGAAGTTGACGCCCGGCACCGGGCTGGGCGTTGTCGCCTGCTCTGCCTGCGTAGCGCAGGCCGCCAGCACAAGGCCCACTCCCAGAACCATCGCCAGACGCCGACTCATTACACGAAACATCTTTGATCCTTTCCCGCGCCTCTGACTCAGGCGCCCATCGCTTAAAATTCCGGAGTCGCGGCAAGGTCGCAAGCGGCTCGCGAACGGCGCCTTCGCAGCGGCCTATTTTTTTTGTCGGCCTCTCCTGATAACCGAGTCGTCCCGCCATTAGCATGCCGACCATCGAATGATTGCACTCATGGCAGGCGTACTCATAAACGACTTCGTCCTTTTCCAGCGTCATCACAAATTCCACGCGCCAGGGTTGCGTGTAGAGTTCGGAGTCCTCGACCAGGTATTCGTAGAGCAGTTCGTCATGCGAGGTACGCGTGAACCGTTCGGTGATGCGGGTCTGAGCGCGAAGAACGATTGGCGGGCCCATGTCGGGGCGGGCAACATCGTCCGCACGGAAATCACTCGTCTCGATCAACAGCGTATCGCCGTCCCACCGGGCGCGGGAAATGCCATCGAAAGGCCGGACAGCGGCAGGCGCTGTCGGTCCGCTCAATTAAACGATCCTGAGGCCTTGCACGTCTTCGTTTGTGAACACCAGCGCATTTGGCGTCTGCACGATCTGGGTCGGCATCAACATGGGAAGCAGACGTATCGGCGGGGCCAGGATGCCTGAAAGGCAACGCTCATAGGCGGGCCGCTCCTCGGGGTTGTCGAAGCCGTAGCTTTCCATGTCGTTGAAGGCATCAGCACGTTCAACGCCCGCAGGGGAGTAAGGTATCTTGCCGGATGGAGGGTCGACGATCAGCGACGTGCGGAGCTTCCCTTTGACACTGGCGAGGGTGTTGAACCCGTAGAAGGCGAAGTCCGGATCAGTGACCTTCTGCGAGTTCGACCGCACCAGCATCGCGTCAACGACCACCTTCGCTTCCTCTGGCGAAACCTCGAGGGACTTTGCCTCCCGGGGACGCTCGAGCCGCGTGATAAAGCGCGTCGTCCAAACGCCCTGGAGATCCGGGCGTCCATCCGGCGTGCGAGCGACTTTTGGCGCTTCCTGCGCTGTCGCCGGCGCAAGACAGGCCAGCACGAGACCAGCCAGAAAAATGACCCGCATGCGCCCCAACTTCATCCGCCAACGTTAACCCGTTACGGCGGCGGAAAATAGAGGGAAGGACGCGGACGGGTCTGGCGTGGGATGACATCGCGTAATGGCTCCGGTAAGGCACGGACATCAACTTGCCGGAGCATAGATCGATGAAAGCCGTCCTCTCCAAAGCCCCTGGCCTGCCCGACACGCTGGTGCTGGAGGATGTGCCCTCGCCGACGCCGGGCAAGGGAGAGATCGTTGTTTCGGTGAAGGCGGTCGGGGTGAACTTTCCCGACTTCCTGATCATCCAGGACATGTACCAGTACAAGCCTGCGCGCCCGTTCTCGCCAGGTGGCGAGATTTCCGGCGTGGTGAAGTCGGTCGGCGAAGGCGTCACGCAGTTCGAGGTCGGCGATAAAGTGTTCGGCTCGACCGGCGCAGGCGGCATGGCCGAAGAAATCCTGATCGCGGCAAACCGCATGAACGCCCTGCCCGACTTCATGCCGTTCGATGAAGCGGCTGCCTTCCTGATGACCTATGGCACGTCGCACTACGCGCTGAAGGATCGCGGACACATCAAGCCGGGTGAGACGCTGCTGGTGCTGGGTGCCGCAGGCGGCGTTGGCTTGGCAGCCGTCGAGCTGGGCGTGGCGATGGGCGCGACCGTGATCGCGGCCGCCTCAAGCCAGGAGAAAGTGGACTTCTGCATCTCCAAAGGCGCGCACAAGGGCCTCGTCTATCCCGAGAACCCGCTGTCGAGAGAGCAACAGAAAGTCTTCTCGGACCAGATCAAGGAACTCGGCGGTGGTGGCGTTGACGTGATCTATGACGGCGTTGGCGGCGACTATGCCGAGCCGGCCGTGCGGGCGCTGAACTGGGAAGGCCGCTTCCTTGTGATTGGCTTCCCGGCGGGTATCCCGAAGTTGCCGCTCAACCTTACGCTTTTGAAATCCTGCCAGATCGTGGGCGTGTTCTGGGGCGCTTTCGTTGCGCGTGACCCGAAGGGGCATGCGGAAAATCTCGCCGACCTGTTCAGGCTGTATCAGGAAGGCAAAATTCGGCCACATGTGTCGAACAGGTATCCGCTTGAGCGTGCTGCCGATGCTATCAAGGAGCTGTCGGAGCGCCGCGCAAAGGGCAAAGTCGTCATTACGATCTGAGACCAGTACGAACCGAAGCGACGCGCGCTTCTCAACTGTTTCAACAAGGGGTTCTTCCATGTTCCATCGCATCGCCCTGCTGGCGGCAGTCGGCACACTGGCCGCAGCTTGCGCATCCAGTCCGTCGACCACGTCTCCGGGCATGGCCACCGACACCGGCGGCGCTGTCTCGCTGACGGGCGCAGCGGCGGCAGGCCCGGTGACGATCGCAAACATGGCTGCGACGACCGCATGGGCAGCGGAAGACAATCTGATCCCGCAGGATCCGGTGCTTGCTCTTGTCACTGCCACGAACGGCAACACCGATAGCCCGCAAGGCGTCGTCATCACCTGCAATGCCGCGAACGGCGGCACGACCGTGAAACTTGGCAAGCAGCCGGCCAATCGCGTGGGCCAGAGCGCGACCTATCGCGTTCGCACGGGCGCGAGCGCGCAGGAAGTCGAAGGCAAGTTCGTGGCGAGCAAGTCGGGCGATGCCGATTTCGTCTTCCCGATCCGCCAGTCGGACCTGCTGGCGATGAGCAAGCTCGACATGTTCTCGGTCCTGTCTGACACGGGCGAGGTCCAGTGGGCGTTCGTGAAGGACCCGGCAGCGCAGGTTCAGGCGAAATACGTCGGCTCGATGAAGAACATGCCCAAGCAGACCGAAGACTTCATCGTGTTCTGCAATCCGAAGTAAGCGGAACCGCAGGTCCGACTGAAGCAGGCGCCAAACCGCTCGCACCAGAAACGGCTCAGCCTGATCATCCCTGGAATGTTGCCTTGATCAGGCTGCGGTAAAGCAGGATCTGCTTGGGCAACAGCACCGGGTTGTGCAGACTTTTGGAAAGGATGATGCCGCCGTCAGCGACCGCTGACAGCATGTCCGCGAGGTCGTCCAGATCCAATTCGGTCTTCGGCGGGTAGCGCTCCGCGATCTTTCGTAACCGCTCGCCAAACCGCTGGCGCCAGATGAGATGGCCCTCGGTGGTCATGGTGCGGACATCGCGGCTGAACAGGTGCTCGGAATATACGTAAGAGGCCACGAGGCAGCCGGGATGGCCGTTGGGAATGTCCGCCATCAGGTCGGCAAACAATTTGAGGAAGATCAGGAAGCTGTGCAGCGGATCTTCGCTCAGCTCGTCGGCCTGTTTGAAAAGACGGTCGAAGACGGTCCACTCGTCATCGAGATAGCGCTGCAGCATCGCTTTCGCAAGATCGTTCTTGTCACGGAAATGATAGAAGAAGCCTGACTTGGTTATGCCGGCCTCGGCGATGATCTCGTCGATCGACGTGGCGGCGAAGCCTTTCTGGAGCACGGCATCCTGCGCGAGATCCATGATCCGCTTGCGCGTCTGCTCACCCTTGCTCTGAACTCTGACGGTCATGTCCAAAACCAACCCATGAGTACAGTACTTGTGGTGCGGTTCTACCCGCGCCGACGCCCGCACCGAGTAGCTCCGCGAGCGCGCCTGACGCGGTAACGCTTTACAACCAAAGCGAAAATCTTCGAACTGCACGAGCAGCACTACGAGTTTTCTAGCACAGGAATGCTCAATCGCTAGACAGATGAGGACGGCAAACGCGCTCAGCCCGGCAGGAAAGGCAAATGTCGATGCGCAGATCTGCTCCGATCATCCCGGCCTGGATGTGCGCCGGGCCGACCGCAATTCTGCTGGCGCGCGGACATACCGCTCCTTGAATCTGTGCCTTTGGAGACTTCCCCATGTTGAAAGACCGCTACGGCAATTCAGTCTCGACATCGTCGCAAGCCGCGCTGGCGAAGTATGACGAAGCGCTTGACCTCATCCGCCTTTACCGTGGCGATCCAGTCTCCGCGCTTGATGCAGCGCTGAGCGAGGACCCTGACTTCGGCGCCGCCTGGGCCGCCCGCGCGGGCTTGCTGGTGCAGCAGACGGACACGGCCTACGCCGAGGAAGCGGCCAAGAGCTATCGCGCTGGCGTCGCCGCCCGGCTCAACGATCGCGAGCGCGCGCACCTGGAAGCAGCACGTGCCTGGTCAGAAGGGCGCTACAACCAGAGCGCCATCGGGCTGGCCCGCATCGCGCAGGAGAACCCGCGCGATCTGCTGGCGGTGCAGTTCGCGCACACGAGCTGCTTTTACCTTGGCATGCAACAGGAGCTGCGCGATTGGCCGCTGCAGGCGATGCGAGCTTTCAAGCGCGGCGACGACGGCTACGGGCCGCTGCTCGGAATGGTGGCATTCGGCATGGAGGAGTGTGGCGACTTCGCGCGCGCTGAGGCCATGGGTCGCGAAGCTGTCGAGATCGACCCGCGCGACGGTTGGGCGGTACATGCAGTGGCGCACGTGAATGAAATGCGCGGCGATCTTGATCGCGGCATTCCATGGCTCGCCGACAATGCGCAGCACTGGGCCCCGGAATCCGGCTTCGCTTACCACAATTGGTGGCATCTGGCCCTGCTTTACCTCGACACGGGCGATGTCAGCCAGGTGCTGAGACTGTATGACGAAAAGGTGCGGCCCGATCCCGACTCTTCGATCGTGCTGCAATCCATTGATGCGTCTGCGTTGCTGTGGCGGCTGAAGCTAGAGGGCGTCGACGTGGGTAATCGCTTTGCGACATTGGCCGCAGCATGGGAGCGATCCGCAGAGGATGCGTTCTACGCTTTCAACGACCTGCACGCGATCATGGCGTTCGTGGGCGCGGGCCGCGTCGCGGACGCCGAGCGCACGCTGAAGGCCATGCGTCATGCAGCGGCCGATGGCGGCGACAATGCGTACATGACGCGCGCGGTCGGCTTGCCGGCGGCGGAAGGTTTCGTGGCGTTCGAAGCGGGCCGTTACGCTGAGTGCGTGGAAAAACTCGCCGCCGCGCGCGGCCTCGCCCAGCGCTTTGGCGGAAGCCACGCACAGCGTGACGTGCTCACGCTGACCGCCCTGCGCGCTGCGATCAAGGGCGGCCTGAGTGCAACGGCAGAGGCCTTTGCCACTGAGCGCCTAGCGCATAAGCCGCAAAGCCCGTGGGCTGGGCGCCTCGCGCGTCAGGTCCGGGCTTTGCGGGAGAAAGCAGCCGCGTGATGCGGGACCGGCGGCTACCCTCAAGTGTAGCCGCCGATCACCCGAAAAACGTTTGAAAGCCTTCGCTTTCCTGCTCTTCCAGTTGTTGCACTGAAGCCGGCGATCATGTCCCGAAATCAGAATGCCCCAAGACGATGATCCGGGCCTTTTTGGTTTGTGGTTTGGAACGTTCGCGCTTAGCCGCGAACCCATTGCACGCTCAGCTCTTCCTTGAAGGCGAAGCGTCTGAGGTGCCGTTCGACGACATCCTCCAGCGTGGTAAGCGTATGGGGACTGCCGGCTGAAACAGCCAGCACGAGCGCGTTGGCGTTGTCGGCGTTCAGGTCGCAGGCGCCGCCATCAAACTGGATGTTGCCGTGATTGTCAGCGAACGTGGCGGGGATCTTGTGCGCGAAGTGCTTGCACAACTGGATCAGGTAGCTGCGGGCCTTCGGCGTCTGGACGCGTGCCTGGGAGGCGATGGGGAGGGAGGCTGTGTCTGCCATTTTGTTGGTCCTTTCGGGTATCAGTCCATCTGGCGCTGTCGTCTGATCGTCAGTCCTTGCCAAAGATGTCGCGCGCGGCCTTGCCGAGGATGGCGACAACGCGGTCGGTCTCTTCCTTCGTCCATGCGGTGCGTTTCATGTTCATCGCCTGGCGCAGAGTCTTCCACGCTTCATGCACCTCATCAGGGGCCATGTGGCGGGCGAAGGCGGCAGCGGCGAGGTTGATGCGCGCCAGAATGCCTTCGACCATTGCCGCGTTCTCTTCCAGGAATGCCTTCCCGGCATCCGTGATGGTGTAGAGGCGCTTCGAGCCTTCAGCGGCTTCGGCTTTCACGAGGTCCTGCTCTTCGAGCATGGTGAGCGTGGGATAGACTGCGCCCGGGCTCGGGGCGTAGGCGCCGGCGAAGCGTTCTTCCACCGCGCGGATCAGGTCGTAGCCGTGGCTGGGCATCTCGCCGATCAGGGCGAGCAGAAGCAGGCGCAGATCGCCATGCCCCAACAAGCGTCCGCCGCCGCCGCGACCGCCGAAGCCGCGCCCGAACCCTTCGGACCCGTCATCGTCATCGCGCCCACCGCGCCTGCCCCAACCGCCGCCACGATGACCGCGTCCCATGGCGAGCTTTTCGGCAAACGCCGCAAACATCTCGGAACGGTCATCTCCGCGCCTGTGGCCCCAATGGCCGTGTCTTGAATGATGTCTCAATCGATACTCCTTTTTGATCATCTATTCGATGCAATATTTAGATATATCGAAATAGGCGCACAAGGGGCAGAGCGCAAAGAAAAAGGGCGGCCCGGTGGGGCCGCCTTGGCTGTGGTCAGGCCTTTGGAATTTTTAGGCTTTTGGTTCGCCGGTCTCAGCAGCGGGCTGGGTGGCAACGGGCTCAACTGCCTCTTCAGGGGCCGGGCCATCGAAGAACGCGGTGGCCGAGCGTTGCTGGCTCTTGATCGCGGCTTTGGTCTTCTTGGAGGTGAATAGGCTGCGCACCCCGGCAAACAGGCCGCCGAAAAGGGCGACGCCAACGAACCAGAACTTTTTGAGGAGCAACAAGACCGTCGCGAGGATTCCGGTATTCTTGGCCAACGCAGCCGCCGCCGCGCCGCCAGCGATCAGGCCCGTAACTCCGAAATCCGCCTTCTGGTCGGTGGCCGCGTTGAAATCCTCATACCGGAAGCCATCGTCGAAATGCGGGATAGCCAGGATGCCCGGCCCGGCGCGCTCGATGTCGCCGACCCGTGAGATGTCAGCGACAAAATTCATCGACAGCACGCCGCCGCGGCCAAGTACGCGCATGTCATAATTCAGCGTATTGGTGGGCACGCCTTCGAAAGCCAGCTCCTTGGCCCAGTACAGCTTGTGAGTGGCGGCGTCATAGCGTGGTTCTGCGGCCCAACCGACCAGCGTGATTGCAGGGAAACCCATAGACTTACGCTGGGCGTTCTCCGCGCTTTCACCATCCCGCATCACATCGATCAGCATGTCGTAATCGATGGAGGACGCGTCTTCGTCTGACACATAGCCAGTGTCTTCGTAACGGACGACGACGCCCCATGAATTATCGTCGAGCGCAGACATGCCGGATGGAAACAGCATGCCGTCGACTTCGGAGTCAGGCGGATTGCCCCACGCGTCTTCGAGAACCTTGCGCGTGTCTGCTGTGTCGAGAAAATAATAGCCGTCCGGTACGTTCAGCGTGACGTGGGCACTGGAGAGTTTGATCTCACCCGTGCGGTGCTGGATCGACGCTTCGAATTCCGCCTTGTACTGGGCGAACTCCTCATCCGTGAGCGGCGTGACTGCGGAGTCCCCATCGTCGGCTTCAGAAACTACAGCTTCCACGCCGGCCTGCGGTCCCGCTGGCTCCTGCGCAATCGCAGGACCCGCCCAGGCCAGGCCCACGGCAATAGCAACAAGCTTTAGCTGTTTCATGACGTCCCCCCTGTCTCGCAGAAGCTATCCGGCAGGCCGGTGGCTCGCAATACGAAACAGGGGGCGTCGCCATTACTGCTGCGGCGCCGCAGCGGCGATCGTCTTCGCGTCTTCGTTGGCGCGATTGATGATGTAGGCGCGGATGGATTCGACATCGTCCGGCGTCAGAACCTTGGCGAAGCTGGCCATGCCGGCGGTGGCGTATTTCCCGCCGATCACGACCTCAGCGAACGTCTCCTTGGTAGCTGGCGCGGGCGCCCAGCGCAGATCGGTTACGATCCCGCCGGACTGCACACTATCCCCGTGACAGACCATGCAGTTGTTGAAGAACAACTCCCTGCCATGTTCGATCTGCGCGAGGGAGCCGAAGTCGTCGGCGACCGGGGTTGGGTCGGGCGGAAAGGACTCGTCGGTTTCGAGCACGGCTTTGCCGCCGATCTTGAAGACGACGACCTTGCCCATCGCGGGCGAAGCCAGACGCGGTGCGCTGTCGCGCGAGCCGACACCGCCAGCCAGCGGAAGCGCCGTGCCCCACCCTGCTGTCACGGCGATGAACTGTTCGCCGTCGATCTCGTAGCTGATCGGGCCAGAGAGCGCCGGATAGCCGGTGTCGGTTTCCCATTTCGGCGCGCCGGTGGCGGCGTCGAATGCGCGGAACTTTCCGTCCAGCGCGCCCTGGAAGACGAGGCCGCCAGCTGTGGCGAGGATGCCGCCATTCCATGCGTTGGGATAATCGTGGACCCACTTCGGTTTCTTCGCGACCGGATCCCACGCGACGAGTTGCCCCTTGGAAGCAGCGGCAGCGGCAATGCGCGACGCCATTTCGGTGGGCAAAGCCGCCGCCGAGAAATCGACGCCCGTGTTCCAGGCGCCGGGGCGATAGCGGAAGTTTTCCATGTCGGCATAGACGGTCGGCAGCGTGTGCGCCGGGATATAGACGAGACCGGTGTCCGGGCTGAACGCCATCGGATGCCAGTTGTGGCTGCCGAGCGGACCGGGGATCTGCAGCTGCGTTTGCGCTTCTTCATAGCGCGCATTCTTCGCTTCGACCGGACGGCCCGTGGTGAGATCGACGCCCGAAGCCCAGTTGACGTTGTCCTGATACTTGTCGGCCGAGATCAGCTTACCCGTGGCGCGATCGAGCACGTAGAAGAAGCCGTTTTTCGGCGCTTGCATCAGCACCTTCTTGGTCTCGCTGCCGATCTTCAGGTCAGCCAGCATGATCGGCTGCGTGGCGGTGTAGTCCC
>DAIRES010000304.1:0-3018 GCA_036795465.1 Hyphomonadaceae bacterium
ACCGAAAGTGGGCCATCAGTTCAAGCTGCGTGGCGAATGGGGCGGCGTGCTGGATTGCGAAGTGCTGACTATCGAGGCGGGGAAGTCGCTGGCGTACACGTGGGATTTTGTCCACGAGGATCCGGCCTATAATCTCAAGAGCGTGGTGACGCTCACGCTGACGCCGACGGCGGGCGGAACGCGACTGCGCATGGAGCAGGAGGGGTTCCGGCCGGATCAGAAGCAGGCCTTCGGCGGCGCCCATGCGGGCTGGAAGCAGTTCCTCGACAAGCTCGACGGGTTGCTGGCCAAGGAGGGTTGAGGGATGGCGAAGACGCCGGCGAAGACATCGGCCGCGAAGAAGGCTCCGATGAAAAAGCGGAAGCCGTTGAAGCCCGATGCAGATGGCGTTGTGCGTCTGTCGGGTGGCAATCCGCAGATTGCCAAGGGCGAGGGCGATGCTGTGGTGCAGACCTTCATCAAGGCGATGCCGGGCTGGACGAAGGAGATCGGCGCGAAGATCGACAAGGTTGTTAGCCGCGTTGTTCCGAAAGCGGCGAAGGCCGTGAAGTGGAACACGCCGCTCTATGGCTTCGGCGACGGGACGTGGTTTCTCGCGTTCCACGTTTACGCCAAGTACGTGAAGGTGTCGTTTTTCCGGGGTGCAGAGATGACGCCGATGCCGCCGGAAGGGTCAAAGGTGAAACACGTGCGCTATCTGCACATCGGCGAAGGCGAGTTCGACGAGAAGCAGTTTGCCGACTGGGTGAAGCAAGCCAGCAAGCTGCCCGGCGAGAAGATGTGAGGAGTTTGCAATGGCTGTAGCGAAAAAGACTGCGACGAAGAAATCCGCGAACAAAGCTCCGGCAATGACCGTCGCGAAAGCACAGGGCGATTGGCGTGCAGAGAAGCTGGATGGGCTGCGCAAGATCATCATGGGCGCGGCGCCGGGCATTGTGGAGACAGTGAAGTGGCGCAAGCCGTCGAACCCGGCGGGCGTGCCGGTGTGGGAGGCCAGCGGCATCATCTGCACGGGCGAGCGCTACAAGGACAAGGTCAAGCTCACCTTCATGTACGGCGCGAAGCTGAAAGACCCTTCCGGCCTTTTCAATGCGGGCATGGATGGCGGCACGCGCCGCGCGATTGATGTGGCCGAGAGCGTCGAGGTGAATGCGAAAGCGCTGACGGCGCTGGTTCGCGAGGCGGTGAAGTTCAACCTCGGGACGTAGTTGCGGCTGGGGGCGTTGCGACTGCCGGGGTCTTCAGTGGATCGAAGGTTGCGCGGGCGCGACCCAGGCGGGCGGTGAGGTCAGCTAGCACATCCGGGTGGCGGCTGGAGACGTCGTAGGATTCTTCCGGGTCGTTCTGAAGATCAACAAGTACCTGCCAGTCGTCCCGTGTGTCGAGCGGGGCGAGAAGGCTGCGATAGAAGCTGCGGACTACGAGCTTGTAGCGCTGCGTACGGATGGCGGCGACGTCTTCGTTGATGAAGAAGATGAGCTCGTCGTGAGGCGATGGCGCTGCGCGCAAGGTGAGCAGGCTGGAAATATCTGCGCCATCAAGCTGGGCGGACGGTACGGGCAGGCCGGTCCATCTTGCGAGCGTGGGCAACAGATCGATGTTCATCGCCATGCTGTCGCTGATGAGGCCTGCGGGGATGCGGCCGGGCTGGCGAGCGAGGAAGGGCACACGATAACCGCCCTCCCATCCGGCGCCGCCCTTGCGGTCGCGCAGGCCGGCGGTGGAGCCCTCGAACCATGGGCCGTTGTCGGAGGTGACGATAACGAGCGTGTCGTCGTCGAGGGTGAGTTCCTTCAGCTTTGTGAACAGGCGGCCCACATTGGCGTCGATCTCTTCGACGACATCGCCGTATTCGGCGGCTGCGCTATGGCCAGCATGATCCGGGTGCGGATCGAGCGGCACGTGCGGCGCGGTGAGCGCGAGCATGAGGAAGAACGGGCGGTCGCGGTTCTCGTCTATGAAGCGCAGGCCGCGCTGGAAGAAGCGGTCGGTAAGCTTGTCCATCGCCGGGTCTTCGCTGGTCAGCTCGACCCCGGGCTCCTTCGTGTAGAGGCTCAGTGGCTTCATGTCGTGGCTGTAGGGCAGGCCGAAAAACAGATCGAAGCCTTGCTGTGTCGGCGGCCAGAACGGATCGACGTGGCCGAGATGCCATTTGCCGACCAGCGCCGTGGCGTAGTCGGGCTTGAGCGCTTCGGCGATGGTGATTTCGGAGAGCGGCAGTCCGTGCATATCGGTCTGGCGAATGACGTCTTTGGCCAGGCCTGTGCGGATCGGATAGCGGCCAGTGAGCAGGCCGGCGCGCGAGGGCGTGCAGACGCTCGCAGACGCGTAGAAGGTGGTGAGGCGCGCGCCTTCGGCGGCCATACGATCAAGGTTAGGCGTGCGGATAGCGCGCGCGCCATAGGAGCCGAGATCGCCATAGCCGAGATCGTCCGCGAGAATGAGGACGATGTTGGGCTTGCGGCTGGAGCTGCCGCCGAGTTGCGGCGTGGCGCAGGCAGCGAGCGCTGCGAGGGCAACGGTGGAGGCGAGGAAATGGCGGCGTGTCGGGGTCATGCGCGCATGGTGGCGATGTTTTGGCGTGCGTCTAGTCGTATCGTGGCGTCAGGCGTTACCGGAGGCGTCAGACCCCTTCCAGCACCCTCGGGATGCGGAATACGACGTCTTCCTGCGCTGTGACGACTTCTTCCACGGAGACGGTAAAGCGGGCGCGGCAGGCGGCGATGACGCCCTGCACGAGAGTCTCGGGGGCGGAGGCGCCGGCGGTGAGGCCGAGCGTGGTGACGCCGGCGAACCATTGCCAGTCGATGTTGTCGGCGGAGGCGATGAGATAGGCCGCCTTGGCGCCCGAGCGTTCGGCGACTTCCTTCAGGCGGACGGAGTTGGACGAGTTGGCGGCACCGATGACAAGGACGAGTTCGGCATGCTCGGCGATGGCCTTCACTGCTTCCTGACGGTTGGTGGTGGCGTAGCAGATGTCGTCCTTGCGCGGCTCGGCCAGTTGCGGGAAGCGGCGGC
>DAIRES010000076.1:0-15008 GCA_036795465.1 Hyphomonadaceae bacterium
GGAAGCCGTGGCGATTGCCGCCGTAATCGACGAACGCCGCCTGCAGCGACGGTTCAACGCGCGTTACCTTGGCGAGATAGATGTTGCCGCGGAGCTGTCTCTTGTTCCGGGCTTCGAAGTCAAAGTCTTCGATCTGACCGTTCGAAACGACTGCCACCCGAGTTTCCTCTTGGTGGGTAGCGTCGATCAGCATGAGCTTGCTCATGTAGGGGAACCTCTTCGTAATTGCAGGCGGCGCGCGAAAGCGCGGCTCCAGCCTGCGAAATGGTGGAATATTCAGGGGACGAGGGGGCTCGGCGTCCGGTCAGGCTGACTGAATCTCGCGAAGTCGCGTTCATAATTGCCCTGGCCATGGAGGCAGCGTTACCGCGGACCTCCGAATACGCACGAAACCGGCTAACGCCCTCTACGACATAGATATTTCGGAAAATCCGTCGCGAGGGGCGCGAAAGACCAGCCATTTAGGCGGGCCTTGGGACTCACCTATGCACTTATTGGGGGCGAAGGGAAAGAGACAACGGTCCCGATCCCCACTTATCCACAGACGGCAAGGGCCAAAAGTTAAGCCAAGTCCTTGTTTTTTAACCGACTGAGCATGGGCGGTTCTGCGCAACCACGCCAAGCCGCTTCACCTTGCCCAGACCGTTGTCGACGTCGAAATAGACGTTTCCGTAGTCATAGACCGTCGTGTCCCCACGACTCTCGACGCAGCGGGGCTTGCCGAAGCTGGCGCGGGCGAAAATCTGCTCCACCCCCGGCCGGACGCCGCTGCTGGTGTGAAACCGGGCGTCTTCGGCGATAATCCAGTAAACCTCGTCATTCGCCCCAACGGTCAGCCCATCGGGGAAGGTATAGGTGGTGGCGTCCGTCCCGCTGATCGGAGCAGTCGTGACCGGGTTTCCCTTTACGGCAAGCAGCGTGGCCAGCGGCATCCCAATCTGCACTTCGCCTATCCGCGATCCGGGCACGACAAGGTCATCATCAAGCGTCAGCGGCCCGGTCGCACAGGCGGCCAGGGCGAGCGGAATGAGAAAGAGGGCGGTCTTGAACGGCGCAGCATTCATGGCGGGTGCTTTCGGTCACGCGCCCCGCCAGCGGTGTGAATGCCAGATCAGCCGAAATCTTATGGGAAGTCGAGCAGTCCCTGCGATTCCAACGAACAGTTAACGACGCTTGGGTAAGGGTGGCCCAAGGGCAGAAGCCCTCCAATGCATCCTGAAGGACGCAGACAAACGTGCGCGTGTGGTTTCTGACATTGTTGTCGGCGCTCAGCCTGTGCGCCCTCGCGACCTCTGGCGCGATTGCGGATCCGCCGGTCGGGCGTGTTCTGTCGGTCAAGGTCGGCGGCGAG
Organism: Hyphomonadaceae bacterium; assembly: GCA_036795465.1. Lineage (GTDB taxonomy): Bacteria > Pseudomonadota > Alphaproteobacteria > Caulobacterales > Hyphomonadaceae > UBA7672. Next base: position 1,352 of record DAIRES010000076.1, read on the forward strand.
GGCAGCGCGACGCGCGTCGTGGTCGAATCCGATATCGCTCTCAAATACCATGTGTTCGTTCTGGCGGCGGGAACGCATCGCGTCGTGATCGATCTTCCGCGCGTGCGCTGGTCGATCAACGGGCTCACGTCTGAATCCGGGTCCGGCAAGGGCAGCGGCCTGGTTGCCGGTTATCGCTACGCCCAGAACACGGCGACGACCTCGAGGCTCGTGCTCGATCTGGCCAAGCCGGCGCTTGTCACCCGTGAATTCGTTCTGGCGCCGAAAACCAAGGATGAGCGCCATCGCATCGTCCTCGACCTTGATGCCGCCACCACTGCGGCTTTCGTGGAGGCTGCGACAGGGGAGAACACCGGGCCCCAGCCAGTGGCCCAACAGATCGCGCGCAAGCCGCTGATCGTGATCGACCCCGGCCACGGCGGTAAAGACCCCGGCGCCAGCTCCAGCAAGGGCGTGCGCGAGAAGGACGTTGTGCTCGCCGCCGCCAAGGCTCTGCGCGACGAGTTGCTGGTTTCGCAGCGCTATGACGTGGCGTTGACGCGGTCGACTGATGTGTTCATCGAGCTTGAGGACAGGGTCACTAAGGCCCGGAATCTCGGCGCTGATCTCTTTATCGCCCTCCACGCGGACGCAGGCGGCAAGCCGGGAACCAGCGGCGCATCCGTCTATACACTGTCGCCCGAAGGCGAGAAGCGCGTGGACGGCGCCCGTCGTCAGAACGACTGGATCCTCGACGTAGAGGTGGATTCAACCCGCCCGGAGGTGGTGAACCAGATCCTCGCCGACCTCGTGCAGCGCGAAACCAAGAACCAGTCCGCCCGCTTCGCCCAGATCCTTGCTGCGTCGATCGGCGAGCACGGCTGGCCGACCTTGCAGAACACCCACCGCAAGAAGGGGCTGTACGTCCTTCTCAGCCCTGATGTCCCCGCCGCGCTTCTGGAGATGGGCTTCATCACCAATGAGGATGACGTTGCGGCCATGACTTCGGAGACGAAACGGAAAAAGCTGGTGCAGGGCGTCGCTCACGCAATCGACCAGTTTTTCGACAGCCAGACCCGGATGGTCGCTGCAAGGTGATCGCAGCGCTGCGATGAGTCCCGGCTGATTCAGGCCTGTATGCGCCACCGCAGCCCGCGACCTGCCGCCGCATATAAGACCGAACCTTCACGAAGATGGGCTGAGTTTAACGCGTTCTGGCCCTGTCGCCGCACGACTCAACGCCATAAAGTCACCTCAAAGAGCGGTGATTCCGAAGCAATGCGTGAGCGGCGCTTGAGCCGCTTTTCCTTGGCGCCCCCGGGCGCGCAGTCGGTGAGATATGCAGCTTCAGATGTCCACGTGGAATTGGAGAGCGATCCTGATTGGTACGGCGGCCGTTTTCGGCTTGCTGTTCATCGGCGTGATCGGCTGGTTCTTCGTGGTTACGCAGAACCTTCCGTCTGAAGACGAACTGGCGAACTACGAACCGCCGATCATGAGCCGCGTCCACGCCGGCGACGGCAAGCTGGTGGCGGAATTCGCAACCCAGCACCGCGTCTATGTTCCGTCCGAGGAACTGCCCGATCAGCTCGTGCAGGCTTTCATCTCGGCTGAGGACAAGACCTTCTTTGAACACTCCGGCATCGACCTGTGGGGCATGTTCCGCGGCACGGTGATCAACGCGCTGCAAGGCAAGCGCATCACCGGCGGCTCGACCATCACCCAGCAGGTGGTGAAGAACATGCTGGTCGGCGACGAGCGCTCGATCGACCGCAAGGTCCGCGAAGCGGTGCTCGCGATGCGTATCGAGAAGAAGCTCTCGAAGGAGCAGATCCTCGAACTCTACATGAACGAGATCTATCTCGGCGGCCGGTCTTATGGCGTCGGCGCCGCCGCGCTCAACTATTTCGGCAAATCGCTGGGCCAGCTGACACTGGCCGAGTCCGCCATGCTGGCAGGCCTGCCGCAGGCGCCAGGCAAGGTGAACCCGTACACGAACCCTGAAGCGGCGATCGAACGGCGCAACTACGTGCTCGGCCGCATGGTCGCGAACGGCTATGTCGACAAGGCCGAGGGCGACAAGGCGATTGCCGAGCCGCTGAAAGTTGTCAACCGCCTCGACACGGACGAAAACCAGGCTGCCGCTTACTACGTGGAAGAACTGCGCAAGGAGATCCTCGCGCTCGGTGATCAGAAGAAGCTCGAAGGCATCGACAGCAAGGGCGCAGCCGAGAAGGCCTTCCTCGAAGGCGGCCTCTCGATCCGCTCGACCCTCGACTCCAATCTCCAGCTCATCGCCCAGACAGCGCTTCGCGCCGGTCTTGAAACCTATGATCGCCGTCACGGCTGGCGCGGTCCGGTAGGCAAGATCGAAGTGACGGACGAATTCGAAGCGGCGCTTAAAAGCTTCGCCAACAACAAGGACAACAAGCCGAAGATCGCTGGCGGCGGCAACACCTGGCAGCTCGCCGTTGTTCGCAGCGTATCCAAGGATGCAGTGCGCCTTGGCCTGGCGAGCGGCGATACAGGCACGCTGAGCGCCGACGATGTGAAGTGGGCGGCGCCTCTCAAGCGTGACGGCGGCGGCGCGGGCCTCAAGGCCGGCGACGTCATCCAGGTCTCACGTGATCCGACGCCGGACGTTTCCGTCCAGCTGATCACTGATTACGGCGTGCCGAAGAAGGCCGCCAACAACGCACCGTGGCGCCTGCGCCAGGTTCCGGCCCTGCAGGGCGCTCTCGTGGCGATGGACCCGCATACGGGCCGCGTGTTCGCGATGGCGGGCGGTTATTCGTTCGAGCGCAGCCAGTTCAACCGCGCCATCCAGGCGAAGCGTCAGCCCGGCTCTTCGTTCAAGCCGTTCGTCTATGCCGCGGCGATGGAACAGGTCGACCCGACGACGGGCGCCTACAAATGGACGCCGTCCTATCGCGTGCCTGATATTCCCTACGTCTCCTGCGATCCCAACCAGGACAAGTGCTACAAACCGACCAACTACTCCGAACAGTTCTATGGCCTCACGACCCTGCGCGTCGGCGTCGAGAAGTCGCGTAACGCGATGACCGTGCGCCTCGCGTCGGAGATCGGCTTCGACAAGGTATCGGCGATCGGTGAGCGCATGGGCATCTACGACAAGCTGCCGCCGTATGAATCGATGGCGCTCGGCGCCGGCGACACCACGCTCATGCGCATGGCGATTGCCTATGCTGAAGTCGTGAATGGCGGCAAGCAGGTCACGCCTGTGATGTTCGACCGTATCCAGAACCGTTACGGCCAGTCCGTGTACCGGACCGACCAGCGCCCATGTGCAAACTGCAACAGCGAATGGAAAGCTGGTCTCCAGCCGCCGGCTCTGCCGGATGAGCGCAAGCAGGTGATGGACCCGATCACGGCCTATCAGACCGTGTCGATCCTCGAAGGTGTCGTTCAGCGCGGCACCGGCACAATCATCCGCTCTGTCGGCAAGCCCGTGGCCGCCAAGACCGGAACGACCAACGATCAGTTCGATGCGTGGACGATGGGCTTCAGCCCGGACCTCGTGGTCGGCGTCTGGGTCGGCTTCGACAATCCGCGCAACATGGGCGAGGGCGAAAGCGGTGGTCGCGTCGCGGCGCCGATCTTCCGGGACTTCATGCTCGCCGCACTGAAAGACCGCCCGGCCGTCACCTTCCGTATTCCCGATGGTGTGGAACTGGTCGAGGTTGACGCCGATAGCGGCTGCCAACCAGCCCCGGATACGCGGCTCATCATCACCGAGGCGTTCCGCCCGGGCTCTGCTCCGGTTGACCGTTGCGATGTGCCCGTTGGGGCAGATGGCTACCGGATCGACTACAGCAAGATGGGCGCGGGCGACGAGTCGGCGACGGCGACACGCGATGGCCAGATCATCGCGCAGCCCGGCGCGGACGCGGTAACGACCAGCAATCCGGCTGATCCGAACCAGCCCGAGCAACCAGCCAAACCGCCGGAAGAGTTGACACTTGAGGACGGCACCTTCTAGACGGCCCGTCTGGAAGACCTTCCTCAAGTATTCACGAGCAAGCGATGACGCCCGAACTCGAAAACATGATCGAGACTATCCGGCAGTCCATCGGCCTGCTCAGGAGGCGTCTTTGACTGGGGCGTCGCCGAGAAGCGCCTAGCAGAGTTGAACGCGCTTTCAGAGCGCCCGGACTTCTGGAACGACCCGGTAAAAGCCCAGCCGATGATGCGCGAACGCACGCGCATCGAATCCGCCATGAACGATATCCGCATGCTCGAGCGCGAGGCAGATGATGCCGAGACGCTGTGGGATATGGCGGAAGCCGAGGGCGACAAGGCCACGCTCGCCGAGGTCGACGCCAGCATCCGCGCCGCGGTGGAGAAGGCAAAGGGAGCAGAGCTGAAGGCCCTGCTCTCTGGCGAGGTCGATGCCAACGACTGCTATATCGAAGTGAACGCCGGCGCTGGCGGCACGGAGAGTCAGGACTGGGCGTCGATGCTGCGGCGCATGTATGTGCGCTACGCCAACGCCCACGGCATGAAGGTCGAGGAGATCGACGAGCACGCGGGCGAGACTGCTGGCATCAAGTCAGCCACCATGCTCATCAAGGGCGAGAATGCCTATGGCTGGCTGAAGAGTGAGAGCGGCGTCCACCGTCTCGTGCGTATCTCGCCTTACGACTCCAACGCGCGCCGGCACACCAGCTTTGCATCGGTGTGGGTCTATCCGGTGATCGACGACACGATCGAGGTGAACATCCAGGACAAGGACGTTCGCACCGATACGTATCGCGCGTCGGGCGCAGGCGGTCAGCACATCAACAAGACCGACTCGGCGGTTCGCCTCACGCACATTCCGACCGGCATCGTCGTGGCCGTGCAGGCCGAGCGATCGCAGCACAAGAACCGCGCCCAGGCGTGGGACATGCTACGCGCGCGCATCTACGAGATGGAATTGAAGAAGCGCGAAGCCGTCGCGCAGGCCGAGGCCGACTCCAAGACCGAGATCGGCTGGGGCAGGCAGATCCGCTCCTATGTTCTGCAGCCCTATCAGATGGTGAAGGACCTCCGGACGGGCGTGGAAACGTCTGATACGGCGGGCGTTCTCGACGGCGATCTCGATGAATTCCTTGCAGCTTCGCTGTCGCAGAAGCTGGGACCGGAAACGGTTGTGGAGGATCTGGACTAAGGCCCGCGTTTATCGCTTGCCGCCGGGGTATTTATCGAATATCGATAAATCCGGGTCAGGCGGCGATTCAGTCCGCTGAATGCGGAGACGCAAATGCCGAGCTACTATTCATCTAGTTTCGCGTCAATTCTGATTGCTGCGCTCTCTACACCTGCATTCGCTCAGGAAGGGCAGCCGGCCGCTGGAACGACGGCTGTTGCAGAACGGCAGGGCGTCATTTCCTACACCCCGGCGGACTTTGCGGTCTCCCGGCCGAACACCGCGCTGGAAATGATCAACCGGCTGCCGGGCTTCACGTTCGAGAGCAACGATCAGGTTCGCGGCTTTGCCGGGGCCGCCGGCAACGTGCTGATCGACGGCCAGCGCCCCACGATCAAGACCGACTCGCTCGCCGACACGTTGGGCCGGATCCCGATTGACCAGGTCGAGCGCATCGAAGTCATCCGCGGCAGCGTTCCGGGCATCGACATGCAGGGCCAGACGGTTGTCGCCAACGTGGTCCGCAAGAAAGCGGATACGTTCCAGCAAGTGCTCGGCGTGCGCAGCTTCCTGTTCGCCAAGACAGGTAAAACGATTCCCGGCGTCAATTACTCCGCGACCCGCCGCATAGGTGAGGATCAGTTCGAGTTTGGCTTCAGCCGCGGCGTGTCGATGGACGACTCCGTTGGCTCCGGCTGGCGCACCACGGTCGATCCCGTCACCGGCGGCCTTGATCTCTACGAGAACTCGCTCACGGAAGGCGACGGCTTCAGCCATGCCCTGCGTGGCAGCTACAAGGGTTCCCAGCTCGGCGGCACGTTGAGCGTCAACGGACTGATCTCCCACGACGAGTTCAAGAACGAGCAGCGCTTCCGTTCCACGATGACGGACGAACAGTATGTCAGCCGCTCCGCGAACAAGCGGGGTGAGGTCGGCGTCAACTACATCACGACCCTGGCGCCCGGACTGGAATGGGAGACGCTGGGCCTGTTCAAGCTGTCGGTCGGAACGCTGGACGCCACCGGCCTCGCGCACGACCCGCTCGGCGTCGATCCCGATGCATCACAGCTGTTCCAGATCGAAGCCGAGGCGGGCGAACGCATCGGTCGCTCCATCCTTCGCTACACGATGTCTCCCGAGCTTTCCTTCGAAGGCGGCGGGGAGATTGCCTACAACTACCGCGATCAGCAGGTCGCGCTTTCCGTGAACGGCACTCCGCAGATGCTCGATGCCTCGGACGTTCTGGTCGAGGAACTGCGCGGAGAACTGTTCGGGCAGGTCTCTTGGAGGCCTTCAAAACATTGGTCGCTGGAAGCCGGCCTGCGCGTCGAACAATCGACGATCGAGCAGTCGGGCCAGATCGAGAAGGAGCGATCGTTCACCTATCCCAAGCCGCGCTTGCTCGCCTCCTGGTCGCCCACGGACGACGATCAGGTTCGCCTCCGCATCGAACGTGAAGTCGGCCAGCTCAACTTCCAGGATTTTGCGTCAGAGGTCGATCTCAACACGGGCGTGCAGGACACCGGCAACTCCGACCTCGAGCCGAACAAGAGCTGGGTTTACGAAGCCGCCTACGAAAAGCGCTTCTGGGAAGGCGCCGCCGCCGTGCTGACCCTGCGCCACGAAGACATTTCGGATGTCGTCGACGTTTTCCCCCGTCGGGTCGATGTGGACACGGACAATGACGGTACGCCCGATACGGAAGTGTTCGTCTCGGGCCCCGGCAATATCGGCGATGGCACGACCGACGTCGTGTCGTTCAACCTGACGCTTCCGCTCAACAAGATCGGCATCAAGGGCGCCGAAGTGAAGATCGAGTCCCTCTGGCAGAACAGCGAAGTCACCGATCCGCTGACGGGCGAGAAACGTCGCATCTCCGGCCAGCGGCCCGAAGACATCAACTTAAGCTACCGCCACGACCTCCCGGAATACAACCTCACATTCGGGTTAGGATGGTATCAGGGATGGCGCGAAACCTACTATCAGGGCACGAGCGTCGAAAGCCTGAAGCTCCGCGATTTCTACAGCTCGTTCGTGGAATGGAAGCCCGATCCCGGCTTCACGCTGCGGGCCGAGCTCAACAACTTCGATCCGTACAGCTTCGACATCGAGCGTCGGGTCTATACCGGCCCGCGCGACACCGATCCCCTGGGCTTCATCGAGACCGAGCGCCGCAACTCGCAAGCGATCGGCCTCCTGAGCGCCCGCTGGACGTTCAACTGACGTCCTGAGCCCCGCTGCCCCCGGTCTCCTGCGCCTGCTTCTACGCCCGGATTTCGCTGCGATCCGGGCAGGGCGCCGGCGAGATTCCGGGGCTTCGGGAGCGTCGGTTCGTCGTCTGAATCGGCGAGTCCGCGCGCTGAACGCCAGATCTTCGGATTTTCCCGCTAAATCAACGCGTCAGGGCTGTGGATCAACGGTCCGAAACGTTTGTGTGGCGGCGCACAAATGGGCTAGAAAGAGGCTACGAATCCCGGCGGTTACGCCGCCCTCTTTCCGGACGTTTCCTGCTTGACCGACACTCCTGACAAACCCGCCTCCTCAGGGGCGAACGGCGCTGGCGAAATCGCGCCGATCTCGATCACCACCGAACTGAAGAAGTCGTATCTCGATTACGCGATGAGCGTCATCGTTTCGCGCGCTCTTCCGGACGTGCGCGACGGCCTGAAGCCGGTCCACCGGCGCATCCTGTATTCGATGTTCGACATCGGCATGACGCCCGACAAGTCGTACTCGAAATCGGCCCGCGCGGTCGGCGACGTGCTGGCGCGCTTCCACCCGCACGGCGACCAGTCCGTCTATGACGCCCTCGTGCGCATGGCGCAGCCCTTCTCGATGGGCCTGATGCTGATCGACGGGCAGGGCAACTTCGGGTCGATCGACAACGATCCGCCCGCCGCCATGCGTTACACCGAATGCCGGATGACCAAGGCCGCGATGGGCCTCATGGCCAACATCCGCGAGGACTCGGTCGACTTCATCGACAACTATGACGGCAAGGAACTCGAGCCGAGCGTCCTGCCGGCCGTGTTTCCGAACCTGCTGGTCAACGGCGCAGGCGGCATCGCCGTCGGCATGGCGACCAACATTCCGCCCCACAATCTCGGCGAGATCATCGAAGCCACGCTGGCGCTGATCGAGAACCCCGCGATCGAGGATGTAGCGCTGCTCGACATGGTGCCGGGGCCGGACTTCCCTACGGGTGGCCAGATCATCGGTCGCGCGGGCTCCCGCAACGGCCTGATGACGGGGCGCGGCTCCGTGATCATGCGCGCCAAGACCGACATCGAAACGGTGAAGGGCGGCCGCGAAGCCATCATCGTCAGCGAAGTTCCGTTCCAGGTGAACAAGGCCGCGATGGTCGAGAAAATCGCGGAACTGGTTCGCGAGAAAAAGATCGAAGGCATTGCCGACCTGCGCGACGAGAGCGACCGCAACGGCATTCGCATGGTCATCGAGATCAAGCGCGATAGCTCCGCCGACATCGTCCTCAACAACCTGTACCGCCTGACGCCGATGCAGACGTCGTTCGGCGTCAACATGCTGGCGCTGAATGGCGGTCGGCCCGAACTGATGACCCTGCGCGGGATGCTGCAGGCCTTCATCCGCTTCCGTGAGGATGTCGTCGCGCGGCGCACCAAGTTCCAGCTGAACAAGGCGCGCGATCGCGCCCACGTGTTGATCGGCCTCGCGCTCGCGGTCGCCAACATCGACGAAATCATCCGGATCATCCGCTATTCGTCAGACCCGGACTCGGCGCGCATCGCCTTGCTGGATCGCGCATGGCCGGCGATGGATATGGGTCCGCTGATCGGGCTGATCGCCGACCGGCGCACGGTCATCAGCGACAAGGGCGAGATCCGGCTTTCGGACGAGCAGGCGCGCGCCATCCTCGCCCTGCAGCTCTCACGCCTGACCAACCTTGGTCGTGACGAGATCGGCAAGGAAGCGTCCGGCCTCGCAGACGCAATCAAGGATTACCTCGATATCCTCGGATCGCGTCCGCGCGTTCTCGACATCATTCGTGGTGAGCTGACGGAGTTCCGCGACAGGTTCGCGGTCCCGCGCCGGTCTGAATTCATCGAAGCCGATCTCGATCTGGAAGATGAAGCCTTCATCGAGAAGGAAGACATGGTCGTCATGGTCACCCATGGCGGCTATGTGAAGCGCACGGCGCTCTCGGCCTACCGCACGCAGAACCGTGGCGGCAAAGGCCGCGGCGGCATGGAGACGAAGGAAGACGATTTCGTCGTCCGTCTCTTCGCCGCCGACACGCACACAGAGATCCTGTTCTTCTCCTCTACGGGCATGGCCTACAAGCAGAAGGTCTGGCGTCTTCCGCTGGGCGCGCCACAGGCGCGCGGCAAGGCCCTCATCAACATTCTCCCCCTGAAGGGCGGCGAGCGGATCACATCCGTCATGCCCCTGCCGCAGGACGAGGAAGAACGCGCCAGGCTCAACATCCTGTTCGCCACCAAGTCCGGCGGCGTGCGCCGCAACCTGCTGACGGACTTCCTGTCGGTAAACCGCGCGGGCAAGATCGCCATGAAGCTGGAAGATGACTCGGACGCCATCGTCGACGTCCAGCTCTGCGCCCCGGCCGATGATGTCCTGCTGACGACTGCGCTGGGTCAGTGCATCCGCTTCTCGGTGGAAGACGTGCGCGTCTTCACTGGTCGCACCTCAACCGGCGTACGCGGCATCAAGCTTGGCGCTGGCGACGCGCTGATCGCGATGAGCGTACTTGGCCAGATCGACGTCACGCCACCCGAGGCGCGCGCCTATCTCAAGCGGGCCAACGCGGCCCGTCGCGCTGAAGGCGAAGATGCTGTCGAGGAAGTCGAAGACGATACCGCGTCCGACGGAGACGATTCCACCCCGTCCGCCGAGGCGAACGGCGAAGTCGAGTTGAGCGAAGAACGTTTCGCGCAGCTGCAACAGGCCGAGCAGTTCATCCTCACCCTTACGGAAGAGGGCATGGGCAAGCGCGCCTCCGCCTTCGACTATCGTCGCACGGGAAGGGGCGGGAAGGGACTCATCGCCCACCGTTTGCCGAAGGACGGAAAGCTCGTCGCAAGCTTCCCCATCGGCGGGTCGGACGAGATCATGGTGGTGACAGATGCGGGGCAACTGATACGCTGCGCCGTGGATCAGATCCGCATTGCGGGACGGGCGACTCAGGGGGTTCGTGTGCTGCGCGTTGCAGCGGGCGAACGGGTGGTCTCCGTGGAGAGGCTGGAGGACCAGAGCGGTGACGAGACGGCCGGAAAGACGGGCGGCGGGTGAACCGCGACCGGTGCGTGGTTCAGCTACAACCAGGTCTCGCCTGGCTGGGCGGAGCGTCAAACGGATAGGGCTTTATCCCGGCACGTTTGATCCAATCACCAACGGCCATCTCGATATCATCGGCCGGGCTGTGAAGCTGGTCGACAAGCTCATCATCGGCGTCGCCATCAATGAAGGCAAAGGTCCGCTTTTCACGCTGGAAGAGCGCACCAAGATGGTGGTGGACGAGGCCCGTAAGCTCGCCAACGGCGTCGAGATCGAGGCCCGGCCATTCGACAACCTGCTGATTCATTTCGCAGAGCAGTGCGGGGCCAGCATGATCATCCGCGGCCTCCGCGCCGTTTCGGATTTCGAGTATGAATTCCAGATGGTTGCAATGAACCAGCGGATGAATGACGAGATCGAAACCGTCTTCCTGATGGCCGATCCGCATCACCAGGCTGTGTCATCCCGACTGGTGAAAGAGATTGCGCGGCTCGGCGGAAGAGCCGATTTATTCGTCCCAGAGGCAGTTCAAGAGAAGCTGCTCGCGAAGTATGGGCCGAAAAAGGGCAAGTAAGCATGTACCGTAAAGTTCTGATGTCGGCCGCCGCTGCGGCGTCGCTGGCTTTCGTGGGCGCGGCATGGGCCGGTCCCGCCGATGACCCGGCTAACTGGCGCAAGATCGACCCCGAGAACCTGCTGCAGTTCACGATCAACAAGCAGGAAGTGCTGATCGAACTTCGTCCCGATATCGCGCCGGTGCATGTCGCGCAGGTGAAGAAGATCACGCGCGACACCAACTACGACAAGCTGCCGTTTCACCGCGTCATCAACGACTTCATGGCGCAGGGCGGCGAGGTCTATGCCGTGTACCAGATCTATCCGCGCTACCCGATGCTGAAGGGCGAATTCACGTGGAAGCGTGATCCTTCGAAACAGAAAGTGCAGTGGTTCGGCGCGACGCCGAACGGCGACAAGCTCGGCTATCTCGAAGGCTTCCTCGTGCAGGGCCAGCCTGACGAGACCGCGATGATCTCCGATCCGCCCGTCGCCAAGACGTGGGCGCTGCATTGCGCGGGCGTCACGTCGATGGCGCGCACCAACGATCCCGACAGCGCCGACACGCAGTTCTTCCTGATGCGCCAGCCGCGCGTCGGCCCGGAAGGTCTCGATGCGAAATACACTGTCTGGGGCCGCGCACTCACCGGCGTCGATGTCATCCAGGGCATCAAGGTCGGCCCGACCGAGACCGACGGCCGCTTCACTACGCCCTCGCAGGCTGACAAGCTGAACAAGGCCATGGTGGTGGCGGACATTCCGGAAAAGAAACGTCCCACTGTCTATGTCCGCCGCACGGATGGGCCTGAATTTGCCGCGACCCTTGCCACCCTCACGGCTGCTGACCCATATGAGGCCTGCCAACTCCCTCCCGTTGAAGTCATAGTCGAAAGGCCTACCCCGTGAGCGCTGACAAAGAGAACACCCTGATCCTCACGCTGGATACCGGAGCGGTCACGATCCAGCTGCTGCCGGACAAGGCGCCCGGCCACGTTGCGCGCATCAAGGAACTGGCGCGCGAAGGCTTCTATGACGGCGTGGTGTTCCACCGCGTGATCGATGGCTTCATGGCCCAGGGCGGCGACCCCACCGGCACCGGCATGGGCGGTTCGGGCGAAAAGCTCCGCGCCGAGTTCAACGACGTCAGTCACCAGCGCGGCGTCTGCTCGATGGCGCGTTCCAGCGATCCGAACTCCGGCGACAGCCAGTTCTTCATCTGCCTCGACGACGCATCCTTCCTCGATCGCAAGTACACGGCCTGGGGCAAGGTGCTGGACGGCATGGACGCCGTCGATGCGCTGCCGAAGGGCGAGCCGCCGAAGAAGCCCGGCAAGATCGTCTCCGCCAAGGTCGCGGCAGACGTCTGATCTTCCTGAAATACAAAGCATCAGGGCGGCCCTCGGGCCGCCCTTTTCGTTTGGCGGCTACTGCACCGGCTCGGGCTGCCCGTCGGGGCGATAGATCGGCGCGTCTTCAAACGCCACCGCCGGCGGAAGCGGCTCGGCCGGCTTGCGCGCGTTATCGATATTGTCGAGCCACGCCGTCGCCGCCGTCATGCGACCGGTAAGGTTCGGCACGATGTCGGCATAGAACAGGTTCAGCTCAGGCGTCTTGTACTGCGCGCCCGCGCCATTGTCGGCCTGCAGCTCAGGGGCGGAAGGACGCTCCACCTCGAGCACGCCATCCTTGCACCGCGCCGTCACCGCTTTCTCGATGATGTTGGGCTCCAGATCGTCCGCGCCCTTGGCCCGCGCCGCGCCGCGATGGTCCACGCGCGCCGAAAGTTCATCATCCAGCGTCCAGCGCAGCGGGTTCACGCAGGCAAGCTGCTTTCCCTTCGACGCGGCGATCTTCCAGTCCGCCGTCCACACCGGTGACTGATCCCGGAAGCGCGAAGCGTCGTCTCCGGCCACGATCGTCTTCCACGCCACGATGCAATGTATCTGCTCGTACTGCGCACAGAGCGGCTGGCTCACAGCCTTGCCGGGGAAATCCGCCGGCGTCGCCGCGTCGATGATGTAAGCCGCAGCAAGGCGGCTCTTCAGGGGCTCAACCTGAAACCGATCAGCCAGCAGTCGCTGCGCATAAAGCCCGCCTTGTCCAACACCCGCCAGCACAATGCCGCGATGGCGATTGTCCGCCGCCATGTATTGATCGAACGCGCGCAGCACATCGTCATAGGCCAGCGCAAACGCGCCATCGCCTTCGCCGCCGACATTGATCTCCGAATGAAGCGACGCCTGCCGATACAGCGGCGCATACACGGGGCCTGCCTGCAGGAACGGACCCGCATGGTTGGGAAGGATGCGCTGCTTCAATCGCTCCAGTGCATCGGCGTCATCAATGGCGACATTCCAGCCGGCGTTCGAATACGCCGAAGCCGGCGGAATGAAGAACGTGTCGATCCCCCACGGCGTCTCCCATCCGCCCGGCGGCGGCTGGGCCGGCCGCAGCGCCCACGACTCGGGCCTCGCGTAGTCCGGCCGAGGCGGAGCGGCTTCCTGCGCGAAGCGGCCCTGCGGCGTAATCGACATCCGGAACAGCGCATCCTGGAAAAGCACGGCGCCAAGCACAGCCGCGCCAACCAGAACCACGCCTCCGATCAATGCGATCCGGCGGATTTCAGGGCTCTTCAGCATCTATCGGCACAACCCCCGTTGGCTTCGTTCGAAGCGATAACGGCAATGATCCCCTGCGTCCATG
>DAIRES010000077.1:0-14898 GCA_036795465.1 Hyphomonadaceae bacterium
GTGAACAAAGCATGAAAACATAGGCGCGCTGAACTATTTCAGCGGCCCAACCTGTGGGGGTTTGCAGGCGTTTCCGACTACCAGCCCTAGGATACGGCGCTCCGGACAAATGACCGGGCTATTTCCGGATGTTCTCTTTCACCCGCCCGCCGGCCAGCATTCCCGCCATCGAATAATTTCCTTCATGGCAGGCGTATTCGAGAATCACGTTGGGCGTCGCCGACAGAACCATCTCGGCCCGCCAGGTCCGGCTGAACACCTCCGGATCCTCGACCGTGTAGGCGTAGAGAATCTCATTGGCCGATATGCGCGTGAAACGCTCGATCACTCTGGCATTCTCGGAGACAAGCAGCGGGGACGCAGGCTTGAATGCATCACCCGGCATGAAGTTGGCGGTTTCCACCACCAGCGTGTCGCCCTCCCACCGACCCACGGAATCGCCCATCCAGCGCCGCATCTCCAGCGGCAGGCGCGGCGCGCCGTTCAGGCGAACGATGCGCACCTCCCGGTTCTGCTCCATCGAAATCAGAAGATGGTCGGGCGTCTGCACGATCTGGTAGTTCGCATTATAGCGCGGCACGAACAGCGGCGCCCCTGTCGCGCCCGAGCCGCCCGTCAGGCAACGCTCGGTCGACGGCCTGCCCTCGGGCCCATCGAAATCCGTCATCACCGCCGCCTGCAGCTTCTTCAATCGCGCGCGGCCAGCCTCGCTGTACGGCATCTTTCCATCCGTCGGATCGACGATCAGCGACGTGCGGATCTGCCCGTTGATGCGCGTCATGTGAGCGCTGAATTCCCACCATTCCGAGCCACGTGCGCCGACACCGTCGCTGGTATCCGACGAGAACGCCTGCGCGCTCGACACGGAGAACGCAGCAGCACGCTCATCCGTTGTGGTCGGACCATCGAAGACGGCCGGCCGCTCCAGCGGCGTCGCCGTCAGACTGCTCCACACGCCCTGAAGATCGGGGGCGCCGGAGGACGTTCGCGGCGCTCGGAAGCTCTCCTGCGCCCAGGCAGGCGCACAGACCAGACAGCAGGCGGCAAGCAATGATCCAGCGATCCGCATGCCCTAACGGCTAGCACGGCCCGTCCGCCCGGCAAGGCCGCGCGTCGATTTCAGGATTGATTGTCCGCAACGACTGCGCTCTTGATCAATCATGACCCTGCCTCCTGACCGAATTCCCGTCATCGCCGGCATTGGCGAGATCACCGACCGCTCGAAGGATTTCACGGCGGCGATGGAGCCGCTGCGCCTGATGACGGAAGCCGCACAGCGGGCAAACGCCGAGGCGCGTGGCCTTCTGAGCGATGTGGATTCGCTGGACATAGTGGGTCTTGTCAGCTGGCGCTATGAGAACCCGACAGGCCAGCTCTGCGCCATGCTGGGTATCGCGCCACGGCGGGCCGTCTATGGCGACGTCGGCGGTGAAAGCCCGGTGCGCTTTCTTCACGAAAGCGCCCAGCGCATTGCCCGCGGCGAAAGCTCGACCGCGATCGTTCTCGGCGCTGAAGCGCAATACGCGGTCAACAACGCCAAGCGCGCCAATGCCGAGCTTCCGTGGACGCCTTATGCGGTCAATGCGCCCCGGTTCAAACGCGCAGCTGATTACGTCCACCCGCTCGCGATACGGCAAGGCGTCGCCTGGCCGGTGAATGTCTATCCGTTCTACGAGGTCGCGGCCGCGCACGCCTGGAGGCAGACGCCGGCACAGGCGCAGGAAGAGACCGGCCGCATCTGGTCTGTCTATTCGCAGGTCGCGGCAGGCAACGCCTACGCGTGGCAACAGAAAGCGCTGACGCCGGAAGAGATCACCACGCCGACGGCGGACAATCGCTATATCTCCTGGCCCTATACCAAGCGCATGGTCGCCAATCCGAATGTGAACCAAGGCGCCGCCGTCATCATCACCTCGCTTGCCAAGGCGCGGGCGGCCGGCATCCCGGACGAACAGCTGGTTTTCTTCGGCCTCGGTGCATTCGCCAACGAACGGCGCGACTGGCTTGCGCGCGACCATTATCGTCACAGCATGGCGCAGCACGTCCTGCTGGAGACGATGCAGGCACAGTTGCGCGGCGACAACTTCGACGCTCTCGAACTCTATTCCTGCTTTCCCATCGTGCCCAAGCTGGCGCAGCGCACGCTGAACCTGCCGCCAACCACGAAACCGACCGTCACCGGCGGTTTGAGCTTCTTCGGCGCGCCGCTCAACAATCACATGACCCACGCCGCCTGCGCCATGGTGCGCCGGATGCGGGAAGGCGCGTCCAACGGGCTCCTTTATGGCCAGGGCGAATTCGTCACCAAGCATTATGGCCTCGCCCTCAGCCGCGAGCCGGCAATCTCGGGCGACGTGCATGACATCACGCTGGACGCTGGCGTTCAGCAGCGCGCCGATCTTCTGATGGGAGACGTTCGTCCAGTGGACGAGACCCCGGAGGGCGAGGCTGAACTGGAGACCTTCACGGTCGTCCACGACCATGCCGGCGCGCCAACCCACGCCGTCATCCTCGCCCGCATGCCCGGCGGCGCCCGCACCGTGGCGCGCACCGCCAGCATGGACGAGATCGCCCACCTGACAAGCTCAAGCCATTACCCCGTGGGCGCCATAGGCAGTATCCACACCGGCGCCGACAACCTGCCGGAGTGGCGCAGTCACGCATGATCTATCGCGCGTGATCGGACTCCCCTCGCCTCACGCCTGCCTTGTGTTATGTGTGGCGTGAACTCAGGGAGAACTCCATGCGCATCGCACGCTTCATCGCGGCCTCGACACTCGTGCTGGCCCTTGCCGCCTGCAGTGAACCTGCCCCCGCCGCGCCTGCGGTTGATCCGGCTGCGTCCGCGGCCACGACCGAAGCCGCGGTTGCCGAAGCGCTTGCCAAGCGCGACGCCGATGCTGTCGCCCTGCACGCTGATGCCGGCCCGGCCGTCTATTTCGTCAACCTGCGCGATGGCATGACGGTGCCGCAATCCTTCCGCGTCGTCTTCGGCGCCTATGGCATCGGCATTGCGCCTGCCCTGGTGGACAAGCCGAACACCGGCCACCACCACCTTCTCATCGACACGGAACTGAGCGCGGAAGAAATGCAGTTCGCCATTCCAAACGACGCCCAGCACATGCATTTCGGAGGCGGCCAGACGGAAGTCGTGCTGCAGCTTGGGCCCGGCCAGCACACACTCCAGCTCGCCTTCGGCGACATGAATCACGAGCTGCATAAGCCCGCGCACATCATGTCGAAAAAGATCACCGTGACGGTGCAGTAGCCTACTTCGCTCCCTGCCCACGCAGCAGGTTGGTGATCGCGTCCGCGAGCGTTGCGCCCGCATACGGCTTGCGGACGACGGGCACTGACCGCATCGATTCAGGCACCATCACCGTGTCGCCATATCCCGTGGCGAACATGAACGGCACGCCGAGATTGCGCAGCAATTCCGCAACCGGCGCCGATGTGTGGTCGCCCAGGTTCACGTCCAGCACGGCAAGGTCAGGCCTGACTTGGCCGATGTACTTCACCGCATGTTCGGAGGTGGGCGCGATCATGACCTGCGCGGCGCCGAGCTCCTTGAGGCAGCTCTCGGCATCCAGCGCGATCAGCACCTGATCTTCCACCAGCAGCACACGCAGGCCCGACAGGCTGGCGCGGTGCACTTCACTCTCCGGCGCCGCGCTCGCCGCAACGCCTTCGAGCAGATCCCCTGCCATCACATACCGGGCGGGGATGAGGAATCGCGCTGTTGCGCCTTCCGGCGGAAAGCTGATCTGCGCCTCGCCACCCAGATCGAACGGCACTACGCGATTGATCAGCGTCGAGCCAAATCCGCTGCGTGTCGGTGCGACAACCTCCGGCCCGCCCCGTTCTTCCCAGACCAGTTCGCAATCGCCATTGGGCGCCACCGCCCACGTTACGCGCACGGAGCCGCTGTTGGTGGACAGCGAGCCGTATTTCGCCGCGTTGGTCGCGAGTTCGTGCGCCACAAGGGCCATCGATGAATACGCGCGCGCATTGAGCCGCAGGGGCGGGCCCTGCAGGCTTGTCCGTTCGCCGCCCGTGGCGCCGCCATACGCCGCCATTTCCGATTCCAGCAGCCTGCGCAGGTCGCCGCCGCCGCCTTCGCGCGTGATCTGGTCATGCGCGAACGCCAGCGCCTGGATCCTGCCCGCCACGGCTTCGGCATAGCCCTTCACATCGCGCGCGCCGGCTTTCGACTGTTCGACAATCGATTTCGTCAGCGCGAGGATATTCTTGACGCGGTGGTTCAGCTCTTCATTCACCAGCTTCCGGCGAACCTCGGTCCGCTTCTTCTCTTCAGCTGTCGCTTCCGTGTGCCTCAGCACAACGTCGCGCAGATAGTTCTGCACCGCGTCTGCAATCGCGCTGTCGCTCTCGGTCCATGGCGTCGACTGGCCGCGCACTTCCTCACGCCACAGATCGAAGCTCTTGCGCGGTGTCAGGCGATCGCCAAGCGGACCAACCTGCTTCACCGGCTCCCCACCCCAGTCGACGAACCGGCTTTCTTCCGATCGGAAGAACAACAGGTAATCGCGTGGGGAGTGCGAAATCGGAATCGCCAGCATGCCCGCGACCGCTTCAACGTGGTCAGTAGCTTCAGGGATGAACTTGCTGAGCTGGTTGGTCGCCCAGACTTCGCCTTGCGCCGCCGTATCCAGCAACTGCGCCAGCGGCTTGATCATCGTTTCCGGCGGCACGGCGCCGGTCGTGATCCACGCCCGGTTGATCCACAATGCGGCGCCATCGCAGGGGATCAGATGCGCAATGTCAGCAATGCGCGGGCTTAGCGATTCATGCAGCTCTTCTTCCGGCGGCAGTTCGGCCACGATGCGATCCAGCCGCGCCCGCGCCTTGCTGGCGATATCGAACCGCTCGCGCCGTTCCAGCGTCTCCACCTGCAGCGAGAAATACTGACCGAACAGCTCGGCGCCAACGCGCTGGGGCAACGGCACGGCTTTCGGCGAATAGTGGTGACAGGCAATCAGCCCCCACAACTCGCCTTCCACCATGATGGAAATCGACATGGACGCATCGACGCCCATGTTCTGCAGGTACTCACAATGCACCGGCGAGACGGAGCGAAGCTGCGAGTAGCTCATGTCCAGCGCCGCTTCGGTCTTGCTCAGCGCCGGCAACACCGGCTGCGGCGTATATCGCACGTCCGAGATCATGCGGATCCAGTTGCGCTTGTAGAGTTCGCGCGCCTGCACCGGAATATCGGACGCCGGAAAATGCTGGTTCAGGAAGCTCCCGAGGTCGGCGCGCTTCTGCTCCGCGATCACACGCCCTGCTCCGTTATGCAGCAGCTTGTAGATCATCACGCGGTCATAGCCGATCATCAGCTGGATCATCCGCGCGGCAGACGCAGCCAGCTTCGGTACGCTCTTCTCGTCAGCCAGCCGGCGCACCAGCGCACGCGTCAGCTCCAGCGGTCCATACCCGTCGGCGTCGTCAGCCGCTGGCTGGAATTCCAGGTAGGTCCGACCGAGATAGGCATGCACCGCCACGTCGAACCGCTTCGTGCTTCCTTCAACGGCCAGCGCGAACACCAGTCCGGGCGCTGTCGGCCCAACCGACTTCGCCGCTGCGTTCCTCACCGAATGCGCGGCGTCAGCGCCAATGATCGTTTCCAGCGCCCGCCCAACCACCTCGCCGCGATCATAGCCGAGCATCTCCGCCGCGTTGGCGGAAGCGTGCGTCACCGTCTGCTGGGCGGCGTCATAAACCAGCATCGCGCCATGCGGCTGGATCGAGCCAGGAATGTGGATCGGTTCGCGGTCGCAGTTCGTCAGGTCGGCTTCACCGAACTGCGGGACTGCCGTGACAAGCTTTTCGATCATCCGCGATCCGCCATCCGGCTGTAAGCGTCGGCAAACGCATTGAACGTCGCGTTGGCTGCATCATGAGACGGCGCGTCCAGCGCCGCCGCCATCATCGCCACGAAACTGCGCCAGGCATCGCGATCGCCCGCCTGCCGGAACAGATGCCGCGCGCCGAATTCCGCCGACAGGCCCATTTCAGCCGCCGCCTTCACCAGCACCCTCGCGCCCAGCGACGACCCCTCCAGCACGTAAAGCACGCCCACCATCTCCGCCGCCGACAGCGGCTTTGAAATATCTTCCACGGGCGGCGGCGCTCCACCGAGATCGGCAATATCCATAGCTACCAGGCCTGCAATCTTCCGCCCCGGCCAGTCAGCCCAGACCCCCGCCGCACCCGAACGATCCAGCAGGCGCTCATACGCCGCGCGCATCGTGAAAGTGGCGTCGAGATAGCGGCGATAGCCCTCGCGCGCGGCGAACATGCCGGCGCCCTGCACAATACCCTCAACCCGAGCATGGGATTTGTCGGTGGCGCGCTTCAGTGCAAAGCGTCGATCCTCGACGGCTGTGCCCCCAGCAACTTCCGGCAGATACATGGAAAGCACGCCCTGTCCGTTACAAATTCCGCGTCCGCCAATCGGACTTGGTCCCGGACCCGCCTTGAATCTATCCCCAAAAAGGGAGTTTGGATCAGACAGGCCGCCCCCGCGCCGTCATAAGATAATTCGCTAACCGATACTGTCGAATCTGTGAGGCAGACGGCCATTCCCGGCCGGGCCGGGCCTCTTGAGCAGCAGCCCGGAAGGGCCACATTCCACATCATGAATCACATCAAGACTTTCATGCTACTGTCTGCCATGACAGCCCTGTTCGTGGGCGTCGGCTACCTGATCGGCGGCCCCACCGGCATGGCAATCGCCCTCGCCTTCGCCCTGGTCGGCAACCTCATCAGCTACTCGAACGCCGACAAGATCGTCCTGTCGATGTACAGGGCGCAGGAAGTCACGGCCAACCATCCCGACGCCCGCGTGCGCACCTACGCCAGCGACGTCCGCGAGATGGCCCAGCGCGCCGGCCTGCCCATGCCGAAAATCACCATCATCGAAAGCGACCAGCCGAACGCCTTCGCCACCGGTCGGGACCCGGCCCACGCCGCCGTCGCCGCCACCACCGGCCTGCTTACCATGCTCGACCGCCGCGAGATCCGCGCCGTCATGGGCCATGAACTCGCGCACGTGAAAAACCGCGACACGCTGACGATGACCGTCACCGCCACTATCGCCGGCGCCATCTCCGCGCTCGCCAACTTCGCCTTCTTCTTCGGCGCAGGTAACGACCGCGAGCGCCCCGGCGGCTTCATCGGCGTCATCGCCATCATGATCCTCGCCCCCATGGCCGCCGCTCTCGTGCAGATGGCGATCAGCCGTGGCCGCGAATACGAAGCCGACGCCGGCGGCGCCGAAATCTCCGGCGACCCACAGGCGCTCGCTTCAGCGCTGCAGAAGATCGACGCCTACGCCCGCGGCGGCCGCGTCAACATCAACGCCGAGCGCAATCCAGCCACCGCGCACATGTTCATCATCAACCCGCTGAACGGCCACGGCGCCGACAACCTGTTCTCGACTCACCCGTCGACCAGCAACCGCGTCGCCGCCCTGCTCGGTCGCTTCGGCGGCAAGGCCGCCCCGGCGCCTCAGCCCGAGATGATCGTCTCGACGCGCAAGCGCTCGGCCGGTCCGTGGGAACAACCCTCGGCGCAACCACGCAAGCCTGGGCCGTGGGGCTGAAGGCTCGCGCTTTTCTGCACCTCGTTGACTGAAACCAGTGGACTTGGGTTGCAACTCGGCCCCCATGGTCGCCGAACATAGATCGGGGCCCTCGATGAAACGTGCTTTCACCGCACTCTGCCTGCTCGCCTGCGCCTGCACGTCTGATCAAGGCGGCACACCTGAAGCCACGGTCACCGCGCTTTATCAGCCGCTTGTCATCAGCAAGGGCGAGGACTCGACGCCCATCACATCCATCCCGATGACGCCCGAACTCGACGCCCTCATCAAGCAAGCGACAACCGCGGCCGGCGACGACTTCCCGGTCATCGACTTCGACCCCGCCGGGCTCTGCCAGGATTGCACGGACTTCAAGGAGCTGAAGGTCGCGCCCGCGCCTGCAGACGCCGGCCTTGGCGAACCGGCCGCTGGTCACAAGTTTGTCCAGGCGACGTTCAAGATCCAGCCCGGCGAAACGCGCACCGTCTATTGGGACATGGTCCAATCGACGGAAGGCTGGATCGTCGACAACATTCTGGCGGAGGGCTTCAACCTTCGCACCGTTGTGCAGGAAGGCATTGCCGAAGCCGCGCGCCTGTCCACGACGCCCGTGCCGCAATAGCGCTGGCTCGCGCTCAGCTGTTCTCCAGCTGCGCCAGGCGTTCGGCCTGATCCTCGGCGATCAGCGCATCCAGCATCTCGTCGATATCGCCCTCGACGAACTTGTCGAGGCTGTAGAGCGTCAGGTTGATGCGATGGTCCGTAATCCGGCCCTGCGGAAAATTGTAGGTGCGGATACGCTCGGACCGATCGCCTGATCCCACCTGCAGCTTGCGTGCAGCTGACCGCGCCGTGTCCTTCATTTCGCGCTCGCGTTCGTAGAGGCGGATCTTCAGCTGCTCCATCGCCTTGCGGCGGTTCTCGTGCTGCGACTTCTCCGACGACGTCACGACGATGTTGGTCGGCAAGTGCGTGATGCGCACGGCCGAGTCCGTCTTGTTGACGTGCTGTCCGCCCGCGCCCGACGACCGGTAAGTGTCGATGCGGATATCCTGGTCGCGAACCTCGATGTTCACTTCTTCCGGCACCGGCAGTATCGCCACCGTCGCCGCCGACGTGTGCACGCGCCCCTGCGATTCGGTCGCCGGCACGCGCTGCACGCGATGCACGCCGCTCTCGAATTTCATCCGGCCGAACACGCCCGCGCCATTCAGCTGCGCCACGACTTCCTTGTAGCCGCCCATCTCGCCTTCGGTCGCCGACACAAGCTCAACCTGCCAGCCGCGACCCGACGCGTAGCGCTGGTACTGCCGCCACAGGTCGCCCGCGAACAGCGCCGCTTCATCGCCACCCGTACCGGCGCGAACCTCGATGATCGCCGAACCGTCATCGTCACGATCCTTCGGCAGCAGCATCAGCTGCATCTCGCGTTCGATCTCGGGCAGCTTCGCCTTCAGATCACCGCGCTCCTCGATCGCCATGTTGACGAAGTCGCGGTCAGCGCCCGGATCCTCGATCAGCGCCTCGGCCTCGGCGAGCTGGTTGCGCAGCATGAGGACTTCGCGCGCCTTCTCGGCAATGCGCTTGAGTTCAGCGTGATCGCGCGAAAGCTGCACGATCTCCTTGGCGTCCGTCGCCACGCCCATGCGCGCCTCGACCTGCTCGAAGCGGTCGATCATCTGTCGCAAACGGCTTTCAGGCAGGGCGGCCATGGAGGTCCTTCAGGGAAGGCGCCCCATATGGGCCAAGCCCGCCGACACGTCCAGAGCCCCGGCAAGGCCTCGCTTATGCCTAGGTTTTCGAGCCTTATTGTTGAAGCGGCGGGCAGTCCGCATCGCGATCCTGATAGCCGGTGCATCCGAATTTGCGCAGGCTCTCCTCGTCGAGCCAGCCCGTCCGCCCGTCCGGGAGCTTCACCTCGACCCAGAAACCCAGGGTCGGATCGGCGCTCTCCGTCTCCGCATCCCATACGATGTCGTCGTCTGACGGATCGCCATCATCGCACCAGCTGCCAAGGCTTCCCCTGGTCCAGACAGTCGAGCATCCCTCGCCCTCATAGCCCAGCCGATAGACCACATCGCCCGACGCACGCGACGTCCCGCGCGCAGGAATGAGGCGCAGCTCCGTGCCGGCAATGTCAACCCAGTCGCCCGCGGCAATCTGTGTGACCTCTGCCGCACCCATCCGCGACTCCGCGCGCAGGCCAACCGGCTCGTACGCCTTGATCCGACCCGTGAGGTAACATCCTTCGCCCGGACACGCGCCCTTCTGGATGAACACGCCATCGACTGTCGGCGGAGCATCGCCGGATGATTGCGCCACAACCGTCGGAAGCGATGCGGCTGCGGGCGCCGGTTGCTGATCCGTTGGCGCTGCGGGCGAACAAGCGGCCAACAGCACCGTGAAAGACAGCATCGTCGCCTGAAGTTTCACGGATCCCTCCCAGCCATGACGGCCGGACTATGAACGGTCTCCACGCCGTTTCAAGGAGCCGGGCGTCGAAGCACCCTTCGCTTCACGCCGCTGTTTCTTGCCGCGCGCCACCTCGGTCGCCAGCGCATCCAGCTTGCCCGTCCAGAAGCCCCGGAACTGGTCGAGCCAGGCATCCACTTCCTGCATGGGCCCGGCGTCGACTGCATAGACCCGGCGCGTCCCATCCACCCGCACAGAAGCGAAACCGCTATCGCGCAAGACTTTCAGATGCTGCGAGACGCCGGCCTGGCTGATCCCGAACTCCCGCGCGATCACCTCCACCACCTCGCCCGATGCATGCTCGCCCTCCGCCAGCACCTCGAGGATGCGGCGCCTGACAGGATCTGCGAGAACATCGAAAGCGTGCATGCGTCAGATATGATCGAAGGATTCGCCACAATAGAAATGGATTGTGCGCTGGCCGCGCTTCGTCGCCTCGGACGCATCCTCGCCGCCAGCGACATCTGCCGCGATCCAGCCCGCGCCGGTGGCGCGCACAAACCCCTTGCCCTCGTCCGAAACGCCGAAGGCATGCTCATCGAACGTGTCACGCACCGCTTGTGACCGCATATGCATGCCGAGGCCCAGCAAGCCCAGTTCCCACCCCACGCCCACCGCTCCGGGACCAAACTTTGTCCAATGGTCGTTGGGCGGACACAGGTGCTCAAGCGTCAGATGCGTCCCGCCATCCTTCGTCGGCTTGAGCATCACATTGATCCAGCTCACCGCCGGCCCGAACTCCCATGTCGCGGAAAACGATCTTGGCGCATCGCAGGCGGTAATCGAGCCGTGGGCATTGTTCTTCACCTTGAACCACCCGCCGGGTTTCAGCTCGCCCTCCACCGGCGCAAACCAGCGCGGAAGCCGCTCCGTATTGGTGAGCGCATCCCACAGGTCTTCGATGTCGGTGTCGTACGCGCGTGACGCGATCACCACGCGGATCGCCTGCCCGTCATGCACGCGATCCTCCACCACGCGCGAGACGGCGCCGAGGTGCGATGCAATGTCGATATCAATAGCCATCATCTCTGCCCTGCTGCTTGCAGGACAAATATTGGCCATCACTTATATAAGTCAATACTTAAATAGTCGGACTATTGCGCGCCGACCGTATACACCCCGAACAACCCCAGCACGTTCACGACGGCCAGGATCATCAGCACCAGCGATCCGATGTTGAAAACCACGAAGCGCAACGGCACGAAGTTCGTCGTCACCTGGATGAAGCTGTGGAGGATGCGGATGGCCACATAGGCCCACGCCAGCCCGACACTGAACCCGTCCACGACGCCGGCCAGATGCGAATACACGCACAGCGCATAGAAGATCGTCGGCTGCTCGTGCAGGTGGTTGTAGTTGTCCGCCACCCACACCGCCTTGGGGTTCATCGGCGGCAGGCTGGCATAGGATTCCGACCCCTTGATCATCTTGGGATCAATTCCCGCCTTGCGCATCGCGGGAATACGCCGCGCGTACAGCCACACCAGGATCACCAGCGTCCACACCACCAGCGCCAGCACCGGCGTCATCATGTTCGAAAATGCCTGCGGCATGCCAGCTTCCCTGCTCCGTTAGCCCTTGGCGACAGGCTAAACGCCCCGGCCATAAACGCCAGCGGGATTCTTGCTGGCTCCGCGTGACGAAGATGCTAGCTTTCCCGTCCCGGGGGGTCGCGGGGTCGCGCAGCACAGGTGTCCGCATGAAACGTCTTCTGGCTACAGCCGCCCTCGCCTCCGCCCTCGCGGCCTGCACCACCACGGGCGCTGGCGCGCCCACGCCTGCCGCCACAGCCACAGCGCCGAAGTCGCCTTACGAATCCGAAATCCTCGCGACGGTCGACCGCTTTCTCCTCGCCATCGGCAACCATGATGACGAAGCGCTCGAGGAAGTCCTCATCACCGAAGGCGTCTCATGGATACAGACCCTCACGCCCGGCAACGAACGTCCCGTCCAGCCCTACACCAACGCCAGCATGATGGAGCCCGATCCCGACGCGGACCCGTTCATCGAACGCTACTGGGATCCAACCGTCACCGTGCGCGGCGGCCTCGCGCAGGTCTGGGCGCCCTATGAACTGCGCGACAATGGCGAGCAGGTGCATTGCGGCATCGACGCGTTCGATCTCGTCTTCCTCGACGGAGCCTGGCGCATCGCATCCGTGCTCTCGACGATGGAGCCCGAAGCCTGCGCGACGATGAAGCCGTCCTCTCCCGCCGCCATGCGTCCACGCGACGGCTGGAAGGAAACCCGCAACGAATGACCCGCCCTGCGGCTGGATATCGCAGGGAGGGTTATCAAAACAGCCCAAAAAATTAACCACTAAGATCAATTCTTGCTAGCGGTACATCTGCTCGTTGGGGAGCTCAATGTCTGCGCTGGCTTTGACTGGTTGTCTCGAACACTACCGCGAAAGACTATCCGCCTTCCATGAAGTCGAAGACTTCATGGGCGAGATTGCTGAACTGCTGACCCATGTCGCCGACGCGTTCAGCGGCAATCCGGATGAGATCGACGTATCTCCCGGCGCCCCGTCCAGCATTCAGACCCTGAACATCGATGAGCGCGACTGGCCATCCTTCTCGCGCCTGCAATCCCTGCTTCAGATGTGGCGAGAGCGCCGGCAGAACCTTCTGACCGCATGGGACGCACTCAGCGCTCGCGAGCGCGAAGCCGAAACGCTTCCGCCCTTCGGCTCAACCGACCCGACGCGTCCGCTGGTCTGATCGCTACTTGTCGAGCTGCGAAAGATCGCGCACCGCGCCCGTATCCGCAGACGTCACCAGCGCCGCATACGCTTTCAGCGCCGCCGACACGACACGCTTGCGCGCCTTCGGCGTGTAAGCCGCAGAGCCCCGCGCCTCTTCCGCCTTGCGGCGTTGCGCCAGCACATCGTCAGCCACAGCCAGACGGATCGAACGGTTCGGAATATCGATCTCGATCGGATCGCCCTCTTCCACCAGCGCGATCAACCCGCGCGACGCTGCTTCCGGCGACGCATGCCCGATCGACAGACCCGACGTGCCGCCAGAGAACCGGCCATCCGTCAGCAGCGCGCACACTTTCCCGAGCCCGCGCGATTTCAGATAGGTCGTCGGATACAGCATCTCCTGCATCCCAGGCCCGCCTTTCGGCCCCTCATAGCGAATGACCACGACATCGCCCGCGACGATCTTGTTGTTCAGGATAGCTGCCGACGCTTCGTCCTGGCTCTCGAACACGCGCGCCACGCCGTTGAATTTCCAGATCTCTTCCTCGACGCCGGCTGTCTTCACGATGCAGCCCTTCTCCGCGATGTTCCCGTAGAGAACCGCGAGACCGCCATCCTTCGTGAAAGCATTCTCCTTCGCACGGATCACGCCCTTCACCCGGTCGCGATCCAGCTCCGGCCAGCGCTTCTCCTGGCTGAACGCCTGCGTCGTCCGCACGCCGCCCGGCGCCGCCTTGAAGAAGGTCTCGACCTCTTCATCGTTCGACTGGCGGATATCCCAGTAGGCAATCGCATGGCCCAGCGAGGGGGAATGTACTGTCTTCGCATCCGTATGCAGCAGCCCGCCACGCGCCAGTTCGCCAAGAATGCTCATGATGCCGCCCGCGCGGTGCACATCCTCGATGTGAACCGTCGACAAGGCCGGCGCCACCTTGCAGATGCACGGCGTCGAACGCGAAATCCGGTCGATATCGTCCATTGTGAAATCGACACCGCCCTCCTGCGCCGCAGCAAGAATGTGCAGAACCGTGTTCGTCGATCCGCCCATCGCAACGTCAAGCGCCATGGCGTTCTCGAACGCTTCCTTCGTCGCGATCGCACGCGGCGCGAGCGCCAGCTCGTCCTTCTCGTAATACCGCTTGGTGATATCGACGATCAGCCTGCCCGCGCGCTTGAACAGCTGCTCGCGATCCTTGTGCGTCGCCAGCACCGTGCCATTGCCCGGCAGCGACAGCCCCAGCGCTTCGGTCAGGCAGTTCATCGAATTCGCGGTGAACATGCCCGAGCACGAACCGCATGTCGGGCAAGCCTCGGCTTCGACAGCCTCAACCTGTGCATCCGAAATCCGGTCGTCACCCGCCTGCATCATGGCGTCGATCAGGTCGAGCTTGTGCTCTTTCGTGATGCCGGTTTTCTCGTCCTTCCAGACGACCTTCCCGGCTTCCATCGGGCCGCCGGAAACGAACACCACCGGAATGTTCAGCCGCATCGCGGCGTTCAGCATCCCCGGCGTGATCTTGTCGCAATTGGAGATGCACACCATCGCGTCCGCGCAGTGCGCGTTGACCATGTACTCGATCGAGTCCGCAATCAGGTCGCGGCTCGGCAACGAGTACAGCATGCCGCCATGGCCCATCGCGATGCCGTCATCAACCGCGATCGTGTTGAACTCTTTCGCCACGCCACCCGCAGCCTCGATCTCGCGCGCCACCAGCTGGCCGAGATCCTTGAGATGGACATGGCCGGGAACAAACTGAGTGAACGAGTTTACGACCGCGATGATCGGCTTGGAAAAGTCGCCATCCTTCATGCCGGTCGCACGCCAGAGAGCGCGTGCGCCAGCCATGTTGCGGCCAAAGGTAGTCGTGCGTGAACGGTAAGCGGGCATGCCCTAGCTAAAAAGGCAAAACCGGCCCTTCCGCAAGGAAAAAGAGCCGCGGCGGGGCCATTCCATGCCTTTCCGCCCAATTCCTACCACCTCATAACACCACCCCACCGACGAAGGATGGATCCCGAGGGGCAACGCGGCTCACCCAGCCTGAGACCCTACCGCTCCCCGATCCGCATCCATCTCCGACAACGCCTTCCTCAGCGTGTCGGCTGATGCCAGCAGCCC